>JAZSLG010000129.1:0-30470 GCA_045535235.1 Candidatus Stercoripulliclostridium sp.
GAGTAACTCACTTCGTTCAAATTATAGTTCGCGTTGCTCACATTATAGCCAAAACAAGTTTGGCATTTTGCTAAGCAAAAACCTGGCGAAAGTGAACGCATTGCGTTCAAGTATATTTACCAACTAAAAAGTATTACAAGCCCTTTACTCTTATTTTATCATTACTTAGTTTGAGACAGTCTTTCGCGCTACCCTTAAACACAAAGAGTAAGAAAAGAGAAACAAATTCGAACCCTTGATGGGTTCGTTATTTTTGTTGGCTACTGGTTAATTATTATTTGCTTGCTTTTTTTAGCATTGTATTAAATCTGGGTCGGTTGTATCTTTGTATAATGATGGGAGGAACGTGGGTGAGCGCCCACAATACGCCGAGTACCGCGCTTGCTACTCCCGGCCAAATCGCTACCGGAATAAATCCTAAGATAAAGCAAATTGTATGGGTGGCTTCTGCTACGCAACACTCTTTGATTAGTATGGGTAGCTTTTCAACAGCACTCATATCAAGACGCTTTTTAGGCATAAACTTGGGAAAAATTTTTGTAATTATATTACTAAAATCAGGCCATTTCGTCTTCCATTTTTTTATGGCAATCTTTTCATATATCTTGCCTTCTTTTTCCCATTTCCAACCCTTAAAATATGCATTGTCGGGATTAATCCATTTTCTAGGGAAAATTCTACCTATTATGAAGACGAGTAATCCGCTTCCAAGTATAATTATTGCACTATACAACCAATCCATTCGTATTATCCTTAGCTTATTGTTTTTATTTTACTACAAATTTATTAAATAATCAATAAACATTTAATGATGCGCTCGTTCAATCGTAAAAATAATAAAGGGAAGATTGGTAACATCCGTTATTGCAAACACTGGGTTTTAATGGTATACTATATGTAGTTACTTTTTTCGGAGGGAGAAAGTGAAAAAGATTATTGCTTGCGTTTTAGCGCTAATGATACTAGTTTTTGCTTGTTCGTGTAATAAAGAGGCACCAACGGGAACCATTTTATTTGAGAAATACGACGCAAAAGTGATTGCACACAGGGGAGTCTCCGGGCTGGAAGTGGAGAATACCGAGTCGGCGTTTATTTTGGCGGGGGAACACTCTTATTATGGTATTGAAACCGACGTTCATAAGACCATAGACGGCAAATTCGTTATTTGTCACGACGATACGGTAAAGAGATTATCCGGACAAGATATAGCTGTCGAAACCTCTACATTAGAGACATTACTCAATATTCCTCTTTACGATAAAAATACCGAGATTTTGGGAGAGGAAAGATTAACCGACCTTCAAAGTTATATTAAGATTTGTAAGAGATACGATAAGCAAGCTATTCTTGAATTAAAATCGGATTTCACCCAAGAAGAAATTGCGAATATTATTGCAATAATCGTTGCTAACGATTACCTAAATAGAGTTACGTTTATTTCCTTTGATTACGACAACCTTCTTTACGTTAGGAATATATTACCTACGCAATCGGCACAATTTTTGTTTTCAGAATTGAGTGACGAGCTTGCTGATAAGTTGATTCGTGACAAAATCGACGTTGCAATACATTACAAAGCATTAACTAAAAAAGCACTGAAAAAGTTCCATAATGCAGGATTAAAGGTTAACTGTTGGACGATAGATGAAAAAGCTACTGCCGAAAGGTTGGCAAAAATGGGCGTTGATTATATTACTACAAACATTTTGGAATAACTTGAAGATTGAAAAAATAATTATGTCAAAAGAATGGGATTGGGAAAAGAACGATAAAAAATTATGGCTAGAGCCTTCCGTGGAAAGCTATTACTACGCTAACGTTTGGAAAGAGAGAGGATACTCCAAGTTGTTGGATTTGGGCTGTGGATTGGGTAGACACGCCGTATTGTTCGCAAAAGAAGGATTTAAGGTTACGGCTTGCGATTTGTCCGAGTACGCAGTTAATCATTTGGTAGAATGGGCAAAAAAAGAGAATTTGAGCATAGATACTGAAGTTTGCGACATGCTATCTTTACCATACGACGACGAGACTTTTGACGTGATTTTTTCCTATCATACAGTTTCACATACCGATACCGTAGGGGCAAGAAGGATTGTAAACGAATTGGATAGGGTGCTAAAAAGTGGTGGCGAAATATTTATAACGTTATGTTCAAAAGAAACTTGGTCGTTTAACGAGGCGGGCTATCCACGCTTGGACGAAAATACGGTAATAAAAACAGATGACGGGCCGGAAAAGGGCATCCCTCATTTCTACGTAGATTTGGATTACGTTCAAGAACTGTTCGGTGCATTTGAAATACTTTCGTTGCGCCATGTAGACGATATTTTTTATACCGACAAACTAAATCACTCGAAACACTATTTCGTGCATTTGAAAAAAACGTAATATCGTACCATTCGTGCCAAAGTTGACAACTTTTCCCTCTTTATGTTAACATATTATTGGAATAACGACTATTCTACTTAAAGGAGTAAAACATGAAAAGATTATATAAGATTTTAGCTTTAGGGATTTTAGTAGTTATGGCGTTTTCTTTGAGTGGTTGTATTTTCAACAAAGGAACGGCTAGTGAACTCGAGGGGATTTATGCACTTGAGGAATATTTTTACAAGTCAAAGTCCGGTGTAGAATATGAATTTGAAGAAAACTACGAGTATTTTATCTTGGTTATACGTAACGACGCTAGGGCGGAAGTTATATACAAATTAGTGGGCGAAAGCGAGCGTAAAACTATTCACACCTATACCCTAACTTATAACGAGCAAGATAGTAAGGTGGTCGATAGAATAAAAATCGAAGATTTCCCACAAAGCGAGTATTCCGTTGAAGAAGGTAAATTAATATCTAACGAAATTACTACTAGCATCAATTTTAATTTCTATCCCAAACGTGAAGATTTGGTTTCCAATGAAATCACCTTTAATTTCAAAGAGGGTAACGAAAGAGTCAAATACCAATTTACCCGCGTTAAGGATAAAGTAAACGATAGAAATATTGAAAGAGCAAAAAAGAAAAGTAATCAAATGATTTTGGATTAATATGGATGAGCGTTATTACACGCGTTTACTTTATAGCGCAGTTTGTGGCGCACTCTTAAAAAACAATTGCGATTGCGAGTTGCCTAAAAATTGCGAAGAGGCTATTGCACTGTGTGAAAACGTGGGCGTAAAAGCACACTATTTTAAGCGTTCAAACCTATTACCGCGCGTTAAAAAGGTGCTTGGATTTTTAACGTCGGTTTCACCCGTAAGCTTACTGGACGTAGGTAGCGGAAGAGGAGCCTTTCTTTTCCCGTTCCTTGAGGAGTTTCCTTATTCAAAAGTGACTAGCATCGATATTTTACCACACCGCGTTGAATTGCTGGAGAATATAGCTAACGGTGGTGTAAAAAACCTTACGGCATTTAACGATGATATTTGCACCTATTCGGCTCCCGATAATTCTTTTGAGGTCGTTACGTTATTGGAGGTGTTGGAACATATTCCTAACGTGGAAAAGGCAATTAGTAACGCAGTTAGGTTGGCTAGTAAGTACGTCGTCGTTACGGTACCCGCGGAAGAGGACGATAACCCGGAACATATACGTTTACTCACAAAAGAAATATTAACAGACTATTTTAACGCACGTGGTGTATCGCGCCTATCTTTTGAGGGCGTACATGGGCATCTCGTTATGATAGCAAGGATATAAAATGGATTACGATTATAAAATAATTAAATACCCACGCACGCCTCATTTACAAGGCTCGCGATTGCAAGCAGGAGACGAAGACCTTAGCCAAGTGGCCTTCGATTTTGTACTGAATAAAAATATAGTTATCGAGGAAAAAATAGACGGAGCGAATACGGCAATCTCTTTTGACGGAGATGGCAATTTACTGCTCCAAAGCCGTGGGCATTATCTCATTGGCGGTTATCGCGAAAGACACTACAACCTTTTCAAACAATGGGCAAATGCCAATCAAGATACTCTATTTGACGCGCTTTCTAACCGCTACGTTATGTACGGCGAATGGATGTATGCAAAGCACGCCGTATTCTATGATGCACTCCCTGATTACTTCATGGAGTTCGATATTTTTGACCGAGAACGCCAAGTCTTTTTAGATACTCCTTCTAGAAGAGCTATTACTAAAAAGATGGGAATAATCTCTTCCGTACCCGTTTTATCTAGTGGTATATTTGAGAGTAAGGAAAGCATTTTATCTCATTTGGGTAACTCAAACTACATAACAGAGAACCATATTGAAGTATTACGCACAATAGCATCTCGCTTAAATTTGGACGTAGAAAGGGCGGTTAAAGAAACGGATGCTAGCTTAAAGATGGAAGGGCTATATATTAAAATAGAAGAAAACGGTATTGTTACGGGTAGAGTAAAGTACGTTAGAGCTTCCTTTATTCAGAGCGTTATGCAAGCCGAAGGACACTGGTTGAATAAGCCGATAATACCCAATCAATTAAAAGATGAAAGAGTCTAATTATACGCTTTTTAATAAACTTTGTGATTATCTCCCGTTGACTAGCGGTGAGATTAATTGGCGTGCAATTGGGGAATGTGGTTTTCAATCACTATTTGATAAAATGGAAAAAACCCCACAACAAGAAGAGTATCATGGGGAAGGGAACGTTCTAAATCACGTTAAGATGGTTTGTGAAAATCTTGTTTTATTAGAGGGTTATCAAAACGCGTCTAACGAGGAAAAGATAGTTTTATTTCTTTCCGCCCTTCTTCACGACGTGGGTAAGATAAAACGGACTAAAGTAGAGGATGGTAAAATCGTGTCACCCGGACACTCCGCTAGAGGCTCAATTTTGGCTAGAGAATTTTTGTGGAAAGAGCTAGGGCTTTCGGGTAGTGTTAAAAGTCAAATGATTAGAGAGGCCGTTTGTACTCTTGTAAAATATCATTCCTTCCCTCCCTATGCGATAAAGGACGACGATGCTAGAATTAGACTACTAAAAATAGTTGCAAACGGAGAATTGACTACCATTTTTTCTGCTGAAAAATTATATTTGCTTGCAAAAGCCGACGTCTTAGGTAGAAAATGCAATGATAAGGAAGAACAATTGGAAAAGGTGGAGCTTTTTGCTCTCCTTGCCGAAGAATATTCTTGTTTTAATTCTCCCTACATTTTTAACGATTACTTTACGAAACGAGCATTTTTCAAAGGCAAAACAGAGTGGCCGAGCGATAGCTTGTATAATTCCAATTGGGGAGAAGTGATATTGCTTTCCGGATTGCCGGGTACTGGCAAAGATACCTATATTTCTCACGCCTTACCTGATTTACCAGTTGTTTCTCTTGATAATATAAGAAAGAAATTGCACGTTTTACCTACCGAGCCACAAGGCGCGGTAATTGCAAAAGCGCAAGAAGAAGCGAAGGAGTATTTGCGAAAAAAACAACCTTTCGTATGGAATGCAACTAATATAACTGCCCAAAATAGGTCTAAACAAATATCTCTTTTTGAAAGATACAACGCAGGTGTTAAGACGATATTTCTCGAAACCGAATGGAATGAGCAGATAACGCGTAATGCAATGCGTGAAGACGTCGTTCCACAAATTCAAATTGATAAAATGCTCTCAAAACTTGAGATTCCGGAGAGGTACGAAAGCGAAAAGGTTGAGTGGATAATAACCTAGTTTTTTATTAGAATTGTAAGAATAGCCCGAAAAGACGGGCTATTTTTTTAATTGCCTATTGTAAATATATTTTATATATGATATTATTTTTATAATGTCGAAATTTGTCGAAGGAAGGAAGAATGGATAAAGAATACAACGTTTTTATTTGTTACCGTGGGGAAAGTGGCGGAGAAATAGGCTCCAGTATATACTCCGATTTATGCACCTATTCAAAGAATAAACTCAAATTATTTTTTGCCCCCAAATGCTTAAAATACGGCGAAAATTTCATGTCGGACTGTCGCGATATCGCTGGCAAAGTTGCGTTAATGATACTAATTTTGACGCCAAACTTTTTTGAAGGTTGCTCTAACAAAGACGACGTTGTTTTCCAAGAACTAAAGTCGGCTCTTGCCAATCCAACTACGTCGTTTTTGCCAATAAAAAAGGCGGGTTTTGAGTTTAATGACGACGTTTTGGAAAGTCTTTTTAATGAGAGTGAAATCGATAGAATTAAGCATATTAGTGCAATAACCTATACGGACGTTTATTCATTCAAATCCATGGAACTTTTGCTTCCTATTTTGGAAGATAAAGTTGGAGTTACGGATTACGATGAGATTATCCAAAAAGATTTGGCTAATAAGCAAGCGCGTACCAAAAAGCGCGTTCATATACAAACCGATGGTAAAACCGGTTTCTTTAGCCAAGACAACAAAGTTGAGGCAAAAAGATTAGAAACTCAACAAAAAATGCTTTATGAATACGATATGCCTGTGTACGAAAAATATCTTGAGGGCAAAAGCGATCTTAAAGTTTTGGATATTGGTTGCGGTAACGGACGCGCTCTTATGACACGCCTTGGTAAACGCAAAGAGGTAAGCAAAATCATAGGCGTGGAGTTTGATGAAAGCTTTGTTAACAAGGCAAAGGCAGACTATGAAAACGAAAACGTGAAATTCTATAAAGTTGACGTTGAAAGCGAGGATTTTGACGAAATTTTGGAAGAAATAATGGAGGAAAACGACATTGATAGGTTCGATTGGATAAACATTCTTGCAGTAATGTCGCATCTAAAATCTCCTTATCAATTACTCAAGGTATTACGTAGATATTGTAAAAAAGGCGCAGTCGTTTTCATTAGAAATATTGATGACGGACTAAACATGGCGCATCCGGATGAAAACTTTATGTTTGAACGTGCATTCAATATGATTGCAAAGTGCGATACTACGGGTTACCGTCATTCGGGAAGAGAGCTTTTTACACTTTTGCAACGTTCGGGATATAAGAATATCGTGGTAGAAAAAATGGGTCTTAATTCCGCGGGTATGGAATACGACGAAAAAGAAGCGTTCTTTGCTACCATATTCATGTTTTTGAAAAACGGCATAAAAGCTACCTATAACAACAATCCGCGCGACAAGGAAATCAAAACGGAATATGAATGGTTAAACGAGCATTTTGAAGAGCTGGAAGAAAGATT
The DNA here is from genome assembly GCA_045535235.1 of Candidatus Stercoripulliclostridium sp. Lineage (GTDB taxonomy): Bacteria > Bacillota > Clostridia > Christensenellales > DTU072 > Stercoripulliclostridium_A. Next base: position 7,120 of record JAZSLG010000129.1, read on the forward strand.
TTTATCGCCCGAAACCTTTATAAATTTTGGTTTTTTAATCGTATGTGCAACTGTATAGGAGATGTTTATGAAAAAAGATTTAAGTGCATTTGAATTCAAAAAACTTTCTATTGAAAGCGTTCCGCTTCTACTAGAAGTGCAAGAAGAAGCTTTTAAATACGCCAAAGGCAACACCGATTTTCTAAGAAGAAATACCTATGAAACTTTAGCGGTGTGCTTTGAGGGTCAAAGTGAAGTGCTAGGAGCTTTTGACGGCGACACGTTAGTCGCTTTTGGTATCTTGTACGTTGCGGGCGAGGGCAAGGAAAACTTGGCTTACGACGTGGATGAAATAGTGGATATTAATACTTCGGCAAACGTGAAGCTTATTATAGTTAGACCTGATTATCGTGGTAATGGATTGCAAAGAGCGTTAGTTGCAAAATTGGAAAATACCGCCAAGAAGGCAGGCTTTGAGTGGCTTTGTGCAACCGTTGCACCTACGAATAATTGGAGTTACGACAATTTTATTAAAAGTGGTTTCGCGCTATGTAAGATTTTGACTAAATATGGTGGATTAACTCGCGCGCTACTCGTTAAAAAAATTTAGTTTGGATTATTATAATAAATTTATTTTTCAAAAAGCAATTGTTCCAAATTGCTTTTTGTCATTAAAAGGGAATAGAAAATGGTTAAAAGTAAAATCGTAAATAACCGTATTTTGATAGTTGTAGTGGCATGTATATTGGCCTTTGTGCTTGGCGTTTTTAATTTTGGAGTTAATGCAAAAGCAACGAGCGTCACTACTCCTGAATCTTTGAATACAATGCTTACCAACTTGAAAAATAACAAAGTTGCTAGGGAAACCGTTATTACTATAGATGGGGCGGAAGATATAGATTTTATAGACTATCCTTACGTTCCGTTTAGTTTAACTAATACAAATTATGATGGAAAAGATTTATCAATCGTTTTTAACGTGGGCGTAAAGAACGTTATACACAAGACTACGGAAGCTAATCTTTCCACGAATGAGCATTACGGTTTGTTTATTAACGCATTAAGCGGATATATCCCAATTTCCTATAAGGTTAATTTTGAGGTGGGTGACGGTACGATAGAAGGAGCTTTCACACACTATCTATATGGTGGTAAAGCAAAGGCTTTGCCCAACGTTATAGCTCCCGAAGGAAGTACCTTTGTAAAATGGATATTAAAGGGAGATGTAACCGAGAGTGCCGTAACTTCCATTTTACCAAGCGACTGGGGAGTAAAAAGTTACGTAGCCGTATATGAAAATGAAACCCAGGAGCCCGAACCCGACCCCGAACCAGATCCCGAACCGGAACCCGAGCCGAAAACTTATCAAATAGTTTATACTGATACTTATCTTAACGTGGGAGTAGATGGCTTGGAAAACGCATATACCGAGGGTATGAGTTTGTCACTTGGTTTGCTCGAAAGAGAAGGCTTTGTGTTTAATGGTTGGTCTGTTGGAGATGGCTCGGATATAGTTGATGAATTGCCTGCAGAACTTCCTTCTTCCTATATTAGTGCGGACGATAAAATATATTTGAATGCAGTATGGGAGCTTGAAAATCCAAGTATAGTTTCCTTTAACGGCATTAGTAAAAGATACGATGGTAATAGTAATATACTTGGCGTTAGCATAGCACATTCGATTTTGAATGAGCTTTCGGTTTCTTATTCTTGGGAAAGCGCGGAAAGTGAACAAGATAAAACCAATCCCGTTTCATGCGGAAGTTCTTCCACTCTTTCTTTCCTTACGCCTATAAGCAAATTCTACCGTGTGGGCGTAAAAGTTAGTCATTTGGATAGTGGGCTTGAAAGCGAAAGCCTATTTAGTGATTGGGTAAAAGTTGAAATAACTAAAGCAAATATAACCGTATCATTAATAGAGAATGTGCTAGTAACCAAGATTTACGATGGTAACGCATCTGCAGATGGATTGATTAACAAAGGCGTTCATTACAACGTCTTGGGCGTTATCGATGGTGACGAAGTAGACGTTAATCTTTCAAGTGCAGAGTTCGATTCAAAGCACGCGGGGATGCGTAGCGTAAAAGTAACGTTCTCTTCTCTATCATTTAATAGTGCAGTTGAAGAACTTTACGATTTCTCTCCAGTTAGTTTGACTTTGGGTGGTGAGATAACTGCAAAAGAAATTTATTTTAATAAGTTGCGTTCCCCTGATATTTCTAAAGATTACGATGGCACAAATGCGTGTGAGTATCAATTTGCGGAAGGTGTAGATTATGCAATTAATGGGCTAGTTGATGACCTAAGTTATCTAGTTAGCGCTAGTTATGATAATAAGAACGCAGGAGATAGGAGCGTTGAGCTTATTTTAACCTTCCAAAGCGACGATTATTATATGGTTGAAAACCAAATAACCTATACTGCAAAAATAAATCGTAAAAACGTTATTCCCGTAAAATTGGAAGAAGAACTTACGATAATCAAACCATACGATGGCAATAGGACCGTTTCCTACGTTTTCAATTACGGTACGGAGTATGGTTTGGACGGAATAGTAGAAAATGAGATTGAAGGCGTCGAGGTTTTTGCCTCTTACGATAAAAACGGCGTTGATGCCACGGCAGTTACTGTGGTGTTTGGGGAATTAATATTTAACACCGGAGTTATAAAGGAAAACTATTCTTATCAAAGCAACGCTTACGAAATCTATTTTGATGCCTCTATTACTCCACTAAAAATTAGCGCTAGCCCAAGCGAACACGTCAAAGTATATGGAGAAGAGGAGGATTTGAAGGAAACCATAATTACCGGAATAAACGATGAAACTATTCTTGTAAGATATTTGCGCGAAAGCGGAGAAATAGTAGGAGAATATTCTTTTGTAGGCGTGGAAATGCTTTCCGATAATTCCAATTATATTATAGAATACGTTGCAAATGCCCATAAATTTATTATTACTCCAAGGGTACCTGACTTGATTTTCCCAAGTTTTGAAAGCGTTTCATATAATCCAATTCGCACTCTTAACGATATGCAACTTGCCGTAGAAGGGTATGATTTTGTTGATGGCAAATATCTTCATTCTCTTGGTGAGTTTTATTGGTTGAATAGTGAGTATGTTCCCAGCGTAGATAATAGCGGATATATTATGGTGTTCGTACCTAACGATAAGCATAATTACGACTATACTTCATTAGAGGGATACACTCAAAACGGAGAAATTGTAATTAGAAACTTACCACTCACCGTTACGCCTATTGACCCCGTACCTACGGAAATTGCAGAGGAGTTTACGCTTGCGGTCGGTATGCTATGGGAAAACGTAACTTTACCTAATGGATGGAGCTTGGTTGCTAGCGAAGAATTAGATCCCGGTTCGGTAATAATAGGAGATATCGATAATACTTATACTTATGCTAATGCGTTAAGATATACGCACGATGAAAGTAAAAATTATAATACGATTTATAAGGATTTGGTCGTTAATTATACAAGCTCCTCTATAATTTATACTTATAATGGAGAAAATATAAGTTCAGTCAACCTAGCGACGGTAAATAGGGGACTAAACGAAGAGATTATCGTCAGTTTCGTGTTGGAAAATCCTTTTGAAGAAGTCGGGTATAAGACGATTAAATGGAGTTTCGGTGGGATTGATTTAATCCCCGAAGAGAACGATGATATCTATCTTGGCGCAACCTATATTATTGAGGATGCAAACGTAATAAAGAATGAAATTGTTGTGGAAGTAGCTATTGCTCCACGCGATGATATTAAAATAACCTACCTGCACTTTTACGAAAATTCTGAAGGTGCGTTCAACCTGGAAAGTGATGAGGAAATCGTACTATACGATGGCGTGGCGGACGCTTTGCGCTCAGTCAATGAAAGTGACGTTATTAATAAAGTAGGCTTTAATTACGTTGGTGCAAAGTTTGTTGGTGGAGAAGAGTACGTAAGCGAGTTTACGGTATTGGCAGATGGGTCTAGCGTGGTTAACATGTACTACTCACGCAAAAACGTTAACGTCGCCTACGTTGATGATAGATACACAGGGAACGAGGGCGAAGGTACTTTGCCGGAAGGAAAAACCGTAAAATACGGAGTACCGTTCTTGTTGGATGCACCTATAAATTATATTGTTTACGGTTATAGTTTTATAGGATATACCGATGGGATTACTTTCGAGGGTGAAAGTCTAAAAATATTTAATGATTCTTACGTGGTTGAGCAAGACGTAGCAAGCGTAAAATTCAGTCTATGCTTAAAGGCGAATGATAACGTTGGATATTTAGTTAAGAAATATTTTGACAACGAATTGCACTCGGAGATGAGATTTGGAAGCACCGGAGAATTAGTAGATATAACTAATGAAACCTATTCCGGTTATGAAAGAGTGGCAAACGTTAACGAGGTGCTATCGGGCGTAATTAGCGGTTATATAAAAGATGAAAACGATATAATAACCGGTGGAACTATGTTGGAGTTGGTAATTTATTATGCTACCAAACGTTATCAATTTGATTTTGACGATAGCTTAGGCTTGGAGGATTTTGAAGCTAAGGAAGGAGAAACCATTGTTTTGCCTCCGGTTCCGAGCGTCATTCCAGAAGGAAAAACATTCGTTGGTTGGGAAATAGACGGTGTGCTTTACATGGCGGGTGATAATTTTGTTATGCCGGCAGGAAGTGTTAACCTTGTTCCTAAATGGATGGCAATAGAGGAAACTCCCAACCCGGATGATAATCCCGTACCGGACTTACCAAGCAATGACGACGAGGTTGAAAACGGCGATAATTCATCTAACGATGGTGAAGAAAATAATGATGAAAAATTGGAAGAAGACGGTATTGGAGTCGGTGCTACAATAGGAATAGTTCTTGGGGCACTTGCTGGAGTAGCTGTTGTTTTGGGAATAAGTATTACCATAGGAAAGAAGAATAAAGACCGTGAAATGATTATTGGAAGAATGGAAGCGAAAAGACGGTCTAAGAAGTAAAATTGGTGTTTAGGTGTCCCTAACACTATTTACGGACACCTAATATATGTAAACCCTTTGCGTATTGGTAATCGTAATCGGTTATAGGCTTATTCAAAACGTCGTAGGAATGACTGGCGACGAGGGGTGTTTTTCCTTTGTAGCCTACGATTATAACTGCGTGATAAAATAGATTTGGGCTAGTACCCAATAATATGAAATCCCCAATATCCAATTCGGCTGGATTTCTTACTTCGGCGAAAGGTCCATACCCTTCGCCAATTTTATTTATTACGATATTTTCGGTAAGGAATTTATAAAATTGATTTACGCCACTCCATGCTGGAGCACGGTCGTTTGAAGACTTATAATACCAACCTAAATCTAACGTATAGTTCATCTGCTTGCTACCGGCATAAAGGCATTGTGAGCAGAAATTAGTACAATCCCCACCTAATTTGGAAAAATCAAAATAAGCATCGTTGCGTTTTAATGCGTATTTTTGAGCGTACTTTACTGCTTGCATTCGGTTATAACTTTCAATTTTCATATTACAATATATTCTAATTTTTATCACGGTGTGATATAATATGAATACCTTATATTGGGAGATAAACATGGATACTTTACAAGCATTATACAGTAGAAAATCAATTCGTGCGTTTAACGGCGAAGGTTTAACGGAAAGTGAACTATCGGAAATTTTAAAATCTGCTTATGCTTCTCCAATAGGCTTAAAAAGATACGATAGATTAAGTTTGGTTGTAATAACGAACGAAGAACTTATTTTAAGATGGGAAGAGGAAACTGCACGAATCATGGATAGAGAGGGGTATAAAGCATTTTACGGAGCTCCTGTAGTCGTTTTGGTTTGCTCGGAAGTGGATGAAGAGCCTTATTCCAACGTCAATTATTCTAACGCCGCCATAGTCGTACATAATATGGCTATTTGCGCAACCGCACTAAATCTTGGTGCTTGTCATATATGGAGCGCCCCCAGGGCTTTACGAAATCTGCCCAGCCTTCAAAAGGAAATGAATATTAAGGAAAACATGGCTCCTTGCTGTGCTATTGCGCTTGGAAGATGTGACGAAAAATACGAACTACGCGAAATAGAAAAGGAAAAGATAGCGACTACTTTTATAAAATAGTAACATATTTCGCTAAAACGGTATTTGATGCTGAACGAAAGAAAAAAATCCATTATAGCCAAGTTACTACTTTTATTTACTACCATAATTTGGGGTAGTAGTTTCGTCGTGCTTAAAGACACTCTTAACGCTCTTCCAATGAATTTTATTTTAACGATAAGATTTTTGCTTGGAGGGGTATTGGTGGGAGTAGCATTTCCCAAGCGGTGGAAAAAATTTAGCTGGGACGTTGTATGGCGTGGAGGAATTACGGGCGTTTTCTTAAGTGGTGCCTACGTTACTCAAACTATTGGACTTGCTCATACTACCCCGGGAACGAATGCTTTCTTAACAGCAACTTACGCGGTAATGGTTCCTTTTATGATGTGGGGGATAACGAAAAAAGCACCAACGATTTTTAACGTAATTGCAGCCTTGCTTGGATTCGTTGGGATTGGATTGGTTTCTTTTGATGGCGGACTAAAGGGATTTGATTTTATGGGCGAAGGGATGACGATAATTTGCGGAATCTTCTTTGCTCTCCAAATTGTATTTATCGCCATTTTAGGGAAGGGTAAAGATAGTATACTTTTTACCGTGTTTGAATTGTTGGGGTGTGGGATTTGTACTTTAATCTTGTATCTAACGACGGAGTTAGACCAAAAGATAGTATTGGAGTTTGATTCAGCTTGGCGCCTTGCTTATTTGACGATAATGGGAACCGCCTTTGCTCTTCTTGCCATGACTTGGGGAATGGAACATACCGATACTTGTAGTGCGTCGTTGATTATGAGTTTGGAGGCAGTGTTTGGTGTAATTTTTTCCATCCTTTTATACAATGAAAAAGTTACTCTTCAAGTGGGTGTTGGCTTTGCAATAATTTTTATAGCACTTGTAATAAGTGAGTACGTAAATGGTAAATATCAACAGAAAAAATTTGCAAAAAAGCCAGATGGCGAGGTCTGAAAAAATGTAAATTTTCGTATCCCAAGCTACTAATAACGCAACAAAATATAAACAAAAGGATTTTTTGAATAGGAGGAGTGAGAAGGCTCCTCTTATTTTTAGAGCGATAAAATGTTAAAAAGGCATCGCCTTTTTATTATATTGAATGATAAATTTTTAACATTGAATTTTTTTATCATTTTATGCAAACTTTCTTCGCGCACTCCGAGTCGCAATTTTAATAAAATTTTGCGCGTAATATATACAAAAAATTCGCATAAAAATTTTTATTTTATTCATTTTTTGCCGTATTTTCGCTTGATTTATACATTCTAAAGGGCTATAATCGTTGCATAATAAAAAAATTCACTCGAAGGAGACTTAAATATGTCTAAGCAAATAAAGAAAATCGTTCTTGCATACTCCGGCGGTCTAGATACCTCCATTATTATTCCTTGGTTAAAAGAAAACTATGACAATCCCGAAATAATTGCTGTTTCCGGTGACGTTGGTCAAGGAACCGAGTTGGACGGTTTGGAAGAAAAAGCCATTGCAACTGGTGCATCCAAACTTTACGTATGCGACCTTAAAGAAGAATTTATTAAAAATTACGTTTACCCCACCGTTCAAGCCGGGGCTAAGTATGAAGGCGATTATCTATTAGGCACTGCTTTTGCTCGTCCTATTATTGCTAAAGCTATAGTGGATATTGCTATTAAAGAAGGTGCAGATGCTATTTGTCACGGTTGTACCGGTAAGGGTAACGACCAAGTTCGTTTTGAGCTTGCAATTAAAGCCTTTGCTCCCGGTATGAAAATTATTGCCCCGTGGAGAATATGGGATATTAAATCTCGTGAAGAAGAAATTGCTTATGCTGAAGCTCACAATATTCCCCTAAAAATTAATCGCGAAACCAACTATTCCAAGGATAAGAACTTGTGGCATCTCTCTCACGAGGGCTTGGATCTAGAAGACCCCGCAAACGAACCTCAATACGATAAGGAAGGGTTCCTCGAAATGGGCGTATCACCCTTCATGGCTCCTGATAAACCCACCTACGTTACTATCAGTTTTGAAAAGGGTATTCCCGTTGCAGTCGACGGCGAAAAACTAAGTCCCGTTGCATTAGTCGAAAAGCTTAATAAGCTTGGTGGCGAAAATGGAATCGGTCTAGCAGATATTTGTGAAAATCGTTTGGTTGGTATGAAATCTCGTGGTGTATACGAAACCCCCGGCGGTACCATTCTATATAGGGCTCACGAGGTATTAGAGACCTTATGTTTGGATAGAGATACTTCACACTACAAAGCACTCGTTGCACAACAATTTGGTGAGTTAGTATACTTTGGTAAATGGTTTACTCCTTTGCGTGAAGCACTATCGGCGTTTGTGGAGAAAACCCAAGAAAACGTTACGGGTGACGTTAAACTAAAACTTTATAAAGGTAATATTATTAACGCAGGAACCACTTCCAAATATTCTCTTTACAATCCCGAATTTGCTACTTTTGACGAAGATGACGTATACGACCAAAAGGATAGCGAAGGATTTATCAATCTTTTCGGTCTACCTCTTACCGTAAAGGCGCTAATGGACAAAAAGAACGGAGAAAACAAATAATTTATGGCTCAAAATTTATGGGGTGCAAGGTTTCAAAAAGAACTAGATGCACTCGTGAACGAATTTAATTCATCTATCAAAACGGACTCCCTTATGTACGCGCAAGACATTCAAGGGAGTCTTGCTCATGCCGAGATGCTTTGCAAACAAGGTATTATCGAGGAGAGCGATTTCATAGATATCGTAAAAGGTCTAACCGAGATTAAAAACGAAATTGACGACGGCTCTTTGGTTATAGATATGAATGCCGAAGACATACACATGTTTATTGAGGGTGAACTAACCAAGCGTTATCCTAAAGCTGGTAAAAAGCTACATACTTCAAGGAGCCGTAACGACCAAGTAGCTCTCGACGTTAGACTTTATCTAAGAGATAAAATAGGGTCCCTAACCGATGAGGTTAAGAACCTAATATCTGCTATTTATGACGTTGCAAAAGAAAACGTGGATACGGTTATGCCGGGATACACGCATCTTCAACGTGCGCAACCAGTTACTTTTGCACACCACCTACTCGCATACTCAGCTATGTTTATGCGTGACTATGATAGGCTCCTTGATACCAAAAAAAGGCTTAATTATAGTCCCCTTGGTAGTTGTGCACTTGCTGGTACTACCTACGAAATAGATCGCGATTTTACTGCTATGAAACTTGGGTTTACAGCGCCTGTATTCAATAGTATGGACGGAGTTTCAGATCGTGATTTTTGCGTTGAGTTGGCTTCCGATATAGCGCTTATTATGATGCACCTTTCAAGATTTTCGGAAGAGATAATCTTGTGGAGTTCTTGGGAATTCAAGTTTATCGAGCTAGACGATGCTTATTCGACCGGTTCTTCGATTATGCCCCAAAAGAAAAATCCCGATATAGCCGAGTTAGTAAGGGGAAAAACCGGTAGGGCATACGGTAATTTGATAACACTTCTCACTTTGCTAAAAGGACTTCCTCTTGCCTACAACAAGGATATGCAAGAAGACAAAGAAGCTATTTTTGATAGCGTGGAAACCGCACTAAAATGCCTAAACGTTTTTGCTCCCATGCTAAGGACCATGACGGTATTAAAAGAAAACATGTCCAAGGCAGGGGAAAAAGGTTTTATAAATGCAACCGATTGTGCGGACTATCTAGCGAAAAAGGGAATGCCGTTTAGGGAAGCTTACAAAATAAGTGGTAATTTGGTTGCTCTTTGCATACAAAAGAACAAGACCTTGAACGAATTAGAACTAGTAGACTACAAGGCTTTTAGTAAACTTTTTGAAGAAGATATTTATGAAGCCATCGATATGACAACTTGCTTAAATAAACGTACTTCAAAAGGGGCCCCCAGTAGGACTGCAGTAGAAGAGCAATTATTAATAGTGGAGAAATTTTTGAATGACTAAGGTTTATATAGATGGTGCGGTAGGAACAACGGGACTTAGGATACGCGAAAGACTTTCTTCGCGCTCCGACGTGGAACTTCTAATTATACCCGAGGAATATCGCAAAGATATAAACTACAGGAAAGAGTACGTTAATCGCTCGGACGTAACCTTTCTTTGTTTGCCTGACTCTGCTAGTATCGAGGCTGTTAAACTTGCCGAGGATAGCGTGAAGATCATAGATGCTTCGACGGCTCATCGTACTAATCCCAATTGGGCATATGGTTTTCCGGAGTTGGGTAAAGATTTTTACGATAAAATAAAAAATGGAAACCGCATAGCAAATCCCGGTTGTCACGCAAGCGGATTTATTGCTCTAATATATCCTTTGATAAAAAGTGGTGTGTTGGACAAAGACACCTATTTGACTTGTGCTTCGTTAACAGGATATAGTGGTGGCGGAAAAAAGATGATAGCTGATTACGAGGATGCTAACCGTGACGAGCTTTTGGATGCGCCTCGTGTATACGGACTTAACCAAAGTCACAAACATTTGCCGGAAATGTGTTACGTTACGGGACTAAAAAGGGCTCCGTCGTTTACACCCATCGTAGGTGATTTTTATAGTGGAATGCAAGTAATTGTTCCAATTGAACTTAACATGCTAAAAGGCATAGATAGTCTAAAGAGTTTACAAGAGCTATTCAAAGATTTCTATAACGATAAAAAATTGGTTAGGGCAGTCGATTTTAACGAGAGTTTTATATCTACTAAACTGCTTTCCGGTAAAGACGTTATGGAAGTAACGGTGTGTGGTAACGAGGAACGCGTAAATTTAATATCACTATTTGATAATTTAGGCAAAGGCGCAAGCGGTGCGGCGATACAAAATTTTAATATTATAAGTGGCGTTGATGAAACGAAAGGACTGGAATTATGACTAACTATGAATTTATACAAGGCGGGATAACCGCGCCACAAGGATTTAAAGCAAACGGTGTACATTGTGGAATACGCAAGAACAAGCTAAAAAAAGACTTGGCTCTTATCGTTGCGGAAAATAGATGTAACTCGGCTGCGGTATATACTCAAAACCTTGTAAAAGGCGCTCCGCTAGCCGTAACTAAAAAGAATTTGACGGACGGATACGCCCAAGCAGTAATATGCAACTCCGGTAACGCTAATACGTGTAATGCTAACGGCGTAGAAATAGCCGAAGAAATGTGCGCACTCGTCGAAAGGGCAACCGGTATTTCTTCAAGTGACGTTATTGTTGCTTCCACGGGTGTTATTGGACAACCACTCGATATTAATCCAATAGCAAAAGGAATGGAAAGCTTAGTGAGTGGACTAGGTGATAATTCTCACGACTGCGCCCAAGCAATAATGACCACCGATACGGTTAAAAAGGAAGTAGCCGTCAAGTTTATGCTTGGAGGTAAAGAGTGCAAGATAGCCGGTATAGCAAAAGGCTCGGGAATGATTCATCCCAATATGGCTACAATGCTGGTATTTATGACCACGGACGTTAATATCAGTAGTGCTATGCTACAAAAGGTAGTTAGTTCGGACGTTAAAGATACTTTTAATATGATTTCCGTAGACGGCGATACTTCCACTAACGATATGCTTTGTATCATGGCTTCGGGAAAAGCCGGCAACGAAGAAATTACCAAAGAAAACAGGGATTACAAGATTTTCAAAAAGATGTTTAACGTGGTCTCCGAAGAACTTTGTAAAAAGATAGCTGGAGACGGAGAAGGCGCTACAAAGTTGCTTGAATGTAATGTTAAAGGAGCCCAAAGTAAAAAAATAGCGCGTACTGTTGCAAAGAGCGTAATTACCTCTTCACTTTTCAAATCCGCCATGTTTGGCTCTGATGCTAACTGGGGAAGAGTGCTTTGTGCAATAGGGTATAGCGGTGCTAATTTGGACGTGGACAAAATAGATGTTTCGTTTAGCTCGCTAAAAGGAAATATTCCCGTTTGCGTGGGCGGAAGAGGTGTAGAGTTTTCGGAAGAAAAGGCAAAGGAAATTCTACTTCAAAACAAAATCATAATTGAAATTAATTTGAATGCTGGTAAGCAAAAAGCAACCGCATGGGGTTGCGACCTTACTTACGAGTACGTAAAAATAAACGGTGACTATCGCACCTAATAGGAGATATGATGAATTTAAGCAATCAAGAAAAAGCTGATATCTTGGTACAAGCATTACCATATATACAACGATACAACGATAAAATTCTCGTTGTAAAATTTGGTGGAAACGCCATGACTTCCGGCGACCTTAAAATGTCAACTATGCGTGACCTTGTTCTACTAGCGCAAGTAGGTATCAAGGTGGTACTAGTACATGGTGGTGGGCCGGAAATAGATAGCGTACTCGAAAAAATGCACGTTGAAACCAAACGTATAAACGGACTACGAGTAACCGACGATGAGCAAATGAGCGTCGTACAAATGGTTCTTGCCGGTAAAGTAAACAAAGATCTGGTTGCCAGTGTAGAAACTGCCGGTGGAATGGCGTTAGGACTATGTGGCGTAGACGGGGGGATGATTAAAGCTAAGGTCAAGGACCCCGAGCTTGGCTACGTTGGGGATATTGTTTCCATTAATACCAAGCCCATTTTGGATGCTTTGAACGCGGGTTACATTCCTGTTATTTCCACCATTGGTTACGACCAAAGCGGAAAGGTTTATAATATTAACGCTGATACTGCTGCAAGCAGAATAGCAGGGGAATTGAAGGCTCATTCACTAATTAACATGACGGCAACCAAGGGCGTATTAAAAGATCCCAAAGATGAAAGTACTCTTATTACGGAAATCAAAGTTGACGAAGTTCCTGCTCTTCGTGAAAGCGGAATAATATCGGGAGGCATGATTCCAAAAGTAGAGTGTTGTGTGGAGGCTGTTGAGCTTGGAGTGGAAAACGTATTTATCATTGATGGTAGAGTACCGCATGCAATACTTATCGAAGTACTATCAGACCAAGGCATTGGGACGCTATTTTGCAAATAAAAGGAGAAAACATGAAACATTTACTAAAACTTGGTGATTTAACAGGCGAACAAATAATAGATATATTAAATCTTGCAGATCAACTAAAGGAAGAAAATAAGAAGGGAATAGTACACCATCATTTGAAGGGCAAGACCCTTGGTATGATATTTACTAAAGCTAGCACACGCACTAGGGTTTCATTTGAGGTTGGTATGTATCAACTTGGTGGAAACGCTTTGTTCCTTTCGGGAAACGATTTGCAAATTGGTCGTGGTGAACCTATAGAGGATACTGCAAGGGTACTAAGCCGGTTTCTTGATGGCATCATGATTAGAACGTTTAAGCAAGACGACGTGGAAAAACTAGCTGAATACGGCTCCATACCTATTATTAACGGACTAACCGATTATTGCCATCCTTGCCAAGTGCTTGCAGACCTCCAAACCATTCGTGAGTTTAAGGGTAAGCTCGCCGGATTAAAACTTGCTTTTATAGGCGACGGCAATAATATGGCAAATAGCCTTATCGTAGGATGCATAAAAGTTGGTATGAGCGTTAGCATTGCTTGTCCCAAGGGATACGAGCCCGATGTCGAAATAGTAAAATGGGGAATGGAACAAGGCAAGCTAACTGTTACAAATAATCCTAAGGAAGCAGTGGTTGGTGCGGACGTAGTATATACCGATGTTTGGGCATCTATGGGACAAGAAGGGGAAGCCCAAATTCGCATGAAAGCTTTTAATGGTTTCCAAGTAAACGCGGAATTAATGTCGCTTGCGAACGAAGGAGCGATGGTACAACATTGTTTACCTGCTCATCGCGGAGAAGAGATTACCGCCGAGGTTTTGGAGGCTCATGCAAACGAGATTTTTGAAGAAGCGGAAAATAGACTCCACGCTCAAAAAGCAGTTATGGTAAAACTACTTAAATAGTTAAAACTGCTTGCAAAAAAGATGTAAAAGTTATATAACTTTTTTGGAAATAAAGCATAATTTAATAAAGGAGCAAAATATGGCAAAGAAAAAATTAAATAATCAAGCAGTAATTAATGCTATTGCACTCATAGTACTAGGTATACTATTTTGTATCTTCCGTGCCGGCATGATAAACGTTCTTCTAACCATCGTTGGCGTAGTTCTAATCGGACTAGGCATTTACGATATAGTAAGAAAAAATTATATTCCCGCCGTTATCGAAATTATACTTGGTATAGCAGTCATCGTTTGTGGATGGACCATACTTGATATCGCACTATTAGTACTTGGTATCGGTCTAGTAGTATACTCCGTTTACGAAATAGTAATGATAGCAAAAGATTTTAAGAAAAAGGGTTGGATATCCCTTGTTAAACCTATTATTACCCTTATCGTAGGTATTTTCCTAATCGTTGCAAAATGGCTTCTCGTTGATTGGATATTCATCGTAATAGGTGTTGTATTAATCATAAACGGAATACTTGCACTACTTGGAAAATAGAAAAAAGAATTTTATAAAAAGAAAAAACTCCCTTCAAGGGAGTTTTTTATATGTTTCTATCAAATAAGTCGTCTAAATTGTTATACAATTAATAAAGAGTTAGTTATGAAATATTTAAGGGCACTTTGGGTGCCCTTTCTTTTTTGCGCAAATTTAGCAAATTTTATGAAAGTAATTACGCTTAACTTGAAAAGTTAATGATTTAGTGTTATCATATGTTAAGAGGTGAAATATGCTAACTTTAATTCTATTATTAAGAGCTCTTATGTTTAAGCCCGAAGCAAGGGTGGAAAAGGTTGTAGAACCTGTTTCATTTGATAAGGAAAAGGCTGTTAACGATCTTCGTGAAATGATACTTTGTAAAACCGTTTCAAATGCCGATTACTCTCTTGAAGACGATGCTGAATTTAAGAAGTTTGAAGATAAACTCGTTGAACTATTTCCCGTAGTACACGCTACTTGCGTTAAAGAAAATATTGGTAGGCGCGGTATCGTATTCCATTGGAAGGGCATGAGTGACGAAAAAGCCACCGTTCTAATGTCACACTTTGACGTTGTTGAGGTTGATGAAAGCGGTTGGGAAAAAGAGCCTTTTGCCGGTATCATAGAGGGTGAAACGCTTTGGGGCAGAGGTACCCTTGATACCAAGTCAACCTTGAACGGTTGTCTTCAAGCAGTAGAAACGTTAATTAAGGAAGGCTTTACTCCTAAAAACGATATATATCTTTGCTTTTCAGGTGATGAAGAAATATCCGGCCCTACTTGTCCAGCTATTGTTGATGAGTTTGCTCGTCGTGGCGTAAACGTTCAACTCGTAGTCGACGAGGGTGGTGCGGTAGTACAAAACGTATTCCCCGGGGTAAAAGATAGAGTTGCTGTTATTGGTATTGCGGAAAAGGGCATGTTAAACCTTTCTTATACCGTAAAATCAAAGGGTGGACACGCTTCTAGCCCGCCCGCTAAAACGCCCATAGGTATTCTTTCCAATGCTTGTTGTAAGGTAGAATCAAAGCCTTTCAAGGCTAACTTTACCGCACCCACTCTTGCATTATTTGATACCCTAGGTAGGCGTTCCACCTTCTTGTACCGACTAATATTTGCAAACATGTGGCTCTTCAAACCCGTACTTTCCCTAATAGGCAAAATGGGCGGTGGAGAAATCAACGCACTCATGCGTACTACCTGTGCTTTTACCCAAATGAAAGGCTCTAACGGACGTAACGTACTCCCTGCACAAGCAGAAATGCTATCTAATTTTCGCATTATGACGGGAGAAACCATGGAAAGTACCGTTGAGTACGTAAAGAAAGTTATTAACGACGATAGGGTGGAAGTTAATATCGTTAACGGTAATAATCCTTCCGTTGTATCACGTACCGATTGCGAGGAGTTCGAAATAGTAAAAGAGGCAGTTGGCGAAACCTTCCCCGATGCAGTAGTTACTCCCTATCTAATGTTTGCTTGTTCCGACTCTCAACATTACGGCAAGATTTCGGATAAAGTATATCGCTTTAGCGCGCAATCTATGAGTGCCGAGGAAAGAAGAACGATACACGGACATAACGAGCGCATTACCTTTAAGGGTATATGGGAAGCCGTCGAGTTTTATCTACGTCTAATCAAAAAGTGTTAATGGAGAAATCATGTATTTACTAAAAATAAAAAGCCTATGTCTTTCAAAAGACGAAGAAATAAGAAATGAATTTTTGAGTGCTTGCAAAGCCCATGCCGAGGCTAGTAAACTAGACGAGGGCAATCTATATTTCAACTGTGTATCCTATAAATATAAGGGTGCAACCAAGGTTGTTTTCGAAGAACTATGGGAAAGTAAAGCTGATTGTGATAAACATATCATATCTGCAAAAGAGCGACCCCATATTGCAATTATTAACAAGTATCGTGACTATAAGGAAGTACTCAAAGAATTTGAAATAGAGGAGTATTAATATGTTAACAAGTAAACAACGCAGTTATCTAAAAGCGCTAGCTAGCAACCTTGACCCCATTTTCCAAGTAGGAAAAGGTGGCGTTACCGACGTTATGGCAAGCGAAATTAATAAAGCTTTGGAAGCTAGAGAACTAATAAAAATTACCGTGCTTCGTAATTCCGATTACGATGCAAAGTTGGCATTAGCTGAACTTGCAGAACTCACCGGCGCCGAACCGGTATGCGCCATTGGTAGCAAATGCATTCTTTATAAGCGCAACCACAAAGAGCCCAAAATAATTTTGCCTAGATAGTTATGGAAGAAAAAAAGACTATTACAACTCCATCCTCATCCGCTAGAAAACCACTCACCAAAGAAGAACTTGCCAAAAAGCGTGCAAGAGAAAGGGCGCTTGCAGAACAGAAACGCAAGTATTTTGAGTTTTATGATGATGTGAAGCATGATGGAGCCAAAGAATGGTAAAACGCGCTATTTTGGCGCTCCCCATTGCAAAATGAAACTCTCACTCGGTCGTTTACTCTTAGTAAAGTCCCGTCGTGAGAGTTTTTAATTTTGCGTCGGGGAGCATCCAAACTAGCGCGTTTTTAAGAGGTACTATAAACTAAATTCACAGCAAAACAAAACCCACCATTTGGTGGGTTTATCTCTTATGCAAATTCACGGTCTAACGCTAGTACGAAAAAGTATTGCGTTTCATCGTTTTCGTATTCTTTTGCAAGGGCTTCGTGTATGTCTTTAAGGCTTATCTTCTTTTCGTAGGGAACTACAACGTCAAATAGTATATTGGTATGCGTATCACCTTTTACTATTCTAAAATCGTGTAGGTGTAAGTTTTCGTCTAGGGAGGAAAGTACCTTTATTGCACGCATTTTGTGTGCTTCAACTTCGGGATTGTCGGTTTCAATGGGGTCCATATGTATGGATAGGTTAACGCCCTCTAGTAAAAACTCTCTTTCGATATTATCTATAATATCGTGGCAAGTAATAAAATCATCTTTTGCATCAACTTCGGCGTGTACGGTAACGAATGCCGTCTTTCCGTATTGGTGAATTACAAGGTCGTGTATGCCAAGAATTTTTTCGTGAGCGAGGATTTTCTTTCTAACTTCAATGGTGAACTCTTTGTCTGCCTTTTCACCAAGTAGGGGACTTATAATCTCTTTGAACATTATTAGCGCGGAAATTACTATAAATATGGATACTGCTAGACCCATATAACCGTCTATGTTTACGCCCGTGGTGCCAATAACTATTGTGGAAATAAGTACGGCGGTGGTTGATATACTGTCGTTCCTAGCATCGGCGGAACTGGCGATGAGGGAATCGGAGTCTATTTTTTTACCGTAGGTGCGAAGGAAAAGCATCAGTCCCAGTTTGCCAACTATACTAATAGCTAGTACGATATAGGTCGCAACGCTAACTACGATAGGCTCGGGCGTGATGATTTTCTCAATGGAAGATTTACCAAGAAGCACGCCAACCGCAAGCACGATGATTGCAATAAGGAGAGCGCAAATTTGTTCAATTCTTTCGTGACCAAATGGATGCTCCGCATCGGCAGGGCGTGAACTAAGTTTGAATCCTATTACGGTAACGACACTTGAGGAGGCGTCGGCAAGGTTGTTTACTGCATCTGCGACAATAGTAATGGAACCTGCAATTAATCCTACTACGATTTTACCTGCAAAAAGAAGAAGATTGACTAGTATTCCTACAATTCCTGCGCGTATTCCGTGTTTTGTTTCTGCTTTTTTATCTCTAAACATATTTCGCCTTCGTTTGATAGATAGTTTTATTTTTAATTATTATTTCTTTTTGGGTGGAGCGCCAAGATAACGATACAATTTGCACTCTAGTTCGGAATTATATAGCTTTCGCGTTTTGTCTGAACGCGTTCCAAAGTAACGTTCAAAGTTATCGTATGAGGTAATAACGTAAGCACTCCATTCGTCGAGAGATTGGTATACTTTTCCAAAATCGCGATATAACGTTTGTAGCTCCTTTTCTTGTAGTAATCGTTCGCCGTAAGGTGGGTTGGTGACTATTACTCCATGGCTATATCGGGAACTCAAAGTGCGCATATCGGCTACTTGTAAGTGGATTT
This sequence comes from Candidatus Stercoripulliclostridium sp., assembly GCA_045535235.1. GTDB lineage: Bacteria > Bacillota > Clostridia > Christensenellales > DTU072 > Stercoripulliclostridium_A. Next base: position 25,668 of record JAZSLG010000129.1, read on the forward strand.
TATCGGCAACACCGGCATTTCTTGCATGCTTTAGAGCCAAAGCAATTGCATCTTTGTTGATATCAAATCCGCTTATCCTTAACTCGCGGTCGGTAATTATGTTATCGCGTGCTTCTTCTTTTACGGAAGCAAGGACTTCGGGTGCTTTCAAAAAATTCTCAAATGCAAAATTCCTATTCAGCCCGGGAGCGGTGTTGGTTGCTATCAAAGCGGCTTCGATAGGGAGTGTTCCGCTACCGCAAAAGGGGTCTATGAAAGGGCGATCCCATTTCCAAACGGAAAGTAAGATTATTGCGCTTGCAAGGGTTTCACGCAAAGGAGCTTCACCTACGAAAGTGCGATAACCGCGTTTATGTAGCGCCGTGCCGGAGGTGTCGAGCGCGACCAATACTTCGTCCTCGTTTATTACTACTTCAAAAGTATAGGTTCCACCGCTTTCAAACAAATTGCCCATGGCGGTGACTATTGCTTTTTTTGTGATTTTTTGGATACTGGATAGAGCGAAGAGTTTGCTTTTGAAAGACTTTGCGTTAACGATAACGCGAGCGTTTTTCGGAATAATATTTTGCCAAGGAATATTCTTAACCCCATCAAAAAGCTCGTCGAAAGTTTCGGCGTGAAAGCGAGCGATATTTATGAATACGCGGTTGGCAGTGCGCAACGTAACGTTTGTTTTTGCAACGTCGCGGTAGTCGCCTTCAAAAGAAATTCGTCCGTATATTGCGCCACCGGGGGTGTACCCTAAACCTTCCAATTCGCGTTTGGTAACCGCCTCGATACCGCTTGCAGAAGTTACGGATAATTCTAGTTTTCCATCAAAAAATCCCATAGTGAGAGTATAACATAACGCGTTTATATTTTCAAGTTTACGGAGTTACATTGCATAATCAAGCGCAATTTGAGGAAGAAAGGAATAAAAAAGTGTTAGAATAGGTGTTTTTCAAGCAAAACGGGAAATTTTTTGAAAAATTGGGTATTGACTAACCCATTATTTGGTATTATAATTTTATTATAATAAAAAAATTCCATTAAAAGGAGAAATTATAATGAGAAAAGCATTTATTTGCCCCACCAAGTACGTTCAAGGTGAAGACGAACTTCTAAACCTTGGTTATTTTGTAAAGACCTTTGGTAAAAAGGCTTTGCTAATCGCCGATAACTTTGCTAAGAAATTGGTAGCCGATAAATTGGAAGCAACCCAAAAGAAATACGGCGTTGAATTAATAGCAGTTGATTTCGGTGGCGAATGTTCTCGTCAAGAAGTTGCTAGACTACAAGCAATCGCTAAAGAAAACAAATGTGCTTGCACTATTGGTCTAGGTGGCGGTAAAGCTATCGATACCTCCAAGTGTGTAGCAGCTGGCTCCAACCTTATCATCTGCCCCACCATTGCAGCAACCGATGCTCCTACCTCTCACAGTGCAGTTCTTTATACTCCTGATCACCACTTTGATGATTATGCATATTTCCGTCAAAGCCCCAGCGTAGTTCTTATTGATACTACCGTTATTGCAAACGCTCCTGCTCGTTTCCTAATTAGTGGTATGGGTGACGCTCTTGCAACCTACTTTGAAACACGTGCAAACGTTCAAAGCTATGCAAACGTAAACGCAGGTCTACCTTGTGGCGCAAACCGTGCAAAGGGTACTTTGCTAGCAGGTGGAACCATGGCAGCATACGCAATGGCTCAACTTTGCTACAAGACTCTTCTTTCCGATGGTGCAAAAGCAGTTGCAGCTTGTGAAAACAACGTTGTAACCACTGCTCTTGAAAACATTATTGAAACCAACATTCTTCTTTCCGGTTTAGGCTTTGAAAGTGCTGGTCTAGCAGCAGCTCACGCTATCCACGATGGTTTGACTCTACTACCTGCTCACACCAAGTACTATCACGGCGAAATGGTAGCATTCGGTACTCTATGCCAACTCGTACTTGAAAACTCCCCCGAAGAAGAACTTTATGAAGTTCTCGACTTCTGCTTGACCGTTGGTCTACCCGTTTGCCTAAAGGATATCGGCACCGACTCTATCGATGACGAAATGCTCATGGCTATTGCAGAAAAGACTTGTATTCCCGATGAATCCGTACACAACATGCCCTTCCCCGTAACTCCCGCTATGGTAGCAGCAGCTATTAAGACTGCAGATAAGATTGGTTACGATTACAAATACGGTGGCTGTGATTGTGACTGTGGATGCTAATAACAAATAACTAAGTCGTTTATGCCGATAGGAAAACTATCGGCATAAATATTCTTATGGAGGTAAAAATATGAAAAAAATAATGAACACTGCGGAAAGTTTCGTATACGATATGTGTCACGGCTTGGCTAAAGCACATCCGGAACTTGAATTTGTTGAAAAATATAAAGTTGTTAAAAAGAAAGTTATAGATAAGAATAAGGTTACCCTTATTTCTGGTGGTGGCTCTGGTCACGAACCGGCACACGCAGGTTTCGTAGGAAAGGGAATGTTGGACTGTGCAGTATGCGGTGACGTATTTGCATCTCCTTCTCAAATCCAAGTTTACAACGCTCTTAAGCTTACCGCCTCCAAGAAAGGTACTCTTATGATTGTTAAGAACTACTCCGGTGACTGCATGAACTTTAACAATGCAGCAGCTCTTGCAAAGGAAGACGGTGTAGAAGTTGATGCCGTATACGTAAACGATGATATCGCAGTTAAAGACTCCCTATATACCGTAGGTCGTCGTGGTGTTGCCGGTACCGTATTCGTACATAAGATTGCTGGTGCTAAGGCAGAGCAAGGTGGCTCACTCCAAGAAGTTAAGGCAGTAGCACAAAAGGTTATCGATAACGTAAGAAGCTTTGGTTTCGCACTAACTTCTTGTACCGTTCCCGCAGCAGGAAGCCCCACCTTCGAAATTGGTGAAGACGAAATGGAATTCGGCGTAGGTATCCACGGCGAACCTGGAAGAAAGAGAGAAAAACTACAATCTTCCAAAGCACTTGCCGAAAGAATTATTCCCGACCTCATTGAAGATTTGGGACTCAAAGCCGGCGAAGAAATCGCACTTCTCATCAACGGTTTTGGTGGCTCACCTCTCCAAGAGCTATATCTATTCAACAACGACGTAACCAACGAACTTGAAGCAAAGGGCATCAAAGTATACAAGACCATGGTTGGCAACTACATGACCTCCATCGATATGGCTGGTGCAAGTGTAACCCTCCTTCGCGTTGATGCTGAACTCAAGGGACTTCTTGATTATGCAGTATCCACTCCCGCTATCACTTGGGGCGCTGTTGATGCCGAAGCACTTGCTTGCAAGGAAGCAGTACAAGCACTCGCAAAGGCACTAAACATTACTCCCGGAGCATTTACTCCCAAGGCGGTTGAAGAAGACGTAGCAGTAGAAGAAGCTGTTGAAGAAGAAAACGCAGTATGCGAATTCGTAGGTGAAGCAGTTATCGGCGAAAAAATCAATACCGCAGGCATGGGCAAAATCGTAGAAACCATGGCAGATATCATCATCGAAAATGAGGTTGCTTTCTGTAAAGCAGACCGTTGTGGTGATGGCGACTTTGGTATGAGCATTGCAAAGGGCTTCAAACAATTAAAGGCAGATTGGGCTACCAGAAAGAAAGGTAACGTAGGCGAATTCCTAGTATCTTGTTCCGAAATCATCATGGAATACTGTGGTGGTGCAAGTGGTCCTATTTGGGGAAGTGCATTCCGTTGGGCTGGTAAGACCGCACTTGGTAAAGACGAAGTTGATCTCCAAGGTCTAGCAGATATTCTCCAAGCTGCAGTTAAGGGCGTTCAAGATACCGGCGAAAAGAGTTTTGGCCACGGTGCAGTAGTAGGCGACAAGACCCTAATAGATGCTCTTGTTCCCGCTGCAGATAGCCTCTCCGCAAGTGCAGCAGCAGGCGAAGCACTCCTCGATGCTATGGTAAAGGCAGCTTCCGCAGCAGTAGACGGTGCCGAAAAGACCAAGTATATCCAAGCAAAGCTTGGCCGTGCAGGTGTTACCGATAGCCTTAACTATCCCGATGCCGGTGCTTATGGTCTAGGTGTGATATTCACTGAACTCTGCAAACGCATCTAAAAACGCGTTATTTTAGCGAAACACTTTGAAAAAAATAAAACCCGTCGGGGCGCAGTAGGTCGACTACAGCAACCCCTCGGGTTTTTTCTTTTCCTTCGTTTTTCATCTAAACTAACGCGTTTTTATCCGTTAAAAAATTTTTAATTATATCCTTGTTTGCGTAGTATACGAAGCAAAGCCGTTCCGTGTTCCGCGCTCCGCATTCCGCACTTAAATAAATCCTTGTGAGCGAAGCGTAGCGGAGTGAAGCAATTCTGAATTCTAAATTCTAAATTCTGCATTCTGCATTCGCGTAGCGTTGTTCCGCATTCCGCACTTATATGCTCCCAACTAGCGCGTTTTAAGAGGTGGCACATATACCAACGCGCATCATATAATAAGTGGGGATTTTGCAGTATTGACGCCTTTATGTTATTGTGTTATATTAAAGATGGGAAAATATGGGTAAAAACAAAAGTAATTTGAAGGCATTATTTCTTTATCTTTTGTTAAGTAAATTGTAAATAAATAGTAAAATAATTCCAAAATTTGGTTATTTATTGGTGTTTGAATTGTCTATATATAGACAAGGCTAAAATAACCGCAAAAAGGAGTAATAATTATGAAAAAAAGTAAAATGAATTTTGCACAAAAGTTTATTATTATTGCACTTGTTTTAATACTTATTGTTAGTGGAATTGTTATTTACGGAGTCTATGATTATTACAACGTCGAGGTTGTAAACAATCGCCA
>JAZSLG010000103.1:0-5200 GCA_045535235.1 Candidatus Stercoripulliclostridium sp.
CAAGTGTTAACTACAACTCCTTGGCTCACAGAACGACATGGCTACGATCCGACTTGATGCACAAATAGAAGAGGCGGCAAAACTTGCGAATGCTCATAATTTTATCATGTTAATGCCCGAGGGATACGATACCGTTATTAACGCGGATGGCTCCAACCTTTCACAAGGACAACGCCAATTGCTTGCCATAGCACGCGCCGCGGTTGCTGACCCGCCAGTTCTAATTTTGGACGAAGCAACTAGCTCGATTGACACTAGAACGGAAGCTCTTATTGAACAAGGAATGGATAAATTGATGGAAGGAAGGACGGTCTTCGTAATAGCACACAGACTTTCAACTGTTAGGAATTCCAACGCTATCATGGTTATTGAGCAAGGCGAGATTATAGAGCGTGGAAACCACGAGCAGTTAATCGAAAAGAAAGGTAGGTATTACCAACTTTACAACGGTATAACCGAACTAACTTAATAAAAAGCCAATTAAACTTATGAAACGCACTCTATGAGTGCGTTTTTTAATATCTTCTATTGACGCTTTAGCATATATATGCTAAAATAAAAACAATAGAGTTTAGGAGAGAGTAATGAAAAAGAAAACGTTTTTAATAGTTTTATCCCTTTGCATCGTTATGATTCTTTCATTAGCAGGATGCAGTATGTTGGGCGATTTAGCTGGAGACAATAATAAAAAAGAATACAAAATAATTTTTGCCAACACCTCTATTCCTTCTTCCCCTATAGTAGATGGCAGAATTACCATGCCCGATGACCCCACTAGCGAGGGATATGATTTTGGCGGATGGTTTGTCGATAGTGCTTGTACGATACCATTTGACCAAGAGTACTTGAGCAAGAATCCCATTACCGGCGACATCCGTGTTTATCCCAAATGGATAAAAAAAGGCACTAATATAGTAATCGTAACGTTAAACGTTAATGGTGGCGACGAGCTTTTGGATAATACGATTGAAATCACTAAAGGAATGAACGTTGCACAAGAACTACCCATTCCTACTCTAGGTGGATATGCGTTCGTTGGTTGGTACGATGCGCTTATCGGAGGTGAACAAATTACCGGACCCAGTGGTGAAATTATAAATTATAACGGCGAAGATATTACCTTGTATGCTAGGTGGGAAATTACTACTTACGAAGTATCGGTGGTTTCATTTGACAATACTATTGGTACTGTTAGTGGTGGTAAAACCGAGGTGGAATATCTAGAAGAAGTAACTGTTACTGCCACTACCTTGGATGAAAACTATACTTTCCTAGGTTGGTACGATGGAACGAAGCTAGTCTCGGAAAGTTTAACGTATTCTTTTATAGTAGAAAACGATATTAGTTTGGTTGCCAAATGGTTGGGCGAAAATAGAACAATAAACTTTTATCGTAACTATATGGAAGGGGATTTACATTACGAACCCATTGACTATTGTTACGGCGCAAAAGTATCCTATACTCCTTCTAGGAGAGCTGGTTATACGTTTATAGGTTGGTATGATAATCCGGAATGTACGGGAACTCCCGTATGTGTTAACGGTGTTTTTGAAAAAATGCTTTTTGAAGACAACGCTTCGTTATACGCTTGTTGGAGTGAGGGACACGACCAATTGACTTACGAGCAAATTGGTAATACGGAAACCGTAAGGGTAACCGGCGTTAAAGATGGTGCTGGTGCTATAATCCATATTCCTACTACTTGGAGTGACTATAAGGTTACGACAATTGGTGAAAATGCATTCAAAAACAGTAATAAGAACGCTATAGTAATTTCTTCCAGTATAGTTGCAATTGAGCAAAATGCGTTTAGTGGAGCAACGGCTAATATATATTTTGATAAAGACGCGGATATAACGTTACTTAATACTACTAACTTTACGAGTGCACAAAGTATTTATACACACGTAACTCTTGGTGCAGAAAACGAACTTATTGATGGCGAATACGTGGAAGCAAACGGCATTCTAGCGGATGATTATATTAATACTCCGGAAGAGGGTAGGGCATTCTATTCCTATTGTTGGCTTTATACCCACGAAGAACAATTTACGTTAACGATTGATGAAGCCGTGTACGATGGTGACGATGCTGGCTTTAAGGATGCAATGATTGGAACTAACGGAGTATTCAAAAACGTTAACTTGGAACTTGGTTTGAAGAGCGAAACGGATACAAGCTTCTCGTATGGAACCAATCCTGAGGAAAGAACGATTACCTTCATTTTTAAGAAAAAAACGGGAAACTCGATTGCAAGCGGATATCTTTCTGATGACAAATTGCAAACGCAAAGCAAAGGATTAATCAACGTTAATAAAGCGTTAAATAATCATGACTTTGAAATTGATAGTATGCCTGAGTTCGTCGTTTACAATTCAGAACAACTGGTTTACGCGGTTGAACACGGTTACAGACCCATATTTGGTAATACGAATACGTCAGCTGAAAATTGTTACGACAAAGCGCGAGAGATACTAAGTTATATTATTCAACCCGAAATGACGAATGATATTCAAAAGATTATCGCAATACACGATTACATTGCGTTAAACGTCACTTACGATAGCGAATTATTGGAAGAAAGTACTGCCAATGGTGTTGATTCAAGTAGCGTAAGCCATTATAGAGGTTTCTATTTGGAGGGCGTATTTGAAGACGGTAAGGCCGTTTGCGACGGTATAACTAAAGCATTTATGCTAATGTGTCGTATAGAGGGTATCGAGGCAATTCGCGTTTCCGGTTTGGGCAGGTCTTGGAATGCTACTCTTGGTTGCTACGTGGACGTAGGCCATGCTTGGAATAAAGTTCACGTTGGAGAGAAGTGGTATACGGTAGACGTAACGAACGATGACTCAATCTTGGGTATAACCGGAACAAATTATAGCTTTGAAGTTCTTAACCATCAATTCTTTATGGTAAGTGACGACCTTATCGCGGGTAGTCATATTGAAGATACTTTTGTTTATAAAGACAAACACGTTTCTAATGGTAACTATGATTACTATGCAAACGTAACTTATGATGGAACGAGAGATTTGGTGATTACTTCCCAAAATGAACTTGAGATTTTAGTAAATACTCTAAAGCAACTTTCAAATAAAACGGATAAACTGTATACTGCCGAAATTAGAGTTCACGAGGATTTTGTAGATGCTATTAATTGGAGTATAGCAGGTATTGGTCATCAAGAATTAGCTGGCCCCAATCTCTATATGATTTTCTTTACTGCAAATATGGATAAATAGGACATGCAACCTAATCAAACTATCGAACTTAATATTATTGATATTGGAATGGAAGGAGAAGGTATAGGTAAATATCAAGACTATACTTTCTTCGTTCCGTATGCTCTACCGGGGGAGATAGTTAAAGCAAAAATAACCCATCTTAAAAAGGGAAAAAACGTAGGTTACGCTACGTTAAAGGAAATTGTAGAGCCCTCTCAATACAGGGTGAAACCGCCTTGTAATCGCTTTACCAGATGCGGTGGGTGTACGTTAATGCACCTTGATTATCCAAAGCAATTAGAATACAAAAAGAAAAATGTTCAAACCATACTTCGCAAGAATGCAGGATATCTTGGGGAGATTAATGACGTAGTACCCTCAAATTCCTTTGCTTATCGCAACAAGGCACAACTACCTTTTGGAATGGTGAATGGCAAAGTTGCCGTGGGATTTTACGGTACCGGTACACACAAGGTAGTTTCTTCTACAAAATGTTTTTTACATGGTGATTGGTTAGAAAAATTGATTAAAATCACCCTTGATTTTGCGAATGAAGAGGGATTGAGCGTATACGATGAGGAAAGTAAAAAAGGACTTTTAAGACATCTTGTTGCAAGATATTTGGGCAATAAAATGGTGGTGACTTTGGTTATTAATGGAACTACCGTGAAAAATATTGATAAATACGCCGACACGTTGGAAGAGACGTTTGGTGGTGTAGCCTTATATTTGAATCCTAATACGCGCGACACCAACGTTATTATGGGTAACACCCTAATACCTATTCTTCCTACACGCCAAATGGTGGAAGTAATGGGGGTAACTATAGCGGTAAATCCCTTCTCCTTTTTCCAAGTTAACGACGAAATCCGCGAGAAGCTTTATAACTACGTTATAGATAAAGTCGCTCCAAATGAAAACACCGTAGTCGTGGACGCCTATGCTGGCGTAGGGTTACTTGGTGCTATTATGGCAAAACGCGGAGCAACTATTTTTAATATTGAAATAGTCAAGGAAGCTACTTTAGACGCTAATGAATTATACGAAGCAAATGGGATTTTAGATAGGGTTACCAATATTTGTGGTGATGCTAGCATAGAGTTGAAAAATCTTGTTAAAGAATCCAAAAATGGAATTAGCAGTACCCAAAGTGAGCAATTTACTAAACTTATTAAGTCAGGTAAAAAGGTAAAAATAATACTTGACCCACCGCGTAAAGGAATTTCCAAAGAGGTTGCCGACACACTAAACGAACTCTCACGTGTTCTTGACTTTGAGTTAGTCTATATTTCTTGTAATCCCGCAACGTTATCTAGGGATATAGCAAATCTATCCGAGTTTACTCCAAGAGAGATAACCCCGTTTGACATGTTTCCCAACACTGCTCACGTTGAGACGTTAGTATGCTTGTCCAAAAAAAACGGAAAAACATATCAACATTGAAGTTGAGTTCGGCGAAGGCGAAGGACAAGTGTCGCTTAAAAAACTTCAAGAAGAATTAAACGAGCAAAAACCTAAAAAGAAAACGACGTATAAAGATATACAAACGTATATCGAAGAAAAGTACGGTTTCAAAGTGCATACAGCATATATTGCAGAAGTGAAGCGAGATTTGGGCTTACCTATGTATGATGCGCCGAACGCTGTAGAAGAATTAAAACGTCCGCGTTCGCATCCAACGACTGAAATGGTAGAAGCAATCAAAGACGCTTTGAAATATTTTGCGATAATTTAATGTAAAAAATTTTAAAGAAAGACAGATTTCTTTTCAAAGAAGTCTGTTTTTTATTGAATTTTTTGCCATAATGTGCTATAATATGACATATTAAGAAACATAATGGAGGAAAACGCATGACTCTGTCACAGAAGGTAAGATACATAAGAGCCGAGAGGCTACTAAGCCAACAGGAATTTGCCGATGCCGTCGGCGTTTCCTAAGGCGGATCGTAGCCATGTCGTTCTGTGAGCCAAGG
>JAZSLG010000007.1:0-9006 GCA_045535235.1 Candidatus Stercoripulliclostridium sp.
GTTGACATTAAGGCTACTCTTGATATAAAACAAGCTATGCAATCGAAAATTCCAATTGACGATTATATTAACGTTATGGGTAAAGATTTAGTTAACGTTCATCTTTGCGATTACCATAACGACGGTAAACTCGCTTTGCCCGGTAATGGGTGCGTTGATTTCACCAATTTGTTCCGCAAACTCCTCGCCATTGGTTACGACGGTCCTTTGCTAATGGAACTTTACGCTAAAAATTACGATAACTTCGATGAAGTGTTTAGAAGTTACGAATATCTACAAAAATGTGTTATAGAAGCCCAAAAAGGCTAAAAAGGAGACCAAATGAAAAAAGAATATGCATCTATAAAGTTTGACTACAATAATATGATGTCCACCTACGTAGGCTTAGAACAAGGTATTACGGATAAAGAACTTGCCGGCACCAAAAATCTAGCCGTACAAGCTCACACATATTTCAAACTTAATCGTGGTACCGGTATGATGGGTTGGAGCGAACTTCCCTACAATCAAGGTGAAATCGTTAAAGATATTATGAATACCGCTAAAATCGTAAGAAGAAATTGCGACGCTTTCGTAGTTTTAGGTATTGGTGGTTCTGCTCTTGGCCCCATGGCGGTTTTCCAAGCACTTTGCCATCTTCGTCACAATGAATTAAAGCGTAATAAGAGAAAGGCTCCCAAGTTCTACGTTGAGGATAACGTTGACCCCGAAAGAATGGCAAGCCTTCTTGATATATTAGACCTAGATAAAACGGTATTTAACGTTATTACTAAAAGCGGTTCTACTTCCGAAACCATGAGCCAATATTTAATTATAATGAATATTCTAAAGGAAAAATATGGCGATAGGGCGAATGAACATATTATTGCTACGACCGATGCAAAAAACGGCAATTTAATTAAGATTGCTAAGAAAGAAAATCTTAAAACGTTCATTATCCCCGATGGCGTTGGCGGAAGATTTAGTGAAATTTGTCCCGTAGGTTTATTCCCTGCGGCTGTTCTTGGTATCGATATTAAAGAAATGCTTAAAGGTTGCGCTCATATGGATAAGTTGTGCCGTAAATCAGACCTTAAGTCCAATCCTGCACTTGCTGCTGCGGCATTACAATATCTTGCAATTCAAAAGGGTAAAAATATTAGCGTTATGATGCCATATGCGGATTCATTAAAGTTGATGGCTGACTGGTATTGTCAATTGTGGGGTGAATCATTGGGTAAAGCCGTAAATAATAAGGGTGAAAAAGTATACGTAGGTCAAACCCCCGTTAAAGCTCTTGGTGTAACTGACCAACACAGCCAAGTACAACTTTACACGGAAGGTCCCTTTGATAAGGTAGTTACTATTATAGGTGTTGAGAAATACCGTGATGAAGTTGTTATTGCCGGTGGATGTGAAGATTTCCCCAGCGTTTCTTTCCTAAGCGGTCATACTTTGAATGAACTTATTACCTCGGAAATGTATGCTACAGAATACGCTTTAACCAAGAATAATCGCCTAAATAATATGATTATTCTTCCCGAAGTAAATGCTCACACAATAGGTCAATTAATGTTCTTCTTTATGCTTGAAACTGCTTATATTGGAGCTATGTTCGACATTAATACCTTTAACCAACCCGGCGTTGAAGAGGGTAAAAACGCTACTTATGCTTTACTTGGCAGAGCCGGTTATGAAGAAAAGGCCGAAGAGCTTAAGGCTCGTCCCCAAAAGAGCGAAAATTATATTATCTAATGCTTGAAGTTAAGAATTTACGTCAAACATATTTTTACGGAACTAATGCCCTAAACGGCATTAGTTTCGTTCTTAATGAGGGTGAAAAACTAGCCGTATTATCAAAAAAAGGCGGTGGTAAGACCTCTCTTTTGAAGTGCATTGCAGGATTATTCCCCGCTGAAAGCGGTAACGTTATATTAGATGATAAAGACGTAACTAATCTTAAAATTAAAGATAGGGGGGTAAGGCTTGTTTATGATGACGGTGGACTGATAAGCAAACGCACGGTTTTATATAACTTAACGTATCCTTTGAAAATAAGAAAAATAAATAAGGATGAAAGAGTGTCAATTGCCTATCAAATAGCAAAAGATTATGGTCTTGAGCCTTTTATTAAAGAGATGACTTTTCGGCTTTTTACGCCTGAAATTATTGCTTTAGCTCTTGCCAGATTAGAATTAAGAGATAGCCCGTTAACGCTAATCGACGATATCTTTTCTCTTGCCGGTGGTCAAGAAAGAAAGGAAATATTTGAAAAGTTTTTGCCTAAACTTCACTCTATTGGCGGAAACGTTATTTTTGCGACCGATAGCGTTGAGGAGGCTTTTTCTTTTGCCGATAAAGTGTTAATACTTAATTATGGTTATCAAGACCAAATCGGTACTTTTGATGAACTAAAAAACCATCCGCAAAGTTTACTCGTTGACGAATTAATTAATCCAAATAAAAATCGTATGGTTTTAGGAGTCGTTAACGGAGTAGTAGAACTTGATGACGTTAAAATTAAGTTACCCGATGAATATGATTGTGACGAAGTCTTTGTGAGTTATGAGCTGATTAATAATGATAGCGGTAGTTCGTTTAACGCGGTATATAAAAAATATTTATCAGAAAACAGCTTCGTTTATTATAATGGCGCGGGTGAAAAATACGTTAGTTCTACTGGAAATACTAATTTTAAGGTTAAAGTCAAGACTAATACTCTTAAATTTTTTAATAGAGTAAATGAAAAAGTATTGACATTTGAAATATTATAAAGTTATAATTAAATTAAAGAAACAACCTGTATCGATGATGCGTTCGGAGAGTAAGTTTGTAATAATATAGTTTTTTCACTATGCTATTATAGTCTCTTTCCGTCGCGAAGGAGATTTTTTTATGGATAAAATAGGCGTAATTGGAATTATTATTACAGATAAAAAAGTCGTTCCAAACGTTCAAGCATTGTTATCTGAATACGGTGACATAATATTAGGTAGAATGGGTATTCCGGATAGAGAACATGGTATTCAAGCCATTAGTATAGTCGTAGAAGGAGCAAACGAGAAAATATCTGCGCTTAGTGGCAAACTGGGTAGATTGGAAAACGTAGTTGTTAAGAGTGCAGTTACGAATATAGAAATAAAATAAAGGAGTGTTAATATGAAAAAAAGATTTTTGCTAACGTTTGTAACCCTAATGCTTATAAGCACACTTGCTTTATTTACGTTAATAGGTTGTGATAATAGGGATAATGATGAAAGCTATATCACTTTGAGATACGTTGGTGATGGCTCCGAACTTATTGGTTTGTTGGAAAGTGGTGACGCATCTTACGGCGTTCTAGGCGAACCTGCTGCAACCAGAGCAAATGCAAAAACAGGTTCTAGTACTTTGTTTTCCATTCAAGATTTATGGAATGGTGTAACGAATACTACCGGAGGATTTCCCCAAGCAAGTGTGTTCATCAATAATGACATTTTAGACGGAAATCATGACGCATTTATCGATTGGTTTTTGACAAAACTTGATGAGAGTGCTACTTGGGCTTCTTCCAATGCTTCCGAGGCTAGTTCAGCCTTGCTTTCAGCTGGCTCCGCTTCATTAAAAGGACTGTCCAATGCTATGATTCAAAAATGTAATATTAAAATAATCAGAGCAAATAGCGCTAAGTCGAGCGTTAATACTTATTTGAGCGTATTGCATGGTTTTGACCCTCAAACTGTTGGCGGTAGTATTCCAAACGACTCGTTTTATGCTAGTTTGAATAATGGTGCAACCGCACAAAATAATGATGATAACGTTGTTATTAACGTTTGTGTTCCCGATGGTAGTCCAGCTATAGCAATAGCAAAACTACTAAAAGATAAACCTACTTACGAAGGATATACGATTAATTATGAAATTGTTACCGGTGCTAATGGAATTGGTCCTAGACTTGCAACCGGACAAGCAACTATAGCTATTGCTCCAACTAACGCAGGTGCAACCCAATTTAATAAGAATAATGGAAGATATAAGCTTGCTGCAACCGCTGTTCAAGGAGCTTTATATATGGTTGGAAAAGGCGAGATATCCGGGGATACCATCCAAGAGCAACTTGAATCTTTAAGAGGTAAAACCGTATATAACATTGGTCAAGGAGCAACTCCAGATTTGACCTTTAGATATATTCTAGATTACTATAATATTCCTTATCGCGTAAGCTAATATGAAAGAATTTATAAATAAACTAAGCAAATTCAAGAATTTTCTCTACCCCATTATTGGGGTAGGGTTTTTCTTGCTTGCATGGTTTATTGCATCAAAAGCGATAGGTGTAGAGATGATTTTACCTTCTCCGATAGCTTCCTTACAAAAACTTTTTGAACTATTTGTGGAAAGTGAATTTTGGAATGTGGTAGGAAATACTGTCGGAAGAGCGATATTTGCGTTTTTGCTATCAACTTTACTTGCAATAGTTTTCTCTATAGTTGGTTACGTAGTTCCACAGTTTGCAAAAATATTAAGTCCCATAATCATTATTTTGCGCTCCATACCAACAATGTCGATTATATTACTTGCTTTAATTTGGCTAAATTCCCAATCCGCACCGGTATTAATCGCATTTTTGATACTATTTCCTCAACTTTACGCATCATTTTTAAGCGCACTTAATGGTATAAGCGTTGAGCTAATAGATATGAGCAAAGCTTATAAGGTCCCTGTTTGGAAGCGTATTTTTGGTTTGTATTTTCCAGAAGTATTGCCTGCTTCTTTAGATTCGATGAAAGCAAATATATCACTAAGTGTTAAAGTTACTATTGCAGGTGAAGTTCTTGCCCAAACGTTCGCATCAATGGGTGTATATATGCAAATTAGTAAAATTTACTTTGATACTGCCGAATTGTTAGGTTGGACCATCATGGCAATAATACTAAGTTATGCGTTAGAAGGCGTATTCAGTTTAATTAAACTGTTTGCAGTAAGGGGGAAAAGATGAGGATTACAAATCTTAACAAAAGCTACGGCGATAAAATTATATTTGAAAATTTTACCCTTGATTGCGAAAAAGGAAAGATAACTGCAATTATGGGTCGCTCGGGTATAGGCAAAACTACACTTCTTAAAGCAATAGCAGGATTAACGGATTACGAAGGAAAAATAGAGTGTGACGGCAATATATCCTATGTTTTTGGTGAAGCTTCACTAATTCCCTCATTAACCGTAAAGCAAAATCTGGATTACTCAGTTTCACATGTGATTAAAGATAAAGTTTTACGAAAAAACGCCATTATCGATGTTCTAAAACAAGTTGAATTAATAGATGAAATTAATTCTTATCCACTTAACCTATCAACCGGGATGGCACAACGAGTATCACTTGCAAGAGGATTTTTGTATCCATCCAACGTTCTAGTTATGGATGAACCTTTTAGGGGGCTAGACACTGCCTTAAAGTCTAGGTTACAAAAATATTTCTTAAAATTATTATCTTTAGATAATAAAACCGTTATTTTAATTACGCACGACATAAATGAAGCATTGCTTCTTGCCGATAGAATTATTGTTTTTGACGAAAGACCGGTAAAAATAAAGTTTGATGAAAGTATATCTAGTACCAAAGCTGAGCGTAGTTTATCTCAACCCGATATTTCTTCTTTAGCAGATAGATTACTAAAAGTTTTAGAAGCATAAATGAATTAAGCCGTTAATCGGCTTTTTTTATTGACTAAATTTACTTTATAAAGTAATATAAATATGTATGGTTATATTAGGAATTGACCCTGGATACGGAATATTGGGTTTTGGCGTTATACAAACCGATGGGATACACCATAAAGCTATTGCATACGGTGCAATAGAAACACCTAAGCTTTCACGTTTTCCAATGCGACTAAAGTATATTGGTGACCAAATTGACGGTTTGATTACCCATTATAAACCAGATGCAGTTGCCGTTGAAGAATTGTTTTTCCAAAATAATGCCAAAACGGCTATTATGGTTGCGGAAGCTCGCGGTGTCGTATTATACGTTGCAGAAAGTAAAGCCGTTCCCTTGTTCGAGTATACGCCAATGCAAATTAAACAAGCAACGACAGGTTACGGTAGGGCGGAAAAACATCAAATCCAAGAAATGGTTAAAATGCTACTCGGCTTAACTAAAATTCCTAAACCGGACGATGCGGCAGATGCTCTTGCCGTTGCCATAACTCACGCACAAACAAATCCCAAAATGGGTAATTTTGGAGTAAAATAATGTATTCATATATTTCCGGACAAATTGTAAACGTCGAAAATAACTTGGTTACTATCGACGTTAACGGAATAGGCTACGAGATAGCTTGTTCTGCAAATACTATTGTAAAAGTTCCAACGCAGGGTAAACAAGGTAAATTGTTCACCTATTTGTACGTTAGAGAGGATGAAATGAGCCTCTACGGCTTTGCCACGCGTGAAGAAAAAGCAATGTTTCTAAAGTTAATTACTATTAGTGGTATAGGTCCAAAAGCTGCAATAGGTATTCTTTCCGGGATGAAACCGGAAGCTCTTGCCGTCGCTATAGTAACCAGTGATATTAAGACTATTGCTAAAATCAAGGGAGTGGGTAAGAAAACGGCAGAGAGAGTGGTTCTCGAACTCCGTGAAAAACTTGCTACTCAAGAAACCGATTATTTTACTGGCGAAGTTACCGTAAACGTTACGGGAATGGATAACCTCTCACAAGAAGCTATTACTGCCCTTAAATCTCTTGGATGTACTCAAGCAGAAGCTGTTTCAATGGTATCTGCCGTAAGAAACGAGTGCGATACTTTGGAAGAACTTATACTCAAAGCGCTAAGGAGGATGGATAAATAATGGAAGATTCTTTTGGCACCTATAATCCACAAGATTATTCTTCTTATGCCGTTAACGAACACCTTACGTCCCCGGATGAACTACCAAGCGACGTTAATGAGAATATTTTGCGTCCCACGACCCTTGACGAATACGTAGGCCAAGATAAAATAAAAGAAAATCTTAAAGTTTTTATCGAAAGTGCTAAGCAAAGAGGGGAGGCTCTTGATCACGTTTTGTTATACGGACCTCCCGGACTTGGTAAAACCACTCTTTCTAAAATTATTGCTAACGAAATGGGTGTAGAAATAAAATCCACGTCCGGACCTGCTTTTGAAAAGAACGCTGAACTTGTTGCTAATCTAACAAACTTGCATGGTAACGCTGTATTTTTCGTTGACGAAATTCATCGTTTGAATCGTACTACGGAAGAATTGCTTTATCCTGCAATGGAAGATTTTGTGGTTGATTTTACTTTGGGGCAAGGACCATCCGCAAGGTCAATTAAGCTTAATATCGAGCCTTTTACTTTGATTGGTGCTACGACTAAGGCCGGTAATATAAGCGCTCCCCTTCGTGATAGGTTTGGGATCATTTGTAGGTTAGAATTATATACTCCCGAACAACTTGCTTTAATCGTTAGACGTTCTGCTAAAATTTTGACCGTTAATATTGAAGACAACGCTTGTCTGGAAATAGCATCACGCTCAAGAGGAACTCCTCGTATTGCTAATAGATTATTAAAACGTGTTAGGGACTTCGCTCAGTATGAAAAAAGCCCCACGATTACCGTTGATATAGCGGATAGGGCTTTAATTAGACTGGAAGTCGATAAACTTGGCTTAAACAACGTAGACCGCACGATTTTGCATACAATGATTGATAAATTCAACGGTGGACCGGTCGGATTGGATACACTTGGTGCAGCGACAGGCGAAGAGCCTACTACCATTGAAGACGTTTACGAACCATTTTTGATGCAACTTGGTTTTATTGCAAGAACACCCAGAGGTCGTATTTGCTTAAAAGGAGCTTATGACCATTTAGGTATTCCTTATAAAATCACGCAAGAACGTACTTTATTAAATTGGCAAAACGATTGCAACGGAGATAATAATGATTAATTTGTTTGATACCGCTTCTTATTATTACGATTTGCCTGAGGAATTGATTGCGCAACACCCGGTTTCTCCAAGAGATTCATCAAGACTTTTACACTATGATATTTCTAGTGATAACATAGAGCATAAAGTCTTTCGTGATATGGTTAATATTCTAAATAAAGGCGACGTTTTAGTAGTTAATAATACGAAAGTAATCCCCGCAAGAATTTTTGGTTACGACGATAAGGGTAGAGAATACGAAATTTTATTATTAAAAAGACTTAATTACAAAGAATGGGAAGTAATATTAAAACCCGCTAGAAAGGCAAAAATAGGCTCCCAAATTGTAATTAACGAGGAGCTTAAACTTACTATTAAGTCTATAAAACCAGATAATGGAGTTAGAGTAATTGAGTTTGATTTTGACGGAGTATTCGAGGATATTTTAGACCGCGTTGGAAACATGCCACTTCCTCCTTATATTACGGAAAAATTAAAGGACAAAACTCGTTATCAAACGGTTTACGCTAAGCACGATGGTTCGGCTGCAGCTCCTACTGCCGGTTTGCATTTTACCCCTGAACTATTAGATAAACTAAGGGAAAAAGGTGTTGAAATCGTTGAGGTTTTATTGCACGTTGGACTAGGAACTTTCCGCCCGGTTAAAACAAATAATATTCTCGAACACGCTATGCATGAGGAATATTACAAAGTTTCTGAAGAATCGGCAAACGCGATAAATAATGCTATAAAAGAGGGTAGGCGTGTCATAGCCGTTGGTACTACTTCGGTTAGAACTTTAGAAAGCGCTTCAAACGAAGAAGGTTTTGTTCAACCAGGAGAAGGCAATACGCAAATCTTTATCTATCCAGGATATAGATTCAAGGTGGTCAAAGGTTTGATTACTAATTTCCATTTGCCGGAAAGTACGTTAATTATGTTGGTCTCAGCCTTTATCGGTAGAGATAAAACTCTTGAAATTTATAATACTGCCGTAAAGGAAAAATATAGATTTTTCAGTTTCGGCGACTCGATGATATTATTGTAAGGTGAATTATGTTTAAGTATGAAATAATCAAAGAATGTAAACAAACCGGAGCTAGAATTGGTC
>JAZSLG010000065.1:0-4258 GCA_045535235.1 Candidatus Stercoripulliclostridium sp.
CTGTGGTTCTTTGAAGCACGAAGATGAGTTTGAAAAAGTTATAAAAACAAACGCAGTAAGATATAATTGCTATCTTAACGGAGAAAGCGGAACTCAAATTTTCGACGTACCTCTATTTGATGCAGGTGAGTATAAACTGAGCGCAACCGGTTTCAAGTCGGATAACTATGAAATTAAGGTTGTACCCGGCGTATTGACCATAGCAAAGAGAGAACTCAATCTCTACGTCCAAAATGGTGAATATTACGAAAAAGAATATGGTGAAAATAAAGTTGACCTTATTTATACCAACTTTGCAGGCGAAGAGTCCGCAAACTCTGTAATGGTATATTTTGATAGCGACGGTGACGGCGTCGCCGATGGTGAAGTAAGTTCACTAAAAGACATGGTTTGGGAATATGACGTTAATGCAGGAGCAATCGACCCCTTAGACCCGTTGACCCCTGTTTCCAACGAATGGAGAAGTTTCTCTCCCAAAATGGGAAGCTATCTATTAAAGAATTATACCATTAACTTCGGATTAATAAACGTGGTAGTAACCAAAGCACCACTTTACTGCACCGTAGCTCCGGTAGACGGTTTATGCGTATCTTCCATATATATGGCTCAACCGGATGAAGATAGTTACGTATTCACGTATAGTGGATTTAAGAATGGTGAGACGGCGGAACAATTAAATCTAAATAACAAAAAGCCTACCGTTAACTTTATGAGTGGAGACTCGTATTTTGACGCAGGTGTCCACGTTCTAGGTCAATCGCATTTGAATACTAGTGGTATTTCTCTTGCAAACTATGATATAAAAGTAGAAGAATTCCAATACGAGGTAATTAAGAGAAAGGTACAAGTATGGTTGAATGACGTAACACCAAGCTTGTCTACTGGATACGGAGAGTTTAATATAACCCCATATATGGCGGATGTGACTTTCGTTAATAACCAAGGTGTAACCTCGGCTACAATAGTTAGTGGACAATACGGATATACCAACTTTGAATTCAATGTAGTACTTGATGACGTTACGAATGAAACACTAAAGACTAAGATTATTGATGCATTTGGTGGCGTAACCATTACTAAACGTACTAAGGCAGATTCCGTATTTAATGAACAAGAAACCCAAAATGGTTCAACTTATACCGAAATATATAGGTATAACGATATGTATAAGCATACTCTAGTAGGCTCCGTAGACCATGAACACAACACGGCAAACTTAAGGTTAAGCAATATGAGTATGAATTCAGGTAACTTCACGTTTGAATACGTACCGTTTACTGCGGAGGTTTACAGTAGCATCACTAACGTAGTTGCCTATATGGAACAAAAATTGGTAGAAAATGACTTGGCATTGTCCAAATCACAAATTAGAGAGTTGATTACTTTCACGGTATTCAAGTCTTCCAATACTTGGACTACTTTGACAGTAGATGAAATGGTAACTAATGGTTGGTTGCAAGAGGAAGGTAGCATACCCACCGCAACGAGCCATAATGCTCTAATGAAGTATACCTTGATTGATAGTGCTTATAACTATCAACTTAAAACTACTTTGACTAATGAATATTATACTAACTACAATTCGGGAGTTGCCAATGCAACCGCCGTTAACGTAGTAGATAGTCGTGTTGAAAAATACGATTATTCCCAAGTAGCAAGCTGTACCTTACCTTTACGTTTCTATCCTTCAACAACGGCAGTCGTATACAATCCCACGTTGTCTAACGGTGTAGAGTATAAGAAGCAAAACGTTGCTACTTCACTCGTAAAGATTACGGCACAAGAAACGTTGTTTAGCGCCATGGCGTTAGAGTTTAGTATTCGTCCCAATGCAAACGTAAAAGCACCTAAACTCGAGATAGGTCTTAACGCGGATATTGATAACTCCGTAATTAGCTTAATATTTAATTATGGTGTACCCAACGTTGTAACGCTAAAGATAAACAATGGAGGAAAAACCGCTTTAGCTACCTATAGTTTGTCTTACGGCAACCTGTTTGATGGCAACATGCACGAAATACGTGCTTACCTGGACGAAGAAAACCTATACTTGTTTATTAGCGTGGATGGCAATAGTGGTGAAATGTTAAGTCTTGCAGGTATTAAGAGTGAACAAAATGAAGAAGTGCTTACTTCACCTGAGGATATTCTAGAAAGATCTACTTTAAGCTTAACCTTGGGCGGAGATTATATTATAAGAAAGATTACTCTTTCCGAGCAAGGCTTGTATGACGGAGTAGGCGCTCATATAGCAATACCCACTAATAGTTCTAACGTAGTAAAAGTTTCTACTTTATTAGATAACTTTGAAGCTTCGGTATCCAATTTGAATACCATGTTCGGTTTAATGAGATTGGACGAAAGTTACTTGGTATCCTTCTTCGTTGATGGCAAGGCGGTAGAGTATAATGATTCTATTGAAACCAGTATTAAACTAAAGTCTGGAATACATCTCGTTGAATTAGCATTGTATAAAGACAACGTTTTGGTGGATTACGATTACTTGTATTTGAGTATCGTAAGAGAAACAGTTATTGGTTACGTCGATACTTTGAATAGCCAAAATGCAAACATCATTGTACCCGGCACGCAACTTCCGTTGTACGCTGTATCTAATGATTATGTAGCTGAAGAGAATGAAGATGCATCGTTGGTATCTGCGGGCATAGTAAGTCAATTTGGATATATTATTAGCGGTAGTCGTGAACATTCAGACATCTATCCTTACTCATATTTTAATATGAGTTTCGTACTAGAACCTAGCGCTACTTACGATGCTGTTAACGGAACCAAGTATTTAGCAGGTAGTTACACCACTACGATAGAGTTGTTTAATAACAAAGAAGGTGCTATTACCTTAGCTGAAGCACGTAGTCAAGGTGATACCACCTATCAAGGTGTAGCATTACAAATAATACGTAAACAAGCCTCAGACGTAACCTTTGGTACGGAAAACACCGCTTATACCTATACTTTATTGCTTAACTACTATATAAACGGTAAAGACGGTAGCTTAGAAGTATCTAGTGGTACGACTAATAGCGCATATGAGGTAATCGTTTATAAGGACAGAAATACTTCTTATTACGGCAATAACGGAATCATCATTTCCATTAGGAACTTGTACGATACTACTCAAAGTGTATACGAATTCAATAGTGGAGAGCTTAATGCAGATGAGGCAAGAATTTATCCTCACGTTTACGGTCTAGGAGACAGAATGACCGTTTATAACGCTTCGTTTGAGGAAGAAGTCTCGACCCGTCGTGATTATCTAGTAAACGGCTCTTACGCAAGCTCTGAGGACATTATAACGCTCCAAAAGGATGAAAGTTTAACTCTAACCAACAACGTTGGTTCAGCTCTTTATAGCATTTACGACAACTTAGTATTTAACTTTAACGTTGATGAGAATTACGTTGCAAAAGTTGGTGACGTGATTAAGATTATGGTAGCCGCAAGCAAGTTAGATAATACTGGTAACGAAGTAGAACTAGTATACGATTTAATAAGCAATTCTTTAACCTTTGTCTTCTACTATAACGGAATTCCTTCACTAGCACAAGTATGGCAACTTGAAGGAACGGTAAGCGGTAGCCATAAACTCCAAGTAGTACTTGATAAAGAACTGGTCGAAGCCAAGGCTAATACTTACGTAGGAAGTGATAGTGGCGTGGATAACCTATATTATGGAGACCAAATATTGACAGCTACCAACAAAGCTTTAGTACATTATACTAGCGTGAAAGTCGTTATGGATGGTGCGGAGACCACGTTCTACATGCCTCTTTACAACGACATGGGATGTTGGTTAATGTCAAATGGTTATCCTAATGGTTCTGAAAACATGTATTCCGACGTATTGGGACTAACGCAAACACCCACATTCTTACCGTTATACAGTTATTCCTCAATAGTAGCAAGCGTTAGTGACGTAGTTACAGTAGAGGGATATATGGTAGCAAAGGGTGAAAACAATACTTATACAGAAAGAGCTATCAAAGATAATCCCATTATCTAAATAAAATAACCTAATATTGTGCAAGCAAAAAATAAAAAATGCTTGCACAATAAAGGTTGTTGTGTTATACTTAACAAGCACTAAACGAATATGCCTCCATGGTCAAGCGGTCAAGACGTCGCCCTCTCACGGCGAAAACTGGGGTTCGAGTCCCCATGGAGGTGCCATGACCACATTGCGAAAGCAATGTGGTTTTTGTTTTTGAATAGATACAAGTCGGATCGTAGCCATGTCGTT
>JAZSLG010000020.1:0-13124 GCA_045535235.1 Candidatus Stercoripulliclostridium sp.
GCCCTGCAGGGACTCTTTATTTAGTGAAGTATAGCGCTAAAATAACGCGTTTTTACCCCTTTACTTATTAGTAAAGAAGTGCTATAATATCTAAGTATGAGACTTAGAACTTTTAAATTTGGTATTCATCCAAAAGATATGAAGGAACTCTCTCACGATTGCAAGTTTGAGGAGATGCCAACAGGGGAAAAAGTGTATATTCCTCTCGCTCAACATTTGGGTACTCCGGCTTCCGCTTGCGTCGAAGTAGGGGATTACGTTAAGGTGGGAACTAAAATAGGCGAAGCTTCGTCCTACGTTTCTTGTAACGTGCATAGCTCGGTTAGTGGTACCGTAGAGGGATTCGTGCTTCGCGAAAACGCCATGGGTAAGCGTATCCGTCACGTCTGTATTGTAAACGACGGAAAATATGAAGAAGACTTTTTACCTCCACTAGAGAACCCCACTCGCGAAGAGTTGGTTGCAAGGTGCAAAGAGTGTGGCTTAGCAGGTATGGGTGGCGCAACTTTCCCCACTCACGTTAAACTGGAAAATAAAAATCCCATTAAAGCCTTAATCATAAACGGCTCCGAGTGTGAGCCTTATATCACCACGGACTATCGGCTTATGATAGATAAGCCCGAGGAAGTCCTTGCCGGTATACGTTATCTTGCAAAGGCGATAGGGGCTCCCGAAATTTGGATTGGAATAGAGGCAAACAAGGATGACGCCATTGAGGAAATGATGCGCGTTACCGCGGGCGACCCCATTATTAAAGTTTTTGGATTAAAAACCAAGTATCCACAAGGTGGCGAAAAGCAACTCATATACGCTCTTGCCCACCAAAAAGTGCCTGCAGGTGGACTGCCCGGCGACTTGGGTTATATTGTTTTGAATATATCCACAGCACTTGCAATGTACGAGGCGTGTGCTCTTGGTAAACCTCTGTTTAGCCGTTATATGACCATTTCCGGCAAAGGCATTAATCGTCCGGCAAATATTTGGGTGCGTTTTGGCGTTCCGTTCGTGGAAATCGTTGATTATCTAGGCTACAGCGAGGACGTAGTCAAAGTTATTAGTGGCGGTCCTATGATGGGTATTTCCCTCCACAGCTTCATGCCCGTAGTTACAAAAGGTAGTAGCGCGCTACTCCTTCTTACCGAGGACGAAATTCGTGACGTTGACCCCACCACTTGCATTAATTGCGCACGTTGTGCAAACGTTTGCCCCATGGGCCTCATGCCCATGATGACCGACGCTCTCGTTCTTAAAAATATGATTAAAGAAATTAAGCCTTATAATCCGCTTTCTTGCATAGAGTGCGGTTGTTGCGCTTACGTCTGTCCTGCAAAACGTCCTCTCGTACAGTCGCAAAGACTGGCTAAAAAACTCATAAGAGAAAGGAAATTATAGAATTATGTCGGAAAGTAAAAGATTTATAGTTTCATCTTCTCCTCACGTTGGTAGTTCGCTCTTTACGAGAAAGATTATGATACACGTTTGTATCGCTCTCACCTTCTGTTTGATAGCAGGTACGGTACTCTATGGTTTTTATTCACTATTCCTAGTACTGCTTGCCGTTTTGAGCGCAGTCGGTGCCGAGGCTCTATATTGCGTAATACGCAAAAAGCCTTTGACTATTTGGGATGCAAGCGCCATTGTTACCGGCATGATAGTAGGCCTCAATCTTCCTCCTACGGCACCATTCTATTTGCCCATAGTAGGCTCCGTATTTGCCATAATGCTAGTTAAAATGTTGTTTGGTGGACTGGGTAAGAACTTTGCAAATCCCGCCGCCACAGCTCGCGTCTTCTTGCTCCTTGCTTGGACTACCAAGATGACTGCTTTTATTAACCCACTAGACTATGCAGGTGGCAAGGTAACGGCAGGGGACTTCTTTAGCTTCCGTTTCATAGTTGACTTTGCGGACAAGGCTAACTACGTGACCGGTGCAACCCCTCTTGCCGGCATAAAGGCAGATGCTATTGCGGGGCTAGGCTCTACCGATGCAAGTCTACTCGACCTCTTCTTGGGCAACGTAGGTGGCTCTATAGGCGAGGTTTGTGCCGTTGCTATTATACTTGGTGCAATATATCTTATTGCCCTAAAGATTATAGACTGGAAGATTCCCGCGGTATATCTTACCTCTTGCGCGCTATTTACCCTTATATTCTACAAGAACGGCTGGAATTATATTCTTCCCAACCTCTTGTCCGGTGGTATCCTTTTTGGCGCAGTATTTATGCTTACCGACTATGCATCTTCACCCAACACCCGTTGGGGCGTAATTATATATTCCGCAGGCGCCGGTCTTATTACCATGCTTATCCGTAGATACGGCGGTATGAACGAGGGCGTATCCTTCGCCATACTCCTAATGAATCTACTCGTTCCCCTCATAGACAAAGCTTGTAGGCCCAAACCTTTTGGCTACAAGAAACCTCCAAAAAAGAAAAAGGGGGCTGAAGCATAATGAAAAAGTTTTCCGTTAACAAAGATAGCGTAAAGCTAGTTATCATACTTGCTTGTATAGCCCTAGTTAGTTCCTTGCTCCTTGCGGTAATTAATCTCTTTACCCAAGTTGACGAAGAGGCAAAACTAAGAGAGGCGATAGGGGAAGCCTATTCCGCACCACTCACCGAAGAGGTTATCGACTTTTCTTCCTACGATAACTTAGAAAAGGCGGAAATCCTTAATATGTTCCGTGCAGAGGACGGCGCGGTAATTATACTTTCCAAATCCACCAACTGTTACGGCGCGGGTACCGGTATTTCCCTTATAGTTATTATTAAGGACAACGATATAGTAAAGGTTACTCCATACTCCCACGGCGAGACCCCCGGACTTGGTACTAATGCTTTGACAGAGGAGTATCTTGGTAGATATGAGTCCCTCAACGTTAGTGATTTCGTACTAGAGAGTGTTGGAAGCGCTAATAAGGGTGTGGAAAACTATACCGGAGCAACAAAGTCCAGTAACGGCGTGCGCGATGCTGTTACTAATGCAGTTAGAGCCTACGTTAAAGTGGCAAAGGAGGATGCTTAATGCGACAAAAAGTTAAAGATACTCTTGAACCGCTAACTCACGGTATAATAAAGGATAACGCGACCTTCCGTTTGGTACTAGGTACTTGTCCTACCCTTGCCGTAACGACGTCGGGACTAAACGGACTCTATATGGGGCTGGCAACTACCTTTGTTTTGGTATGCTCCAATGCAATAATATCGCTACTACGTAAGATTATACCTAGAAAGGTAAGAATACCTTGCTATATTCTGGTTATTGCAACCTTCTCCACCATAGTGGAAATGGTAATGCGCAAGTTCTTGCCGGCAATTTACGACGTAATGGGACTCTTCCTCTCCCTCATAGTAGTTAACTGTATACTTCTTGCGCGTGCGGAAAGCTTTAGCTCCCTCAATCCCGTATTGCCATCGGTAATGGACGGACTGGGAATAGGGCTTGGCTTTAGCATGAGCTTAACGCTAATGGGACTTGTTAGAGAGTTCTTTGGAGCAGGCACCTTCTTCGGCTTGGTAGTACCTTTTATGCAAAACGTAAAGATGACGATATTCATTCTGCCCGCAGGCGGATTCATGGTATTTGGTCTTCTAATGGTACTATATAACCTCGTTGTGGGCGAAATCGAAAAGAAACTCCACGATTACAAGCATCGTAAATATATTAGAGAAACCAACCCCTTGTTGCAAGCTCAGGAGGACGAGGAAAAAGCAAGGCGCAGTGGTGCTATTGGAGGTGACGAATAATGCCGTACGTAATTCTACTAGTTATAAACGCTATATTTGTCAACAACTTCGTACTCTCGCGCTTCTTGGGTATATGTCCTTTCTTGGGAGTAAGCCGTAAGACCGATACTGCTCTTGGTATGGGTATGGCGGTTATCTTCGTTATGGGCGTTGCATCGGTAATAACTTACGCCCTCAACCTTGCCCTCGTGGCGGCGGGTATAGAGTATCTACGCACCATAGTTTTCATACTGGTTATTGCTTGCCTAATCCAGTTGGTTGAGATATTCGTTAAAAAGTTTAGCCCTTCGCTTTACTCCGCACTCGGCGTATATCTACCACTTATTACCACCAACTGCGCAGTACTTGGCGTAGCTATAATGAACGTAACCGAGCTTGCTAACAGCAACATCTTGTACGCATTCATAAACGGCGTTGCAAGTGGAGTGGGCTTTACAATAGCAATTCTAATTCTAGCCGGCATACGCGAAAAAATGGAACTTGCCGATATTCCGGAGCGCTTCAAGGGCTTCCCAATCACCCTTATCGCGTCATCAATTATCGCTATGGCTTTTGCAGCTTTTAGCGGACTGGCATTCTAGGAGGACGCAATCATGGTAATAGATATTTTACTTCCCGTATTAATACTAACCGGTATTGCCGTTCTTTTTGGCATACTAATCGCCGTGTGTTCCATTAAGTTTGAAGTCAAGACCGACGAGCGCATTGAAGAAATAGAAATGCTACTTTCGGGTGCCAACTGTGGCGCTTGTGGGTACGCAGGATG
The DNA here is from genome assembly GCA_045535235.1 of Candidatus Stercoripulliclostridium sp. GTDB lineage: Bacteria > Bacillota > Clostridia > Christensenellales > DTU072 > Stercoripulliclostridium_A. Next base: position 4,513 of record JAZSLG010000020.1, read on the forward strand.
CGCTGATTTTGCAAAAGCATTAGTTGAGGGTAGAGCACAAATAAGCTCTTGTAACTCCACCTCGAAAGACAACAAAAAGAAGATACTCGGCTTCCTTGACGGTGGTGAGGTCGGTGAGGAAACCATAGTTGTTTGTGCTTGTGTAGGGGGTAGTGCTTGCAAGGATAAGTACGACTACCAAGGATACGGCGACTGCGCTTCCCAAGAACTTTTGTCGGGTGGAAGAAAGGCTTGTTACACCGGTTGTATCGGTATGTCCCGTTGCGTAAACCTTTGTCCCAGTCACGCCATAGATATTAAAAAGGGCGTTGCTATAATAAACCAAGACAAATGTACGCAATGTGGCGTATGTATTCTACAATGCCCCAAAAAGATTATGAAGCGTATACCTGCAACGGCAAAATACTACGTTGCTTGCTCTTCTAACGAAAAAGGTAAGGACGTTCGTGCCGTATGTAAGCGTGGTTGCCTAGGTTGTGGTTTGTGCGCCAAGAACTGTCCCAGTGGCGCAATCACCATGCGTAATAATCTTCCCGTCATAGATTACACCAAGTGTACCAACTGTGGCTTGTGTGCTTCTAAATGTCCTGCGAAGTGTATTTTGGAATGTAAGCCTAAGAAGGAGATTGCGGAAGGTCAATTCGTAAGTAAGTAAAAACACGCTATTTTGGCGACCTACTTCACAAACTAAAAAATCTCCACTCAGTCATTTACGCCCAAGTAAACTCCTGTCGTGGAGATTTTTTGTTTGCTTGTATCTCATCCAAACTAGCGTGTTTTTAAGTGGTCTAACAATAGTGCGAGATAACTCAAACTTTTCCTTGTGAGCGAAGCGTAGCGGAGTGAAGCAATTCTGAATTCTGCATTCTTAATTCTGCATTCGCGTAGCGTTGTTCCGCGTTCCGCACTTATATTCTCCAAACTAACGCGTTTTTAAGAGAAACCTATATATCACAATAACAAAACGTCTTGATATTTTCGCGCGCGTGTGTTATAACTATGTTATTAATTTTTAGGGAGAGAAATTTATGGATTCCGTAAAAGAAATTAGTAGGGGAAAAGTTTATCAGTTTTTCCTTTGTGACGTCGCTAAAGGTCTTTTTAACGGCATGATTGGTAACTACCTTTTGTACTTTTATCAACCTACGGCTACGTCGGGTATTACCTCTTTGTTACCTAGTAATAAGATTTTGGGCTTTATTACCATTATGGCTCTTTTGACGGGCATAAGTAAGGTCATTGACGCCGTTTCCGATCCACTCGTTGCCAATTTGAGTGACAAACTCAACAGCAAGTACGGTAGACGTATGTCCCTTATGCGCATTTCTGCCATTCCCTACGCCGTATCGGTACTAATGATTTTCCTTGCGCCATTCCCAGCGGGTGCCGTTGGTAACGCCGTTTGGGTTGGTTTGTGGCTCGTGATTTACTATACCGCCTATACCTTCTACTTTATTCCGCAACGCGCACTCATTCCCGAAATTATTCCCGATGCCAAAAAGAGGGTGGGATACTACGCCGTTAGCACCGCTTTGTTTATGGGCTCAAGCGCGGTTATGTATGCAACAACCTTGTTCGTAAGCTTCTTTAAGAGTGCGGGCTTTGATGCGATTACCTCTTGGAGATTGGTATTTACCATATTTGCAGTAGTAGGAATGGCTTGCTTGTGCGCATCTGCTTTTGCTTTTAAGGAAAACGATTACGTAAAAAGTCACGCAAAGAATCAAGACTCCATTTGGAAGAGCTTTGGCGTTGTATTTAAGAATAAAAACTTCGTGTTATTCTCTGCCGGTGACCTTGCAAGTTATATCTCCATGGCGTTCTTCCAAACGGCTATGCTTTACTACATAACCATGCTTCTTGGCATTAAGGAAAGTCAGTCCTTTATCGTTATGGCGGTTGCAATCGGCGTTGCTATTTGCTCCTTCCCACTCATTGTAAAAATAAGCAAGAAATTCAACAAGAAATTACCGTTATTAGTGGGAAGTTATATCTTTGCAGTAGTATTTGCATTCATATTCTTCGGCGACAAAATAGCGGGATTAATGCCCGGCTTGGAACTCGTTATAGGCATTATTATGGGTCTTGCCGTTGCTTTCCCATTCGCGGCAATTAACATTTTGCCACAATCTATCGTTTCCGATATTATTCAAGAGGATAGCCTTGTTTCCGGTTTGAATAGAGAGGGTATATTCTCCGCAGTAAAGACTTTTATTGAAAAAATCGCCTACGCAGTTGCCATGGTAATCGTATCAAGCGTGCTTGCAATAGGGGCAAACGCGGGTGAAGAAGTAGGACTTTTGGGCGTTAAACTTACGGGTATATTTGCTTGTGTATTCACCGTTGTTTCCCTCGTTTTCTTCCACCTTTACGACGATAAAAAGGTCACCGAAAACGTGGAAAGACTAAAAGCCGAGCGCAACAAGGAGGAAGCGTAATGCCTGCTGAAATTATTGCAGTATGCGTGCTTTGCGCACTAATTGGAGCCTTTTTAACCTATATTATCGTAAACGCGCTAATCGCTCCTTTGAAGAGAGAAACGAAGAACACGCCGAGGATGAGTGCCAGTGAGGAAAAGAAAGAGGAGTACTCTTCCATTCTTAAAGAAATGGTTGCTTGCAAAACCGTTTACGACGAGGAAAACACCTTTAAGGCAGAATACGAACGCTTTTACGAGGTACTAAGGAAGAACTTCCCCACCTTACACGAAAGGGCAGTTCGCCATGATTTCGACGGCTGTTTCCTTTATGAGATTAAGGGTACAAGTGAAAGGAATTTGCTCCTCATGTCCCACCACGACGTGGTAGCTGAGGAAGGTGAGTGGGACACTCCCGCTTTTGAACCCACCGTTAAAGAGGGCGCAATTTACGCTAGAGGTACGATAGATACTAAAACTCCATTATTTAGCGAACTCCAAGCCGTAGAGGAGTTGTTAAAAGAGGGGTATGAGTTTCCACTTAACGTCTTTATTGCATCATCTAATAACGAAGAAATTGCCGGCAACGGCATGCCCAAATGTCACGAATACTTTTTAGAGCGTGGACTACGTTTTGACCTCGTTTTGGACGAGGGTGGTGCAATCGTACAAAAAATGATGCCCGGCGTTAAAGAAAAGAGCGCCATGGTGGCAGTCCATGAAAAGGGTAGACATTACTATACTTGTACAGCAAAGAAGAGGGAGAGTGGTCACGTTGGCCTTAATCCCGTTAAGGACAACGCGGTTGAAAGACTTTCCGCCTTTATCAGCGAGGTAAAATCGAGCAATATATTCAAAAAGAAGTTTACCCCCGAGGTCGAAGGGTTGTTCCGCACCCACGCACCGTATATGCCTTTCGTACTACGTTTGGTAATGAGTAATCTAACTATTTTTAAGGGATTGCTATTAAAAATACTCGGTAAAGTAAGCCCCGTAGTTGACGCCATGCTTTCCACTTCGGTTTACTTTAAGAATATAAAGGGCGATGCCAACGAATGTACGACCACTGCATTCTTCCGTTGTTTAAGAGAGGAAGATTTAATGCAAGAAATTGAGGAAATTAAGAAAATTGCCCAAAAGTACGGCGTAGAGCTAATACAAACCGAACGTGATTACTGCATTCCATCATCCCACAAAACCACTCAATTTAGTAGGTTAAAAGGGGTTATGAACGAGCTGTTCCCCGACGTTATAGTTTCACCATTCCTACTAACTGCCGGCACCGATGCTCGTCATCTTGGGGACGTAGCAGACTGCATTTTGAGGTTTGCTCCCATAGATTTGGATGCCAAGCAATACGCCTCTATTCACAACGTTAACGAGCATATCTATATTTGGAATTTGCCAGAGTGTGTTGCATTCTATAAAGGAATAATAACTTCATACGAAACAAAATAGGGTGGAATATGTATTTTAACGAACTAAAAGTGGGAACATCGATTGACCTAGCGCCGGCGACCATAGATAAAAAGAAAATGCTCGACTTTGCATACGAGTACGATAACCTTCCTTTGCATACCGACGAGGAATATGCCAAGAGGACGCCGTTTGGTACCCTTCTTGCTCCCGGCGTTATGTCCTTTTTGTGCGTATGGGCAAAGTATTTGGAAGTGGATTTCTTTGGCGAAGAACTTCTTGCGGGGAAATCTACCAAAATAGAGTGGCTAAAACCCGTTTTTGCAGGTGACGTATTGACCGCAAAGGCAACGATAACCAACCTAACCCCGCGTAGTACAAGAAACGGCATTGCCGAGCTTACTATAGATGCCTTTAACCAAAAGGACGAAAAAGTGCTGGTAGGTATCGTTGAGGCAATAGTGAAATGTAACGTGTAATATCGCCATGTGAACGCATAGCGCGGAGCATATTTTCATATTGACACTATATCTTTCATATGTTAGTATTTATAATATAAGGGGTTTAATTGTGGCTTAATTGGAGAATTACGAGGTTCTAACATGGCCAAAATGAAAGGAAGCTTAAAAATTGCGCTAATGATTATGGCTTTTGCGCTACTTTTTGTTGCGTTTTCTTTGTTGCCGAAAGGGAACTCTTTTGCCGAAGAGAAAAGAGTTATTAAAATATATTTGGATTCCGTTTGCTTGGAAAAAGACGAGGGAATTAACGGCATTAATCTTTTACGGTTTAGCGATGGTACATCGTTAAAAGAGGGACACTCTTTGTACATTGTTACTGTAAGAAATGACGCTGACGGAACATTGTATTTTGCAAAAACCCTGTTTGGAAACGTAATTGAGATTAAGAATGAGAAAGGAAAAATAGTAACATACGAATATGAAATAATAATAGATGAGGAAAAGAACGGAGAAGCACACCGTTTTACTACGTTGTGTGACGAAACGTGTGAATATTGCGATTACGAAAGAAAAAGCAACTATCTACATAGGGCTGGTCATACGGCTTACTATAATTACGTTGATTCATATTTGCACACGTACAACTGTGAGTGTGGTAAAGAAATTACGGAACAGCATTACGAATACGAAGATGATAGCTCTTGTAAACATTGTGGAAATTTTGTTGCGCTTGGATTAGCGGGTAAGTTGGGCGTGTGGGGGAATGATGCTGTAGTGTACGAGAAACCGTTGTCGGCTTGGAACGAATATGAAAAGGTATATGGTTCTTACTACGTATCTGCTAACATTTCCCATGATAGGGACGGCGATGGAAAAATAACTGTACAAGATCTTTCTTATAATGGTGAAATTATTAAAGAGGTGGTTGACTTTAAGGAAATTGAGCCTAAAGTTTACAGCTTTACTTTAGTGGGATATAATTTTACGACGGAGAATTGTACTCTTTATACTAATATTGGTGATTTTAGTATGAATTGCACGCCTAGTATGTCGGAAAACTTGGTTAGATTGAGTGAAAAGATTTGGCCATTGTATGTGTTTGTAGGTTTTGCGGTTGTAGTAATAGTAATTATAGTCGTAACCGTGGCTAAGAGCAAAAACAATAAAAATAGTGTTAAGTGATAGATTTGTTGAAAGACAAGGCTTTTTAATTGAAGCCGAGTACTACCACTACACTCAAAAATAAACTATATCCGTATACTGATAGTATTGGAATACTAAATAGCCAAAGGTGGCGCGTGTTGCGAACGTAAAATAGTGAAAATAAAACCTTAGTTAGAGGAGTAATAGTTAATAAAAGACTGCAGTTTGCGGTCTTTTATTTATTGGAGTAAAAAAACCTGGGGTATCTAATCGTAGGCATTGACAACTTGTTACTATTAAATTAGAATATTAATAACGTAACGTTTTGAGGTAAGTATGAAAAAAGCAATTTCATTAGTATTGATTATTTCCATTATATGCCTGTGTGCCGTAGTGTTGGTTGCGTGCGGAGAAGATGAGGTCGAACACGTTAGACCCAGTGATTGCGTAGATACTAATAGCGATCACAATTGCGACGTATGTAAATATAGATTGACCGATTGTGAAGATATTATTAGCAACCACTATTGTGATATTTGCAATAATAGAGTGACGGATTGTAACGACGATAATAATGACGAACTTTGCGACGTTTGCGGTATCAAAGTTGATAACGGTGCGACCAATTATTTCGTTTTTAACCTTAAAACGGACGATTCTTACGAGATACTAAGCTACGTTGGTACGCCTACTGTTTTGGAAATACCTTCCACCCATAACGATAAAGCAGTAACAAGTATTGGTATTAAAGCCTTTTACGATTACGATAGTTTAACTAGCATTACCATTCCCAACTCCGTTAAGGTTATTGGTGAAAGCGCTTTTGCACAATGTGATAATTTATCGCAAATAGTAATTCCCGACTCTGTAACAACGTTAGAATACGCGTCTTTTAAGAATTGTAGCGCTCTAACCGGTGTAAGTATTGGAAACTCGGTTGAGATTATAGGAAAGGAAGCCTTTTATAGGTGCCGTGCGCTTGACACTTTGGTAATTGGTAGCGCGGTAAAAACAATAGGTGAATATGCTTTTTACGATTGTGACAGTCTTTTGAGCGTTGTGATACCCAATTCCGTGACTAAAATTGACAAGTACGCATTCGGTAATTGCAGTTATCTAACGAGTATCGTACTCGGAACTGGCCTTGAGGAAATAGTGGGTTTCTCGTTTTCGAGTTGCTCTAACCTCGTTGAAATATATAATCTATCTTCTTTGGATATCGTTAAGGGAGGGGACGAAAACGGTAGAGTTGCTTTGAGTGCATTCGACGTATATGCTTCGCTGGAAGACCAAAGTAAACTTAGCATTGACGCCGATGGCTATATTATCCATACCGACGGCGAGGAGGTAACCTTAATAGATTACGTTGGAAAGGAGAGCGAGCTGATATTACCTACCGGTATTACGAAAATAAAAGAGTATGCATTATTCTACCATAGCAACATTGTTAGCGTAGTAATCCCGTCTACGGTAACCAGAATAGAACGAAACTTTTTAACAAATCACAAAGAGTTAACCTCGATTACTTTTGAAGACCCTTCAAACTGGTACTTTAGTTCATCATTAAATCCGGAAATAGAAAGTGCGGTGGACCTATCTGATCCCCAAGATAACGCTACCGTCTTTGTGGAGAAAAGAGGTATCTACTATAAAAAGTAGAGAGTATACTCGACGTACTCGATAACGGCGCTTAAGTTAGGCGCCGTTTTTTTATCTATTTTATACTAGAGTAATTACTACACTCAAAAATAAACTATATCCGTATACTGATAGTATTGGAATACTAAATAGCCAAAGGTGGCGCGTGTTGCGAACGTAAAATGCGGTGAGTATAAAAATAAGAATTAGTGAGACAAGTATTAGCGATGCACCCAAATAGTGGAGCGCAAGGTAAAAATAACAAAAGGTAAAGAGGAGGTTGCTACTAAGCAAAAGTAACCAAATTTTTATACCTCTTCTTAGACATCTGTTTGAAATAGTTGCAGTCATTTGGATAGCCATACACCCATATACGATACCCCAAAGTATCATAAATACATTTTGGCTTGGTAAGCCACAAGACCAAGAATACAATTTGGAAATATGCTCCTTTCCTTCGTCCAAAAAGTAGCTCGAAGCGTAGGCTACAATAAAGATGAGAGCAAGCGATAGTGTGAAAGATAGGAAACTTTTGTAGGTTTTCATATTTTAATATATGAAAAAGTTTACCTTTTAACACCTTAAATTCACCTCTTTTACATTGACCTTACGCGCGCGTATATGCTATAATCGATTTATGAAAAAGATTTTGATTGCGGTTTTAATAGCATCGTTGCTTTTGGTTGCCCTCGTTGGGTGTAAACCAAAGGACGACGGTACCGTTACTACCGAGGATATTTTCAAAAACTTTGCCTCCACGGGAGAATATTCCTCCGTGCGCGAAACTTTGCGCCTTAACGAGGGTATAACCGTTGCTTTCTACGACGGCGACAACGACGTGTACGTTACAAAACTCACCTTCCAGTTGGGTGGAGTTACCAAGGAGCGTTACGGTTTTTGTTCTGCAGATAAAGTTTACGTAGACCCCATTTATACCGCGGTATTGGATATTTGTGGCGACTACGCAATATGCATTCGTACCGCTTTGGAGGGAGGTAACGAAGAGGTCAATTACGTTGGCGTTGTAAAATTCCGCGGTGACGACGGCAACGCCTACGAGTACGGCTTTTCCTATCCCTACGCCCCTTTAATAGAGCAGTTCGTATTTTTGAACGACAACCTTATTGCCATAATGGGCAACAAGAATATGACTGATTTTTCTTCTAGCGGTTATTCCTACGCTACCATTTACGATTATTCTTCCTCACTTGGCTTAAAAGAGGTTGCGGTAGTCAACGGCATTAATAACGGCTCCTCATTCGTTTGCGAGGACAATTATCTTGCGGTTGTGGATAACATGCAAGCACGCTTTTACGACCTTAATCAAATTGATTCTAACGGACAACTCGTTCGTCAGCACGCCGTAACTCTCATCAAAGCGGGGGACGGCTATTTGGAAAATTATACTTCTACCGACGTATATTACATGGGTAACGGTTGGTTTATAGTTTCCTCCATGTACTCCGCACCCGAGGAATACGACGGCTACGAAATTCCCCTCAAGTCGGATCGTAGCCATGTCGTTCTGTGAGCCAAGG
>JAZSLG010000092.1:0-4423 GCA_045535235.1 Candidatus Stercoripulliclostridium sp.
ATTTTAATATATAAAAGGGAATATGACAAGCCATGAAAAAAAAGCGTTATTTTGGCGGCCTACTTCACAAAAGACAAAATCCCTCCTCGGTCATTTACGCAAAGTAAACTCCCGTCGGAGGGATTTCTTTTTGTTCGTATCTCATCCAAACTAACGCGTTTTTATGGCTATTATAATTTTTCTTTATCTCGTCTAGCATCTAAACTAACGCGTTTTTTAGCGAGTATATAATTTCTTTAACACGTTTTTAAGATTATTCTTATCCTTGTTTGCGGAACTTCGTGTAGCAAAGCCGTTCCGCGCTCCGCGCTCCGCACTCCGCACTTAAATAAATCCTTGTGAGCGTAGTGTAACGGAGTGAAGTCATTCTGAATTCTGCATTCTGAATTCTGCATTCGCGTAGCGTTCTTCCGCACTTACTTCCACCCTACCTTCTTACTAAGCCTTTTGGAAATTATCACTACTCCCCACACGCTGGTAATTAGGAAAGCAACAACGAATAGTATCCACAAAGGGTGCCACAAACCACTAATCATACTCGCAGTCAAATATACCGCGGTTACGCTTGTAAAAACGAGTAGGACGTAGGAAATAAAATATATCCTTTTTTTGCGTAAATGACCCCTCGCAATTAGGTGCGCAATCACTATTAGGAAGGGTATATAGGGAAATACTACCCAACCGAATTTGGGCGCTACGCCACATTCCCAAAGTATGAAAAAGAGAGCTACGTCAAATATGACCAGTACGCTTGCAATTAGTACGCCACTGGTAAAATGCCTACCGAATTTAACGTTTCTAACAAGCATACTTCCCGCAATAAAAAAGTATATGATTACCGCCATGGTGGGGAATATGATTAACGCTCCCTCACCCCAGTAATTGAGCGTTACTCCAAGCGTCAAATAGGTGACTACGCAAGATAGGATAAAACATAACACGCCGAGTAACCCTCTTTGGTATTTGGTATCCCGTAGTAAAGCTAACGGACTCCTTTTTAGCGCCTTTATCGCCTCGGTATAATCGCCCAAAGACTCCACGCAAATAGTAAAAATTTCGTCCTCGCTTTTGCCTTCCGACCTTAAATCCTCGGCACGCTCCATTAGTCCCGATAGCATTTCCTCGCGGAGTTCGTCCGCCTCCACGGTGTAGGGAAGATATTTGAAAGTCTTGTCCAAATAAGCCTTAAAACGGTTAATCATTTTTCTCCCCCCTTATTAACGAGTTGAGAATACTATCAACCTTTTCCCATTCCAAAAGTTTCTCTCCGTAAAACCTTTTGCCCTTTTCGGTAATAGAGTAGTAGCGTCTTCTTGCTCCTCCTACTCCGTCACCCCAGTAAGTAGCAAGCAAACCCTCTTGCTCCATTCGTCTAAAAGCAGTATATATCGTTGCGTCTTTAACCTCGATAATACCTTGACCGCCGTCCACTATTTTTTTTGCAATCTCGTAGCCGTAAGAATCGCCCTCCATAAGAATACGCAAAATGATGGTTTCGGTATGTCCTCTTAGCATATCTCCGCTGTGATGTTGAGCCATATATTCCCCCTACTTGAGTATCTAAACAGATTATATAGTGTTTTTACGACGTTGGCAAGCGTTAAGCGCATTTTTTATATTAAAGTTTATACTATCATTATTTATCAATATATTTGACTTGTTAATTTTCGTTATATTATAATATCTAAAATAAAATTACTAAGGAGCAACGTATGAAAATTCCTTTCGTAACCAAAGAAAAAGTTGAAGAAATATCAAAGGTTTACCCCACCCCCTATCACCTTTACGACAAAAAGGGTATAGTTGATAACGCCAAAGGCTTGTTTGATGCATTCAGTTGGAACAAGGGTTTCAAAGAATATTTTGCAGTTAAAGCTACTCCCAACCCTGCCCTCATCAAGCTACTAAAAGAGCAAGGCTCGGGTGTTGACTGCTCCTCCTATACCGAACTGATGATGGCGGAAAAATTGGGCTTCAAAGGTGACGAGATTATGTTCTCCTCTAACGAAACCCCCGCGGAAGAATATATCTATGCAAGAAAGCTTGGTGCCATAATAAACTTGGATGATATTACTCACATTGATTTCCTCGAGGAGTGCGCAGGACTACCCGAAAAGATTTGTCTTCGTTACAATCCCGGTGGCGAGTTTACCATTAACAACATGATAATGGGAACGCCCGCAGACGCCAAGTACGGACTAACCCGTCCCCAATTCTTCGAGGCGGTAAAAATACTAATGGCAAAGGGTGTAAAGGAGTTTGGTGTTCACGCCTTCCTAGCAAGCAATAATATTGAAAACGAGTACTATCCGGTACTAGCAAGAACCCTATTTACCCTTGTAAAAGACGTTACTGAGGAAACGGGCGCAAAATTTGTTTTCGTTAACCTTAGTGGTGGTATTGGTGTCCCATATCGTCCGGAACAAAAGAAAACCGATATCAACGTTATTAGCGCGGGCGTAAAGAAAGCTTACGACGAAGTAATCACGGCAAACGGCATTAGCGACCTTAAAATCTTTACCGAGCTTGGCAGATATATGCTAGCTCCCTACGGCGGACTTATCACCAAGGTAGTACACTTCAAACACACCTACAAAGAGTACGCCGGCGTAGATGCTTGTGCCGCACACCTAATGCGTCCTGCAATATACGGCGCATACCATCATATTACCGTTCTCGGCAAGGAAAAGGAAGAGTGCAACGTTGTATACGACGTGGTTGGCTCTCTTTGTGAAAACTCCGACAAGTTTGCTGTTGACCGTCCCCTACCCGCTTTGGAGCGTGGCGATTACCTATTCATACATGAAGCCGGCGCACACGGTCACAGTATGGGTTACAACTATAACGGCAAGCTGAGGAGTGCGGAAATTCTTCTTAACGAAGACGGCACTTTCCAACTCATTCGCCGTGCGGAAACACCCAAAGATTTGTTTGCAACCCTCGATATTTTCGACGAGTTCAAAAATCTATAATCAAGCGATAATGAAAACCATATATTAAAATTGTTTAGGAGTAGAGAATAATGGAAAACAAAGTTGTTGTAGTAACAGGTGGCGGTTCCGGTATGGGACTATCAACCATAAAGAACATGGACAAAGATTATCTCTTCGTCATTTCCGGCAGAACGGTATCCCGTCTTGAAAACGCCGTTAACGAACTAACTGCTCTTGGTTATACCGTGCATCCTTTTGCTTGCGACGTTTCCAAGCGTGAAAGCGTAATTTCCCTAGTTGAATACGCAACCTCACTTGGTGAAATAAAGGTTGTAATTAACTCCGCGGGCGTATCTCCCGCAATGAAAGGCACTCCCGAGCAAGTGCTTCGCATAAACGCACTGGGCACCTTGTACGTAAACCAAGAATTTAGCAAGGTTATGAATAAAGGCTCCGTAATACTAGACGTTTCATCCAACTCTGCCTACGTTCTCCCCTCTTTCATGGCACCCAAGGGCATATATCCCATTGCTGAAAAGAACGAAGAAAAATTCATTAAAAAGCTTGTAAGAAAAGCCTCAATCATGCCCAAAGAGTACTACAAAAAGGGTATGGCTTACACCTTTTCCAAGCTTTTCGTTATATGGTATGCTCAAAAATGTGCATTTGAATACGGCAAGAAGGGCATTCGCGTCGTATCCCTCTCTCCCGGCCTAATCGCTACCGATATGGGCAATATGGAAGTAGAAGTCGGTGGCTCTTTGATACCCAACACGGCAGAAAATCGCATGGGTACTCCCGACGAACTAGGGTATGCAATAGCAACGGTTGCCGATCCTCGCAACGGCTTCTTGACTGCAGTTGACGTACTTTGTGACGGAGGTGCCACAACACGCATTCACAATCGCGCGTTCAAGAAAATCTAATATTCCTAACCAAACCAACATAAAGAGCCACCTTATGGTGGCTTTTCTTATCCACAAAAGATTAAGTTTTAATAAGTTATATTTTTAGCCTTGTGGCAAAAAGTTGTATTGCTTGTTTTACAAGCAGTTATATTTTGGCTACGCCAAAGTTATATTAAATAAATCCTTAACTCGCCGTAGGCGAATATAACTGCCGAAAGGCAATATCACTCGTCGTTAGACGAATATCACAAATCCATAAGGATTTATTTAGTTGTCGCTATTCCCTACGGGAAGAGCGACTCCCGCGCGTAATTTCATTATTTTTTTGCTATTATCTATTGATTATAATAGTAAAATATGGTACAATAAGTCATAATCATTAAAATAGGAGACTTTCGAATTATGGAATTAACCAACAATAAATTCGTTCTCGATTTCGTTAAGAAATATGCGGATTTGATGCAACCCGACAACGTTGTTTGGATTGACGGAAGCAAAAAACAACTCAATGAGTTAACCAAAGAAGCATGTGCTACTGGCGAAGTCTATAAATGCAACTCTAAGCTTCTCCCCGGATGCCTA
>JAZSLG010000079.1:0-9236 GCA_045535235.1 Candidatus Stercoripulliclostridium sp.
TAGGTTTTCTTCACTTACCTTATGTTCTTCTTGTGCTTTGGCAAAGAGTTTCTCGAGGTAGGTATAATCGATGGGTAAGCCCTCGGTTAAAGGGGCGTCGAAGGGCGCTGCCTTACTATTAATGTTAATGGGCATACCACGGTCGTAAACCTTATCGGAAATAGCAAAAGTCGAGTCGTCGTTGTTAGCGGTGCCTACGTACCACATGTTTTCCGGCAAACGGAAACGACCTTTAACAACGTGTTTGGGGTCGCTGGGCCAACCGGAGGGAACAAGGTCAACTACCCATTGGTCACGCGAAGGCATTTCCAAAATTGATAGCATTTCTGCAAAGTAGTATTCGACACGCGCAATGTTCATTTCGTCCAAAACGGTGATATATACGTCTTTATTATAGGTGGCGTCGTACATGGCCTTTAGAACTTCGGTTTCGTTAAAGCGCTTGGTAAATTCGTTGAAGTAACCAAATAGCTCGGTACGGTCACGCCAAGAGGGTTGAACGGAAGCAATCGTCGTATCGTTCTTTAGGAAGTGACCAAGACACTCGGGAAGTGAGGTTTTACCGGTACCGGATATACCTTGTAGAATTATAAGACGAGTGGTTGCAAGGGAAGCAAAGAACAATCTAACGATTTTTGGCTCATAGTAAAGGTGACGCCAAGGTCTGTCGGGGTTGTTTGCGGCATAGTTGCGGAAACGGTCGCAAATTTGCTCCAAAGTGAGATCATAACACTCGTATTCGCGTTCTTTATACTCGGGATCGGCGTATTTATTATCAACTTCGGTAAGTTTGTAGAAACGGCTTTCCCCCTCTTTCTTTTCGCTAGAGGTATCTTCGCCCTCGTTACCTTCCAATACGTCGTAGCCTTGGTATGCAATCTTTAAGCCAAGAATACGGTCCTTTTCCTTGGTAATCTTAACGATTTCCTTGCGGAGAGTATCAATTTCCACTATAAGATCTTGGTTAAGGATTTTATCACCTATTATGCGTTTTACAAGTTTCCTACCAAAATAGATTGCACAAAAGAGAAGGGCGGCAAGAACAAGTACGACAAGAATGAAGCAAATGATTGCTCCCGCTACTTGTCCACCTGTCATATTGGGCTTATAAAGATTGTATGCCTCCGCGTATGCTTTGAAGTCAAACATCTGAACAAGGGCACCGATTACGCCACCGCGGTTACCCAAAGTGTCGGGATCGGCATAAATTATGCCTATCATCCCGCCAAAGAATATATCACAAAATGCTTTGAAGAAATTTCCCATATTCATCATCCTTTCGTGCATTTAAGTTTTTTTAGTTATTTACGCCCACGCATCCTTTTTACGGAGTAACGTTATCGGCTATTGGTTTTTCTATATATTCGCCCGTCAGCTTAAAGTCAGCCACGTCAAAGGAATAACCACCCGTCTTTTGGTTGGTAACGTAGTTTCCGTCCAAGTAGAAATACAACTTTACGTTTACCATATCGTAAACCTCGATAGTAAAGGGAGAAACTATTATTCCTGTTGTAGAGGTATCGCCTGGAGCCGGACCCGTGCTACCCTCGGGATTTGCGCTATCATAGGAAAGGTCGCCGGTTACGTAATTAAGGTTATCCTCAATATTGGCACCTTTTACTATTGGTCCGTAATAAATTCTACTTGTAGCACCCATTATGCCAACGAGTCCGTTATTAACGAAAACGGCACATTTTAACGCCTGGATTATCTCGTTTGTACTTCCTATATTAAAGCTCAAAGTAACTTTTTGACCAAACGCCTCGTTCACGTTATAAACAAAGAAGTTACCCCTATGAGCATACTCTATGTTTCCGCGCGAAACGAGTGCGGCAACGTTCTTTTGGGTGGGCTCGGAGTAGTAATACTCCACAATCTTGCCCTCCTCAATGCGGTAGGAGGTATTGCTTGAATACAATGACTCCAAAAATTCTGATGCTAGCATTCCCTTTCTTGGAGCAACGCTGGGCATTGAGGGTGCGAGCAAGGCTCTATCCCAATCGTACTCGGGCTCAACTACTTCAAACCCGCCCCATTGGTTGAGCTCTAGGGATTTTGCGCGAGCGTCCAAGCTGGTCTTTCCTTCCAGCGCAGCAAGGCCTTCGGGAGTATAGATGTCCTCTCTATCTACGGGAGCATTTCCACCGCCGTCAAAGTCCCACAAAACACGCAAGTCGCCCTCTCCGCGAGTATCGTTACTTACCTCAAAGGATATGGTGGAAAGGTTTACTACGTTATCTGCCGAGAACCATGCGTAAGTGGCAGTACTAAGCGCTAGTACCGTAAGGACTAGGACCATAACTGCAGAAACTAAACTTGTCGTTGTACGCATTTTACGCATAATTCACCTTATTCCTCTTCTATGGGTGGTAGTCCACCATCAAAGACGATATTGAACTCTATTTGTTTTTCGCCGTCCTCGTCAACCATATCAACGCCGTCAAACCAAACTATCAAACTTGCTTTAACGTAGGATAATGCGGGGATTAATATGGTAATCTCTTCCGTTCTTACCATGGATTGGATATTACTACTTACGCTAGTGCGGTCTTGGAGTACGCCGTATTTGATTGTTTCTTGATCTCTTGCCATTAGCCCACGGAGTTTCATATCTCCGCTGGGATTATCGGAGGCAAACAAAGCTGCACGGAACTTGCTTGCTATTGGGTACTCGTAAATAAATCCCGTACCCTCTTGTGTATATTTATCGGCACTTATTTCATAAGTGACGGTGACGAGCATATCGCTTTCCGACTTATTGGTCAAATAAAACTCGGTTGCCTCGCCGTCTTCTTCCGTGAGGTAATAGGGAGTGGTATTGGATTTACTATCCAAATTAACTATCCAGCCACCGCCTTCTGCTAGGCTTTGGGTTGCCCTATTAAATTTGCCGGTAGTAGCAAAATCGGTAAAGGTAGTTTCGCCCACAATACCCTCGTTTTTGGGAATCATTGGGTACAAAATGTGGTTTTCCGTTACGTTCTCAAACGGAAGCTCGTATACGTACTCGTCTGCTTGGAGGACGTGCCAAGACATACAAAGATCGCCCCCGGCGTCGTCTTGAACGCTAGCCGTAAAGTAGATATCCTCAATGGATACCATGCTGGAAATATTGTACCAAGCAAAAGTAGCCGTGGAGAGTACCACAGCAAGGAGTAGCGTCATTAGCATAACGCTTAGGAAACGGTTAAACCATTTTTTAGTTACGTTTAGTTCCAATTTCTCCATACTACTTTTCCGGTTTAGGCGCTACCTCAAAGGCGAAATCCACCTTTAGTTGTCCGCCAATAATATCGTTTTTACACTCGGGATCCCAACCCTCCAACCAAACTATCAAGGAATACTTGACGGTTTGCTCCGGCATTAGTTCAAATCCCTGGTTGTAGAATATGTATTCATCACTATAGAAGGGGGTGGTGTACCAATCACCTTCTCCTTCTTTGTGGTGAATTTCTCTTACGCCCTCGCTGTTTTTAGTAAACTCAAGGGGGCTATATGCGTTTTCAGCGTGTTCGGTACAAACAACCCTTTCCGCACTACCGTCACTAGCCGGGGAGGCATAGACGGTCATATTATAATCTTTAATGAGCATAACGCGTAGTGCTTTTTCCATACCTTGCGTTGACTGATTAATCTTAAAGACCTCGTTATAATATTGTTTATCAGAACTAATGTTTTTAAGATAGAAAGTAAACGCAATATATTTGTCCTCCGAAGTACTCATTTGTCCTTCGCCCTCGGCGATTTCCAGCAACTTGTCCTCTATTGGTATATCACCAAAAGGACTCATATAGATAGAGGTATTATCCATATAGTCGGGGCCGGATACTTCCAAGTGTTGGGAAGCTGAGGCAAAGTCGGGTTTGGAAGACAAGGATAGTATGCGACTGCCTTCGTTTTGGACGTAGATGCTAAAGTTATTAACTTCTACAGCCGAGTAAAAGCCGTAAAGAGCAACGCCAATGATAGCAAGAACAAGCAAAATAATGGCTATGATGATAACCACTTTACGCTCCTTTACTTGAGCGCGCGCTTTCTTATTCTTAATAACGTATTGGTACTTTGGATTGGTGGGATCGGTAAGTTCTGCGGGGAGATCTTGTTTTGGAGCAGTTTCTACTCCGTTTTCTCCCTCGTTAGCTAATACTTCACCGTTTTCCTCTCCTGAGGTACGCCCTTTGCCTTTTAGTTTCATGCGTTACGCGGGCATAGGCTAAGCTATGCCGAATGCTCCTTAATTGTTTTCGTCGTTATTAGATTGGGCTTCTTGTTCTGCCTTTTGCTTAGCAAGATATTCTTCGATAGCCTTTCTCTTTATTTCTTCTTCGTCGATAACTACTGCGCTCTCAGTATTAGTAGCTTCTTCCTTAACTTTTGCCATCTTGAACTCCATAACCATTCTTACAACAAGGATTATGTTGTAGATAAATAGGAGTGCTAGAGGAATAACGATAACGAGAAGGAAGTTAGTGGGGTTTTGTAGCCAGTTGATAGCCTTACCAACGCCCTTAAGGTGAGTTTTGTAAACTGCAAGAACGTTATTGGGGTTTAGGGTTTCTTTAGCTGTTACAACGTCGCCCATTACTACGTAGGTATCGATTAAGCCGTCGTTGTCGTTGTCGATAACTTCTACTATACGGTGGGTAATGAGTGCTTCGTATCCGTTAACGTTGCCAACGTAGGTAACGATATCACCAACCTTTAGGGTACGGTTGTTTTCCGGAGTTTTAGCAATAACAAGATCGCCCTCTTTGAAGCGGGTTTTTATATCAAAACCGGTGGTCTCATAGTATTCGTCTTTACCATTCATGGAGCCGGTAAGAACGGGTAGGAGTTTGGTCTTACCCTCACCAACGGTTGCACTAGAGGTAATTGGGTTAGCAATAACTATAGCGCTAACGGTAATAGCAAGAATGATAATGGCTACTTGAAGACAAGTAACGGTAATATCGACAATCTTTTTTTGTTTGGGAGTTAATTTGAACTCCTTAATTTTTTTAATTAAGTCCATAATTTTATGAATTCCATTATTTATTATTAGGTATAATTAATTAGTTACAAAAAGAGATACTTACTCCCACGCGCAAGCGCGCGGGAGTAAGCCAGATGGTTATTTATTTGCTATATGCAAATTTTGTTAGGTTGCTAGGTAATATCTTGGTTGATATTATGCTTGAGCTTCTGCAAAGTCAAATGAGAATGCTGCTACTTCCATAGCTGCATTGGTGGAAGCAAGGTCAGCACCATCTATCCAAGCATATACAGTGATTTTTGCAAAGTTATCACTACCATCTTTAGCGGGGATGTCTTCAATGGTAATCTTACCAGTGCTAGGATTAATAATATCGCTAGCTTCACAAGCGGTCAAACTTCCATTTTCTTCAAGTGCTACTGCGTCTTTTTCGATTTCACCATAGTAATAAACTTTATTTGCAAATACGCCAGCTACTTCGTCGTTAACAAATACTGCTACGCAAAGGTTTGAGGATAGGTCAACATCAGCTCCAGCGCCAAAAGTTGCAGTCATATCAACACTAACAGCGTTGTTAATGTTATTGTTTACAACGTAGAAAGTTTTGGATACCCAAGGAGTAGCGGTGTCACCTGCTTTAGTAAATATACCAGCCAAAGTGATAGGAGCAGTTTCATAGTTAATTTGCGTAGCACCAACTGCGATTTTAGCAGTAGGAACCATAGGAAGAACTTCGCCAGTTCCACTCAAGGTAATAGAAACCGAGTTTGTAGTGGGTATTGCGGCTTCGTCATCCGTTATTGCAATATTTGCAGAACTTGAAGCTGCAGAAGTAATGGTTGTTTCTGCTGCTTCTAGTGCAGTAGCACTAGTATACCATGCGAAGGTTGCGGTGCTTACAGCAACGATTAGAACTGCAACCATAAGAATGGTGGTTATAAACATTGATTTTTTAGCGTTTTTCATGTTTTTTCTCCTTTTATGAGTTTTTTGTTTTTTTGTTTTTTATTAATACGGGATTAGGATATGCCTCTTTATCGTCGGAGCATTGCTCCAGGTCTTTTTTACTCTATTTGTCAACGATTAAGTAAAATTGCCGGGCAACCCCCTTTCGATAAAATTCACATATCGGCTGTTTTTAACCATCTTGTGTCTTTTTTGCATATCCTTTTCTCCTATTAATTAACCTATTAAAGGCAGTTTCTTGTACTCTTTGGTCGCACTTAGTACAGTCCTCTTAGGCTCTCCCGTACAGAAGCCCTCGATAATATCTATACCATGCGTCAAAAAGTATTTTGCTTGCTTAGTGTCTTCCACTCCGCTTGCAACTGTCGGTATTCCTTGTACCTTTGCGTATCCTACTAGCATATCAAGTAGCGCTGTCCTCCTAAGGTCGCTTTCCTTATAATATCTAGCATCAATACGCAAATAGTCAATAGCGTAGTCCGTTAGCAAATGTACGCCTGTATCTACGCCATAATCCATCATTATCTTTACCCCTAGCTTGCGTAACTCGTTTACGCCCTCCATTCCTAGCTTGCCAAGGGATAGTAACATGTTACCATCTACTATTAGAATTAATCTGTCCACACTCTCGCCCAGCATCTTAATAAGCTTGGTGTGTGATGCCTTCCTTACAAAAGTACGGCAACTAATGGGCATAGCGAATTGGTATTTCTCGTTTTCCTTTATGGTTTCCAGTAGGCTTTGGAGCGCTATTAGGTTTAGTTCCTCTATCCTTTCGCTGTTTTCCGCTATCGCTACGTATTGGGGTGGTAGTAGCTTTCCTAGGAATTTGTCGTTTAATACTTGTTGTACGCTCAAATAATTAATCGTACTATCCGTATTAAGTCCACATCCGTAAAAATAAACAACGGGCTCCGTCAAAGCTACTGCACCTCTTATCGTCTCCGCTTGTTGACGTAGTGCCTCCAGCTTTTGGTAGCCCTTCTTCTTCTCTAAATCAAACTCCTCGCCCATAAGGTCGATTATTATGTTGCGAGTTAGCTCGTTATCTATTGGGTCATATTCCTCTCCGTCATATTGGCCGTCTACGGGTACTTCGTTTTCCTTGCCCCTCAAAACAGCTTCCGGATTGACAGGATATCTTTCCGCATAAGCAATAGGTACGTATACCTTGCGCTTTACCCCACCTCTTGTTTCCATTATGCGCTCAATAAGCTCGACAACCTTGTTCAAATCTGCCGTCTTCTTGGTGGGCTTGCCTCTCTTTATAGTTATACATACGTCGTACTCGGCGTATGCCTTGCCGGTAGGCTCGGTGTAGGGACAATACTCTTCCACAACTGCACCGTCTGCCTTCAAGTAGATATATAGGTTCTCTCCACCTATCTCCACAAGCATAACCTTATCCTTCTCCAAACTAAAACGCTCGGTAATTCCGTCATACCTTTGCTTGGTGTTCTTGTGGGAAAGGAACGTGTTCTTCACCTTACTGTACGCTAGCTTTATGCCATTCGTACTCATACGTAAACGATTTTCAAATACGTCGTCTAGTATCTCCCTACCATAATCGTCGTACTCACCGCTTATTCCAACTTCGTCCGCGCCCTCTTGCGTGTCAAACAAGTTGTACACCGCTACCTTAACGCTTGCTTGCTTCTCTATTTCCGCATCCAAATCCGCCAACTCGGCATTAACCTTGTCTAACTCCTTTTGTAGCCTTTCGTCCTCGGTTAAGCCATCGTCTACCGGCTCCTCAGTCTTGGACTCTTCAACCTTGCTAGCCTCGGCCTCGGATTGTTCGCTTTCGGATTGTTCGGGTTGCGCCTCTTCGGACTCGCTTGCCGTTTCCAACGTGGTTTCTTCCTTTACCTCTTCCACGGCTTCGCTTTCAACCTGATTTTCCACAGATGAAAGGGCTACGGACTCCTCCGCAGTTTCATTCAAAACCACTTCTTCACTTGTTAAATTGGTGATTTTTTCTTCTTCCATCTCTTCTCCTATCTTTAGGGGTGACAAAATAGGGCGACATTGCCACCTATTACAATAATATCAAAAATGATTTTTTTCGTCAATAGTAAATTTTTATAAATTACGTGCGTATATGCGTAAGAAAACTCCAAAATTTCGACATTTTCTAAAAAATAAATTTTTTGCCTTGCTTTGCAAGGCAACTTTTAATCTCACACTTTTTGTAGCTACTATTTTGAGCCACAAAAAAATAAAAAAAAGCCCTCGCGATGACCTCGTGAAAGCCTTTAGAACGTTAACCAACAGTTAAAAATTAGTAAACTAAAAATCATTCAAATCGTCGACTATGCTCCTTAACACCTCGTCTATAGGTTCGCGTATAACCATTTCAGCGAGTCCGTCATAGGGAGTGGGCGAAAGGTTTATTATTATCAAGTGCTCCCCTTCAAATGCGCTCACTAGCGATGCAGCCGGTTGAACGGTTAGCGAAGTTCCGCCAACTATTAGCACGTCGGCATCGTATATCGCTTCTTCCGCTTTCGACCAAACTTCACTCGGCAAAGCCTCTCCGTACATTACTACGTCGGGACGAATCATCCCTCCACACTTTTTGCAATATGGCACGCTTTCGGTTCCCATTATATCGTCTAGGGTATACTCTTCTCCACATATCTCGCAGTAGTTTCTACTCACAGAACCGTGCAATTCATACACGGTTTTGCTCCCCGCTTTTTGGTGAAGTCCATCTATATTTTGGGTAACGACTGCTTTTAGTTTTCCCATTCTTTCCAGTTCTGCAAGAGCGTAATGCGCGTCGTTAGGCTCGGCATAGGGATACACCATATTGCTCCTATAATAGGCATAAAACTCTCTAGGGTGTCTAGCCATATAATCAACGTCGAGTATATTTTCAGGCGAAACACCGCCCTCGTCCTCTTCTCTATTATACAAGCCGTTTGCGCTTCTAAAATCGGGTATCCCGGAGGCAGTCGACACACCGGCACCGCCAAAAAACACTACGTTTTCGGCATTCTCTAAAATTCTTTTCAAACTTTCGTAATACATAAAAGCACTTCCTTTTGAAAAATAAAAAACTAAAACTTTCTAAATTCTATTTTCATTATACCATTTGCAATCCTAAAAATCAATATCACCTATCAAATCCTTGCATAAAAGGATGAAAAGCTAAAATTTCCCTAAAATTCTTATAACAAAAACTTGCAAAACCAAAAATAGTATCGTATAATTAACAAGCAAAAATAAATAAGCTATGGAGAGATGTCCGAGGGGTCGAAGGAGCACGATTGGAAATCGTGTATACCAAGTCGGA
>JAZSLG010000078.1:0-6948 GCA_045535235.1 Candidatus Stercoripulliclostridium sp.
AATATTTTAATATTTGCTTTTTATTCGTCTGATTTCTGATTGTTTTACTCTTTTTATATATATTTCCGTATTGACTAGACTATACTTTAGTGGTATACTAAAGTATATTTTTCATTTTGGAGTTGTTTATGAAAAGATTAGCATTAACAGTCGTTATCGTTTTACTAGCCATTTGTTGTGGTCTTGGTGGAGCCGTTGCAATAAACGAACTTTTCCCCGCCGACGAAGGCCCTACCTTTGCTTGGGATAAGGAAAGAGTGGCCGATGAAAGTCTATACCCCGAAAATTTTGAGTATATTGATTACGCCAAAGAAGTTAAATTCGACTATGAAAAATACCCTCTCCTTAAAAACCAAGGATTATTCTGGTGTAGATGGGACGACGAAGCTGATATGATTATAAAGGTTGATGCTTCTTCTCCCGAAGGTGCCTCTATAGTAGACCCATCCAAACCCACCATTATTAACATACACGGAATGCTTGTCGAGGGTTACTATACGGAAGAAATGTATTGGGCTCCCGCTACAAATGCTACCGAGGAAGAACTCGGATACGAATATCCCGTTCAAATGTTCCAATTTTGGATGGATAAAGGATATAACGTTGGTATGTACAGCTATCAAAAGTTTGCAGCGGAAGATACTAACTATTTTGATATAGAAGAAAAAATGTGGGCTATCGACGGGCCCTCCGGTATTCGTTATAGAAAACCGGACGGAACTTTTGACGAAGACGTATCGAAATACACTTTAACCGAGCATTTTGCAGCCGACTATATTAGAGCTATGGCTCTTCTTCCCGAAACGTTTGGTAATGAAGAAATCAGATTTGCCGCACATTCTATGGGTGGTCAAATGGTAACGGGTGGTACTTTCTTACTAACAGAGCTTGCTTCCGTTGGTCAACTAAATCCCAACCAACTTCCCGATAGAATTACCATGGAAGATACATTCTTTGGAGTAGCAATACCCTCTTCAAAAGGCTACCAATATGCAGGTTATACCGACCTTACCGTTAGATGGTCCGGTAAAAAAATACCTACCAGTACCGGTTTTGCTTCTCTAGAATGTCTAAAAGATCTTGCTGCAAACGGTATTCTAATTGAGTTCGTTACTTATAGAGCAAGTGCTTTACTCGCATTCTATCATCCTGATATTACCAAAACTATAAAAGAAATTAGCGTATTCGTACTAATGAAACCTTTCTTTACCGCTAACGTTGGAGGACAACACAACGGTGTTAGAGAGTATTATTTGAGTTCTATTATTCGCGATTACGAGGGTGGAGATTTAACCGATACAGAAAAGATTGCTTACTCTGCTTCCCTTCCTACCGAAGAAATGAAAAAACTAATAGGAAAGAGCTTTGAAATCGTTGAAGGTGGTAATACCCTACTCACTTACGACGACGTATTCGTAGAAATTACTAATAATAAATAATAAAACGTAATGAAAAGAACTTTAATTTGTATAGGTGGCGGAGAAATTCGCTCAAAGGAAACCTTAAAAATTGACGAACAAATTGCCATTATGGCAAAAGAAAGAGCAGGTGAAAAGAGAGCAGTTTCGGTATTTGTCGGAACTGCTTCTCACGATTCCTTACCCTATTTTAATTCTTTTCGCAAAACCTATACTTCTCATTTTGACATAAAAGCCGACCTTGCCTTACTCACTAAAAAAGATATTCCAATGGACAAAATTAAGGGTAAATTAGAAAATGCCGACCTTATTTATATAGGTGGAGGTAATACTCTTTTCATGTTGGACGTTTGGCGTAAAACCGGCTTTTTAGACATGTTATTAGATGCCTATAATCGCGGAGTAATAATTGCCGGCCTTTCTGCAGGCGCTATTTGTTGGTTTGAGCAAATGTATACCGATTCCGTTGAAGGTTCTTTATATCAAATAGAACAAGGTTTAGGTATCCTAAAAGGAATTATGAGTCCCCATTATGACAATCGTGAAGAATTTAATGATATTGCAAAAGACTTTCCTTTGGCTTACGCAGTAGAGAATAATAGCGCTATCGTTTTTGAAAATGAAATATTAGTTAAATCTCTTTCTTCAGGCGGTGATTCTTACTTTTTTAAGGACGGCACTCCTATAAAACTTTAACCCTTTCTTTTCCCTTGAAATATAATAATTTTTGTGTTATAATATCTATACTATGTTAGATATTAAAAATTTATGGAAAGAAGTTTGTAGTACTATTATTGGAATAGAGGGTGTAAACGCCGTCGCTTATTCTATTTGGATTGATTCCTTAATACCTCTTTGTGTTAAGGATAACTCTCTCATACTCCTTGCTCCTTCTTTGAATAACAAAAAAATAGTTAACGAAAAATATAAAGATGCTATTTGTGAATCTCTCACTCGTACCGGCTCCATGATTACTAATATAAACGTTATTATAGAGCAAGAAAAGGACCTATATGCGGAAGAGATAAAAGAATATTCCGAGGTTACTAAAGAAAAACCTCCTGTTGATACCAAACTCCAATTTATATCTCGTTATACTTTTGATAATTTTGTTATTGGTGACTCTAATAACCTTGCTTATCATGCAGCTCTTAACGTTGCACAATCTCCCGGTGTTTCTAATACTAATTATCTTGGATTCAACCCACTATTTATTTACGGCGGAGTAGGTCTTGGTAAAACCCACCTTTTGCATTCCATAGGTAATTATATTGCCGATAATATGCCGGAATTAAAAGTTCTTTATACTACTTCCGAGCAATTAATAAACGATTTTGTAAGTTCACTTGCTTCCAATAAAATGGTGGCTTTCCGTACTAAATATCGTAGCGTGGACGTATTAATGATAGACGATATACAATTCCTAAAAAAACGTACCGGTCTACAAGAAGCAATATTCCACATTTTTAACGATCTTTATCTTAACGGAAAACAAATAGTACTAACTTCCGACCGTCCTCCAAAGGAAATAGAAACCTTGGAAGATCGTTTACGTTCACGTTTTGAAGCAGGACTAATTGCAGATATAGGCGCTCCTAACCTCGATATGAGAATAGCTATTATCCGCAAAAAAATGGCTTTTGAAAAAATTACCGTTAACGATGACGTTATTTATTATATTGCAGAAAAATGCGACTCTAATATACGTGAATTGGAAGGTAATTTGAGTAGAGTAGTATTCTATGCAAAATTAAAAGGACTCCCCTATCCGGACCTTGAAATAGCCAAAGAAGCTATTAGTCATACTTCTACCAAAAAGCAAGGCGTTATAGATAGCCAAGATATTATAAACGCAACTTGTAATTACTTCAAAATAAATAAATCCGACATAATCGGCAAAAAGAAAACCAAAGACCTTGCCGAAGCTCGTATGATAGCAATATATCTTATAACCGATATGCTAGCTATTCCTCTTGTTTCTATTGGTCAATTATTTGGTGGAAGAGACCACACTACTATAATACACGCGCGCGATAAAATACATACTCAATTACAAGAAGGCAACCCTCAAATTAAACGCGCCGTAGAAGATATAAAAAATATGTTAAAGGACTAAGTGGAAAACTTTTTAACCTGTGGATTATTCCTTGATAAAAATCAACTTTTTGTCCACATTAAAAAAGTATTATTCGCCCTATTTACTCCCTTTTTAATAGTAAATCAGAGCATTATAAAAACTTATCCACATATCAACCGAGCTTATTATTATTAATAATCCTAATTCTTATAAATAAGGAGATAAAATATGAAATTCATATGTAATACAGAAGAGTTTTCTAACGCTACCTCAACGGTATCTAAAGCGATATCCGCTAAACCAAATATTCCTATTTTGGAAGGTATTAAACTTTCCGTTCAAGGAGATACCGTTATAATTTCCGCAACAGACCTCGAACTTTTTATAGAAACTAAAATTAAGGCTTCCGTAAAAATAGAGGGTGAATGTGTTGTAAATGGAAAATTCCTAAACGAATTTGTTAAAAAACTTACCTATTTGGATGAAATTGAACTTGAAAAGTTAGGAAATTCTCTTTCTATAAGATACGGTGATAACGAGACCGAAATCCAATGTTTGGAAGAAGACACCTATCCAGAAATAAGAAAGGTTTCCGACGAAGTATTCATTAAAGTAAAAGAAGGAGACCTTAAAGAAGCTATCGAATCAATTAGTTATTGCGTAGCACAAGACGACAATCGTCCCATTCTAAAGGGTATTCTTCTTGATTTACAAGGAGAAGAATTAACCGCTGTTGCTCTAGATGGTTATAGATTAGGTTATGCTAAATGTGAAGTAGTTGATTCTTCTAACGGAGAATATAAGATTATTATTCCCGGAAAAACTCTTTCGGAAATAGCAAAGATATTAGAAGAAGGTGATAAACTTATTAAAATTACCATGCAAAAGAATATAGTTCTTTTCGACCTTGGTAATACAGTAATAACTACTAGACTAATAGATGGTGATTATATAGACTATAAAAAGCTTATTCCTGCAACCTTTACCACTCACGTAACGGTAGAAAAAGATAACTTTATAAGCGGTCTTGATAGAGCATCTCTAGTTGCAAGAAAACAAAAGCACAATTATCTTAAACTTTCCATTTCCGGCAACGTTATAGAAATTAATTCTACCTCTGATATAGGTAAAATACGTGAAACTGTTAACTGCGCTCTTGAGGGAAAGGACCTTGATATTGCCTTTAATTCCCGCTTTCTTGCAGACGCATTAACTAAGATTAAAGAAGACTTTATTGATATTAAATTTAGCGGAGCAACTTCTCCTACTATCATAGTTCCTAAAGAGGGAGATAAATTCCTTTATATGGTTCTTCCTATTCGTATGCTAGGCTAATTTATAAAAATAATAACTGTAATAAGTATAAAAAATCGCATTCTTTACGGATGCGATTTTATTTTATTACTATTGATTAAGAATATTAATTTCTAGTAAATCGTCAAAGAAAATTTTGTAATTTTCAGTATTTATAAATCTACTTTCTTTATATAACTTTCTAAATACGTCTTTTATAGTAACGTACCTTTCCGTTACGAAATTATAATAGGTTATTTGCACCGTCATTCCCCTTTTAAGGCTGTTTAAGACCTTTGTAAGACTTTCTATTTGATCGTCGGATAAATCCCTCTTATTTTGTCTCAAACGCCTTTCCTCACGCTTTCTTAACTCCTCTTGTAAACCCTTTAACGCATCAAAAGGCATGAATTGTTTTGCTCTATCCTCTCTATTCACCGTTATGTCCGCCTATTAATTTATTTCTTTCAATTTGAGTTGCTCCTTCTTGGAGGTCAAAGCCACGTAGAACGGCATTTTTTCCATATTTGCTTTTTATATTCAATACGGTTTTTTCCAAATTTCGTTCTTTAATAATAAAATCTTGGTTTGTGAAAAAATCGTAACCTTCAGCACTTTCATCACAAAGTCCGCCAAATGATATTCCTAATCTCCTAATTAAGGAGCCTAAAATAGCATGTTTCTCAAAAAGAGAATTAACGTAATAGATAATTGTATTATAAGAAGAAGTTGCGTAAGGAAGTTTAATTGAGACTCCGGAAGATTTATAAAAATCTTTGGAATAACCAATATAAATAGACACAGTATTTGCTATAACCTTCCTCTTAATTAATTCCTGACATGCAGTTAAAGCCATTTCTTGTAAAACGATTTTAGCTTTATCTAATTCGTAATCCTCAAATAATATTTGAGAATTAGATATACTTTTAGACTTTGTTTTATAATTTTTAATATCGCGTATGGTACAACTTTCTTTACCATAGGCGTGGTCTATTAATAGCTCGGCATTAATACCAAACTCCCGGTATAATAAATTTGAATCAACTTTTCTAATTCCTTCCATATCATAAATAGCATACTTTTTAAGGCGGTTTGCAGTACCTTTAGCTATACCCCAAAAATCGGTAATCGGCTTATGATTAGAAAGAGTAAGATTAAAAATATCTTCCGTTAAAAATCCAATATGTTCCTTACTATTTTTTGCAGATATGTCAAGAGCTATTTTAGAAAGATAAAGATTTGTTCCTATTCCACACGTAGCAGGAATTCCGGTTCTATTAGAAATTTCATTTATTAGCAGTTTAGCAAATTGTTTTGGCGTTTTATTATACGTTTTTAAGTAATTACTTACGTCGATAAAAGCTTCGTCAATTGAGTAAACGTGAACGTCATCTGGCGAAACGTAGTCGAGATAAACGTCATATATTTTAGCAGCATAATCAATATATTTTTTCATTCTTGGTTTAGCATCTAAAAAGAATATATTTTTTGGAATGTCGTTAAGCCTACATCTGTTTTTTACACCTAATGCCTTCATCTTTGGAGAAATTGCTAAACATATAGCGTTCTTACCGCGTGACGAATCAACTACCGCTAAACAGGTTTCAAAAGGATTAAGACCTCTTTCGACACATTCAACGGAAGCAAAAAAGCATTTCATATCTATACATAAATACCATTTATTATGATTCATTCGTCACCTAAAATTATACAGCAATGATATAATTATAAGAACATTTGTTCTTGTATTAGTATACAATTTGGATTAAAAATAGTCAAGATTAAATAGTTTACAATTTTTAGAAATATAATGACTGTAACGTTATTTATCCAATTAATAAAAATAATAGTAAGCGAATATTAACCGGTGAAGCATATAAAGCATCATAATTAAAAGATAAAAGAGAAATTATATTCTCTTTAATAAAATCAATAAAAAGTATACTATAATTGTGGATAACTATGCTAATTTATCCACAATAAACAGAGTTATCAACAAAAAAAGCTAGTATTAATACTAAACTAACTGCAAAAATGAGTAGTTTATCCACAGTGAACATGTATTATAGCACTTTTGATTGAGTTATTATTATATTTATAACTATATATTACTAAATTTTACATTTTAAGTTTAGAATAAGTAAAGTTTAACGTTAAATC
>JAZSLG010000101.1:0-8594 GCA_045535235.1 Candidatus Stercoripulliclostridium sp.
TGTATAGAGCTTGGTATAGAGGTGCAATCGGTACCCGGCCCAAGTGCAGTTGCTACCGCTATGAGCGTTGCAGGCGTGTACTCTCCTAGATTTGCATTCATTGGTTTTTTGCCCGAGAAAAAAGGGGACAAAGATAAACTTTTAGACGAGATAAAGGATTATAATTTACCTTTGGTGTTTTACTGCGCTCCCCACGATTTGGAAAGGGTGATAGGATACCTTTACGAAAAGATGGGGGATCGTCCGCTAACCGTAGTTAAGGAGCTTACCAAGCTACACGAAACCGTTTACAAAGGAACGCTTGGTAATATTGATATACTAAACGACAAGGGAGAATTTGTACTTATTGTTGAACCCCTTGCAAAAGTAGAAAAGGAAATAGACGTGGAGGGTGAATTGCTTGCCTTAATCAACGACGGCGTTAGCAAAAAGGAAGCTGTTAAGATTATTTCTTCCAAATATGATTTACCCAAAAACGAGGTTTATGCGTTAGCCGTCAAACTATAATTCTTGCAAGCGCGCAAGCAAGCAAAGTACCAATAAAGGAACTAAACAGGGCAATTGGAATGGCAAGCCCTGTTTTTTTGTCTTTCTCCATGGAAAAATATACCCCTACAACGTAAAAGATGGTTTCGGTGGAGCCCATTATTATGCTTGCAGAAACGGAGAGATAACTATCCACACCATGAGTAAGATATATGCTTTCCAATAAAGCAAGGCTACCGCTACCGGAAAGAGGACGCAGTATAATTAGTTCCAGTAACTCTTTTGGTATCCCAAGATACGAAAATGCGGGAGCAACTAGGTTTGTAAGCATTTTGCTCACTCCGCTACGTTGCATTAGTGATATTGCTATAAAAACGGCTATTAGGTTGGGAATTAGCTTTATCGTTAGGGTGAGAGCTTCTTTTATTCCCTCGGTTAGGCTATCTAAAAAGTTAACCCTTTTTACCGCGGAAAGGATAAAAGAAGATAGTAAAATTGCGGGTACCAGATAGTTCATTTTTTAACGAAAATTTTAACTAAAAGTACACCTAGTGCGGTAGTAATTGCGGTGGTTATTAAGGAAGGTAAAATCACGTCTATATTGCCACCTTTTGCGTAACGCATGGCGACTACCGTGGTAGGTATAAGCTGTATAGAGAGGGAGTTTACTACCACGAGCATAATTTTGTTCTTTTTAGTAACCATGTTATCCATGGCTTTTAATCCACTTGGAGTGGATGCACCGCCTATACCCAGTAGATTGCTACTAATGTTTACGCTAAGATGTTCGTAGGCTTTTTCTTTTTCATTTGGAAAAAGAAATCTATTGACCGGCAGTAGTAATTTTTCACATTTTTTACTTATTCCGCTTTTTTCCAAGATTTTGGTTACCGGTAACCAAATACAATAGGAGGCAAATAGAACGGGTAAAAATTTAATGGTATTTTCACACCCCTCCATTATACTTGGAACTAGTTCGTTGGGCGATGAAATTAGCATGGAAAACGAACATGCGATATAGATTAAAAGGAGTACACCGTTCATATTAAATTTTATTCGTGCGCGTAATAAATATTACAAAGGGTATTGATTTACAATTTTTGGTGTGTTAAAATATAATTATGAAAATGACGTTTAGATGGTATGGTCCCAGTGACAGCATATCAATACAAAATATATCTCAAATCCCCGCAGTCGAAGGCGTTGTTTCGGCAGTATACGGGGTACCCGTTGGCGAGGTTTGGAGCGAAGAGGCTATTCTCACTCTAAAAAACACCGCAAACGCTAACGGCTTGACTTTTGAAGTGGTAGAATCCGTACCAGTACACGAAAATATTAAACTAAACACACCCACTCGCGATAAATTAATAGCGAATTATTGCGAAAATATCAGAAGACTTGCAAAGCACGGGGTCAAATGTATTTGCTACAATTTTATGCCCGTTTTCGATTGGCTTCGTAGCGAAATGGAACGTGAATTGGTAGACGGCTCAAATGCTTTGGCTTACGACGAGGCGACCGTTCTTGCCCTCAATCCTCTTAAGACCACGCTATCCCTCCCCGGTTGGGACGAGAGTTACACTCACGAGGAAATGGTGGGACTTTTGAATGCTTACAAGGATATTGACGAGGACAAACTCTTTGAAAATCTAAAGTATTTCCTTGATAGGGTTATTCCCGTTGCCGAGGAATGTGACGTAACCATGGCAATTCATCCCGACGACCCGCCGTGGGGTATTTTCGGATTGCCCAGAATTATTACCGACAAGGTAAATTTGAAGAGATTTTTGGACTTATATCCCAGCAAATACAACGGCGTAACTTTCTGTACGGGAAGTTGGGGTGCAAGCGTAGATAACGATCTTATCGAAATGATTAATATTGCAAAGGGTAGAATTCATTTCGTACATTTGCGCAACATTAAGCATACTGGATACAGGAGATTTGAAGAATCCGGACACCTTACCTCTAAGGGAAGTTTAGATATGTATAAAATAGTTAAGGCTCTCGTAGACGCCGGCTTTGATGGTTACGTTCGTCCCGACCATGGTAGAATGATTTGGGGTGAAACCGGTAAACCCGGTTACGGCTTGTACGATAGGGCTCTTGGCGCCATGTATTTATACGGCCTAATCGAGGCGATTGAACACGAAAATAAATAGTTCGTTAAGGAGAAAATATGAAACGTTATAACGTAGATTTGAGTGGTAAAAACGTTGCTATTACCGGTGCTGCGGGTGCAATATGCGCCGAGTTCGCAGTTGAAATGGCAAAAGTGGGCGCAAGAGTTGCCCTTTTAGATATAAACTTAGATAAAGCGCAAGAGGTCGCGGATAAAATTAACGCGGACGGTGGTTTTGCACGTGCTTATTATGCAAACGTTCTTGACCGTGCCTGTCTAGACGAATGTTATGAAAAGGTTGTAGCGGATTTTGGTTCCGTAAACATTCTTGTTAACGGTGCAGGTGGCAATCATCCCAGCGCAACTACGACTAAGGAATATTACGAGGCAGGCGACATTACCGATGAAAACGTAAAGAGCTTTTTCGACCTACCTAACGCACCCATTTCCAAGATATTCGACCTTAACTTTACTTCCATTTTGCTTACCACCCAAGCGTTTGCAAAAGGAATGGTAGAGAACGGCGGAAATATTATTAATATTTCTTCCATGAACGCATATCGTCCTTTGACTAAGATACCCGCATATTCTGCCGCAAAGTCCGCAGTAAGCAACTTTACCGAGTGGCTAGCCGTTCACTTTGCCGGCGTTGGTATTAGGGTTAACGCAATTGCTCCCGGCTTTTTCGTAGGAAACCAAAATAGGGGTCTTCTTTATACCGAGAATGGGGAACTTACTCCTCGTTCGCACAAGATTATTTCCCATACCCCCATGGGCAGATTTGGTGAGTTAAGCGAACTCGTTGGCACGTTGATGTGGCTTGCAGACGATGAATTTAGTGGTTTCGTAACCGGCATAGTAGTTCCCGTTGATGGTGGATTTAGTGCATATTCGGGTGTATAATCGTCATTTGTTATAATACTGAGGAGGAGAAAATAATGAAAGTCACGATTTCGGGCTTTTACGATGAGGTTAGTTTCAAGTTGGACGAGCAAATTGCAATGCTCAACGAACTTGGCGAAAAATATATGTGTCCTCGTATAATAGACGGCAAAAATATTGCCGATTATACGGTGGAGGAGTTCGTGGATAAAATTAAGCCACGTTTAGACGCGCACGGCATCAAATTTAGTTCCATTGGAAGTCCTATTGGCAAAGTAGATATTAACGATGAAGCGGGATTTGAAAGACAATTAAAACAACTTGCCGAACTCGTTAAAATTTGTGAGGTTATGGATTGTAAGTATATAAGAATGTTCAGTTTCTTTATGCCAAAAAACTGTGACCCGCAAAAATATCGTGATAAGGTACTCGAAAAACTGTCCAAGTTCCTCGACGTAGTGGAAAACAGTTCGGTTATCTTACTACATGAAAACGAAAAGGAGATTTACGGCGATATTTACGAGCGTTGTCTTGATTTATATCACACTATAAATCATCCTCAATTTAAGCTCATATACGACGCATCCAACTTTATCCAAGTTGGCGACAATCCCAACGTAGCATACGAGGCGGTTAAGGAATACGTAGTATACTATCACATGAAGGACTGTGATGCCGAAACTAACGTGGAAATGCCCCTTGGACTGGGCTTTACCGATTATAAATCGATATTCAAAGATTTGGAAGCACGCGGTTACGAAGGCTTTATGACCATGGAACCTCACACTCAAAAGTATGCGCTTGGTAGAAGAGTAATGGGTTTCTTGCCCTTCCTCAAATTTATTAAGCCCGACTTTTACAAGGGGTTCCGCAAGATAGATAAAAAGCTTGGCGTATCTCTCTTTAAGAAGATCACCCCCAAAGACGTATTCGTAATGCAATACGTAAATCTAAAGAAATTCCTAGAAGAAGCAGGTAAATAGTCATGGAAAAATTAAGATACGGTATAGTAGGCGTCGGTAAACAAGGCTCCAAATACGCTTTTATATTCACTACCGGCTTGGTGAAAAACGGTGTTCTAACCGCGGTTTGTGATATTCAGGAAGAACGTATTAAATGGGCAAAAGAAAAACTAGAACCAAAGGGCGTAAAGGTTTTTACCGATTATAAGGAGATGATAGATAGCGGATTATGTGATGCCGTTTTAGTGGAAACTCCGCACTATGACCACCCCGTAATTGCAACCTATGCTCTTAGCAAAAACGTTCATACTCTAATTGATAAGCCCGCAGGCGTATATACCAAGGCTATTAGGGAACTAAACGAGTATGCAACCGAGAAAGCAAAAGAGGGCGTAAAGTTTGGTATCATGTATAACCAACGTACCAATCCTTTGTATAAGTATGCAAAGGAACTCGTTGAAGCGGGAAGAATTGGCGAACTCAAACGCATCAATTGGATTATAACCGATTGGTATCGTCCCCAAGCCTATTACGACCAAGGCGGTTGGAGAGGTACTTGGGAAGGAGAAGGCGGCGGAGTTCTAATAAACCAATGCCCTCACCAACTGGATTTATTCCAATGGCTAGGTGGTATGCCTACTAGCATTCGCGGTTATGCCCAAGTGGGTAAAAACCGTAACATAACCGTTGAAAACGACGTCACTGCCTATATGGAATACGCAAACGGAGCGACGGGTTTGTTTATAACCTCCACGCACGATTTTCCGGGTACTAACAGACTGGAAATAGACGGTGACAAAGGTAAACTTGTAATTGAAGGCAATCGCTTGGAGTTTACCGAGCTTGAAGTGGGCGAAAAAGATTTTAATGCTACCAACAAGAAATTTATGCCCAAAATTCCCTCCAAGAAAATCGTAAAGAAGATGAGTAAGTTGAGAGAGGGTTACATGTACGTTAAAGAGCAACATTGTGGAATTATAAAGAATTTCACCAATCACGTTTTGAACGGCGAGGCGCTAATTGCTCCCGGTCAAGACGGTATAAACGGACTTACCATATCCAACGCAATACATCTTTCCAGTTGGCTAGGAAAAGCCGTTCAACTTCCCATTGACGAGGACCTATATATAGAGGAACTCAACAAACGCATTGAAGAAGAAAAAAATAACAAATAAATTATCATACAAGGAGTAATTATGAAGACCGGTTGGTACAAAGACGCAGTTTTTTATCAAATCTACCCCAGAAGCTTTTGCGATTCTAACGGCGATGGTATTGGCGATATTCGTGGTATCATTTCTAAACTTGACTATCTAAAAGACCTTGGCGTAAACGCAGTATGGCTATCCCCCGTTTATAAGACCCCAAACGACGATAACGGCTACGATATTTCCGATTATCGCGACATCAATCCCGAGTTTGGTACTTTGGATGATTGGAAGGAAATGATTCAAGGTATGCACGATCGTGGCATAAAGCTAGTTATGGACCTCGTTGTAAACCACACTTCCGACGAACATGCTTGGTTCCAAGAATCTAGGAAGAGCAAGGACAACCCTTACCGTGATTACTATATTTGGAGAAAGGGTAGAGGTAAGGATGGTAAGCGTCCTCCCAATAACTGGTCATCTCGTTTCGTAGGTCCCGCTTGGGAATACGACGAAGCTACTGGTGAGTGGTATCTACACTTGTTTAGCAAAAAACAACCCGACCTAAACTGGGAAAATCCCAAAGTTAGACAAGAGGTTATCGATATTTGTAATTACTGGTTTGAACTTGGCGTAGACGGTTTCCGTTGTGACGTTATTACCTATATCAGTAAGGCTGAGGGTCTACCCAACGGCAAGTGGAATCCCGTAATGTGCGGTGACGAACATTTTGTACTTGGACCCAATATTCATGAATATCTAAACCAAGTAAATCGTGAGGCATGGTCAAAGTACGATACTATGATAGTAGGCGAAGCTATTGGTTGCAAGTACGTTGATGCTCCTTCCATCATTGCAGAAAGCCGTCACGAACTAGATAGCGCTATCACCTTTGAATTAATGGAAGTTGATATGTGGATGAACTTCTTCCCCCTAAAGCTCAATCTTCCCAAGTTCAAGGCAGTACAACGCGGATGGCAAAATCTACCCAAGGAGTGCTGGAATACTCTCTACTACGAAAACCACGACCAACCCCGTTCCATAACTCGTTATGGTAATGGCTATGGTATATATAGAAAGGAACTAGGCAAAATGCTAGCCGTTTCTTACTTTATGCTTCGCGGTACTCCATACGTATACGAAGGTCAAGAAATTGGTATGACCAATATCGACCTCAAGCAAGAGGAATACGTTGACATTATGGCAACCCGTATCTTTAGCATTATCGGTAAGGTAGCACCCTTCCTAATGCCTATTGCACGTTGGGCAATGAGTAAGCGCGCAAGAGACCATGCAAGAACTCCCATGCAATGGGAAGATAAGACCGGCGCAGGCTTTACCACCGGCAAGCCTTGGATGAAGATTAACCGTAACCTTGGTGAAATCAACGTTGCACACGATCTTAAGAATCCCAATTCCATTTTGAACTTCTACAAAGAACTTATTGCATTTAGAAAGGGCAATGAAGTTATCCGTGATGGTGAATTTATTGAATACTTTGAAAAACATAGAAAGGTATATTGCTACGAAAGAAACCTTAATGGACATCGCTACATAGTAATTTGTAACTTTGCAGAAAAGAACGTAAGCTTAAACGTAGACAAGATTCCTAGTGCAAGAGAAGCCGAACTTATCATTCACAACTGGGAAGGACAACAACAAAAGTTGGGCGATAGCATTCGTTTACGTCCTTATGAAGCCGTAGTTTATGAGATAAAGTAAAACGCGCTATTTGGGCGCTCCCCATAGAAAATGTTCAACCCCACTCAGTCATTTACGCAAAGTAAACTCCTGTCGTGGGGTTTTCTCATTTCCGTCGGGGTGCATCCCAACTAGCGCGTTTTAGAAAAAACACGTTATTTTAGCGCTATACTTCACTAAAGAAAGAGTCCCTGCAGGGCGCAGTAGGTTAACTACAGCAACCCTTTGGGACTCTCTTTTTATCTCGTCTAGCATCTAAACTAACGCGTTTTTAATAGGCTCGTCAATGGTGAGAACAAACTCAAACTTTTCCTTGTGAGCGAAGTGTAACGTAGTGAAGCAATTCTGAATTCTGCATTCTGAATTCTGCATTCTGAATTCTGCATTCTGAATTCTGCATTCGCGTAGCGTTCTTCCTCGTTCTGCATTCCGCGTTTAAGAATTAACGAGTTTTAAGAGGCACTACCAAAAATATAATGATAATACGTTGGAGACGCTATCCTTATAATAACTAAAAAAGCCACTCTAATGAGTGGCTCTCTTATTTTAGTTTGAACTTAATTATTTGAGTTCGCTGAAGTACTTGATGGTTCTAACCATTTGGCTGGTGTAGCTGTTTTCGTTATCGTACCAAGATACTACTTGAACTTGGCTGTTGCCATCTTCCATGTTCATAACCATGGTTTGGGTTGCGTCAAAGATTGAACCATAGGTGCTACCGATGATGTCGCTAGAAACGATTTGGTCTTCGTTGTAAGCATAAGATTCGGTTGCAGCTGCCTTCATAGCTTCGTTGATGCCTTCCTTGGTTACGGTGCCTTCAACAACAGCGATAAGGATGGTGGTGGAACCGGTAGGAGTGGGAACGCGTTGTGCGGAACCGATAAGTTTGCCGTTTAGTTCGGGGATAACAAGACCGATAGCCTTTGCAGCGCCGGTGCTGTTGGGAACGATGTTAACTGCGCAAGCTCTGGAACGACGAAGGTCACCCTTTCTTTGAGGACCGTCAAGAGGCATTTGGTCACCGGTATAAGCGTGAACGGTGGTCATGATACCGCTCTTGATAGGAGCATAATCGTTAAGAGCCTTAGCCATAGGAGCAAGACAGTTGGTGGTGCAAGATGCAGCACTAATGATGTTGTCTTGTGCGGTAAGGGTGGTGTGGTTTACGTTATAAACGATGGTGGGTAGGTCGTTGCCTGCGGGAGCAGAGATAACAACTTTACGAGCACCTGCGTCGATGTGTGCTTGAGCCTTTGCTTTAGAGGTGTAGAAACCGGTACATTCGAGAAC
>JAZSLG010000019.1:0-5091 GCA_045535235.1 Candidatus Stercoripulliclostridium sp.
CAAGAACGGCCAACTCTTCGCAGTTAACCCCGACAACGGTTTCTTTGGCGTAGCACCCGGCACCAATGCTAAGTCCAACCCCAACGCACTTGCAAGCACCAAAAAAGGCACCATCTTCACCAACGTTGTATTCAACCCCAAGACCAAGACCGTATGGTGGGAAGGACTTGATAAGAATCCTCCCAAGAACGTTCTTGACTGGAAAGGCAACAAATGGTCAGGCGGTATGGTAGACGCCGAAGGTAAAATTATCAAAGGCGCACACCCCAACAGCCGTTTTACTGCTCCTGCTAAAAACTGCCCCTGCTTGTCTAGCGAATTTGAAAACAAGAAAGGTGTTCCGATTAGCGCAATCATCTTTGGCGGACGTCGTGCAAAGGCAGCTCCGTTGGTCTACGAAGCACGCGATTGGAAACACGGTGTATTTATCGGCTCCATCATGGCTAGTGAAACCACCGCTGCAGCAACCGGTGCAGTTGGCGTAGTACGTCACGACCCCATGGCAATGATCCCCTTCTGCGGATACAACATGGCAGATTACTTCCAACATTGGCTAGATATGGGCAAAAAGTGCAAGAATCGCCCCAAAATCTTTAACGTTAACTGGTTCCGTACCGATGACGAAGGCAACTTCTTGTGGCCCGGATTTGGTGACAACATGAGAGTTCTCGACTGGATTCTCCAAAGATGCGAAGATGCAGTTGATGCAGTTGACACCCCCATTGGTTACATGCCCAAGCCCGAAGATATCAACCTTGAAGGCCTAGATATGACTGTTGAAGACCTTAAGAAGATTCTTGACTGTGACAAGAAGGTATGGCTTGCAGAAGCAGAAGATATCGAAAACTTCTATCAAACCAAGTTTGGCGACACTCTACCCAAGGAGCTTTACGCAGAGCTTAAGAAGCTAAAGAAGAATCTCCGCAAACGTTCATAAAAACGCGTTATTTTAGCGCTATACTTTGAAAAAGTAAAAGAAGCCGTCGGGGCGCAGTACGAACAGTACAGCAACCCCTCGGCTTTTTTCTTTTCCTTCGTCTAGCATCTAAACTAACGCGTTTTTTAGTTAGTACTTTTTTGTTCGTTCTTCATCCAAACTAACGCGGAGTGCGGAGCGCGGAACGCAGTAGTTTGCGTAGCAAACCTGATGAGTAAAACGAACAACTTGTAGTAGCACAACACTTAGTGATAGCCACGTAGTCTTTGGGTTAACCAAAGTAACTGCGAATTGTTCGCGGAACGACCTCATTTCGCTTACGCTTCACTCACAAGGATTTATTTAAGTGCGGAATGCGGAAGAACGCTATGCGAATGCAGAATTCAGAATTGCTTCACTCCGTTACACTTCGCTCACAAGGAAAAGTTTGAGTTTGTTCTCACCATTGACGAGCCTCTTAAAAACGCGTTAGTTTAGATGAAGAACGAGCAAAAAGAAATCCCTCCGACGGGAGTTTACTTGGCGTAAATGACCGAGGAGGGATTTTGTCTTTTGTGAAGTTATTCGCTAAAATAACGCGTTTTTTGTAGCTTAGGATACTAATTAATATCATTATTAATCCAGCTTTGAATTTCTTCTTTAGTAGTAATCGTTTCGTCATGGAAAGCTAAAATATTACCATCCCTATCAAGCACTACCAACAACGGATAATCATCCGCTACGTTTTGCGATAAGGAATAGTAGAATCCATACCCTCCACATCCATAATCGTATGAAATGCCGTTATCCGACATCCATTTATCGATATCTAATGCTGGGAACTTGTACTCGGCATCCACGGCGTAAACGGCAACTGACGGCGTTTCTTCATAAAAGGCATCAAAAGCCTTGAGCATCTCAAGTTGAGTATCATCAAAATACCAATAGAATACCATCACTAATAGGTCGCGACCGCCCAGCAATTCATCGTAGCTTTTGGTTGTATTTATATAGTTTTCAACAGGGAATCTTTCACTGCTTATATTATCCCCTACCTCGTATCCGTTATAGGGATAGCTATTTTTAAGCAATATCGCGACCTCTCTATTTTCATCAAAATAATATTTTTCGTACCTATCGTTGCCGGGCTTGTTTATTATGTTTTCGTTCCAAAGATAAATCTTTTTGTTAAAACCGGTAATCGTTGCGTAAACGTTCTTTGTTTGGAAACCCTCGCGAATAGTAACCGTGCCTTGTTCGTTAGTGGTAAATTCCGCACTTTCAGTCAATCCGTCGCTAAGTTTAACTTTTGCTCCTCCTATTAGATCGCCGAATCTATCGGTTATAGATACGGTATAATCGCGCTTAATACCGAATACAAGGTCTAACGAATATTGCTTAGAAGCAAATTTGTAGCTGGTTTTATAGCTGTAATCGCCCTCTACTTTAACTATTTTTACGGAAATTACTTGCTTATCCGGGGCAGTTAGCTTAATTATACCCTTTTCATTTGGAGAGAATGTTCCTATCTCTTCCTCTTCCGAACTAATCTTTGCTATCACTCCGGTAATGGGATTGCCGTCGTCGTCTTTTATACTAATGGTATATTCTTTTTCTGCCACCCTTTCCATAGCCTTTCTGATTGTCATTACGGGAGCAACGCCACCTAATTGTCCTTTGATTTCGTATTCGGTAACGCCAAAAGGTGTGGAAATATCATAAGACCAATAATCGGTAAAAATGGTCCCCTTGTTACTTACAAAACGTCTTTCATAGTTTTGGGGAAGGGTTTCCGTGGGGGTACGCAAGCTCCAACAACCCTCAAATTGATAATCTCCGGATATGGTGGAATTTTCGTCAAGGTTACTCATGCCGTATCCTTGCGCCAAAGCGTACTGAGTTGCAGTTTTCTCCCTATTTTTTGCACTACTAAGATACTGTTGTACTTGCTCTTCGTTAAGGAGCGTAACGCGTTCCTTTGTATTTTCTTGCCCTGCGCTCTCGTTGTTAACGTTTTGATTAAGAGCTAATTTTTTGTCATAATAGTCAAACGAACTATTATAAAAATGGTCGTTGAGCCAACTCCTTAGCGTGCTGTTTTTCCAATTATATTGCCAGTTATAATTTGACTGCGCTCCATATAGTTTTTCATAATTGGCTTTGCTTAAATCTTGGTAGCCTTGGAAATCCAAAATACTTGTGCTTTGTATAATCATCTTGTTGTCGTCTTCTTCCAAAATTTTCCACTCAATAGGCTCGTAGCGGAACAAATACAAAGTCTTTAGTTTAACGCCAACGTTATCCATGGTGCTATGATAATCCCAAGTATCCAACTCCGGAGCATGAGGGCGATACTCTTTCGTATAGAAAGCACGAAAACGCTCTCCCAACACTTCCACGTCCTTATACATTGCATATTCACCCTTTATTCCTTCGTCGTAATAACCATACGAAGACCAACCTGAGTTATAAATATCAGGTGTATTGTCCGCAATCCCGGTTAGACTGCATATGGAAGCAAATAAAACGGCATCGGTAATTTGGGTTTGGGGATAATATCCGTAATATATCTTATCGTCATGCCTACAATATAATCCGTTTTGAATATGAAAATACTCTTCACAATTAGCGCAGTAGCAATCGTTGTCAACCTTATGCGCGAAATGTCCACACTCAGAGCAAAGGCAATCATCATTTGGAGTATGTACGCTTGACTTACAAATTTTGCAAATGCAGTTTTCCACTTGGTGTGTTTCATTACCGCAAATAGTACAAGTGCAAAAATCATTATAGTTATGATACGTTGTTCCGCAGTCTACGCAAACACAGTTTTCAACGTTGTGTAAAACCTCTCCGCAGTCTACGCATTTACAGTTACTTACGCTACCATGCGCGCACTTATCTTTTCCGGCATCACTATTATCACTGGGCGTACAAGCAACAATTAGGGCAACCAAAACCAGCACTAATGTTACCAAAACAACAATTTTTGCACTCTTTTTCATACTACGCCCTCGCACTTTTTATTATGGTTTTTGGGTGTTACGTTACAATAAAAAAATTGCATAACACTTTCCATGAAACCATTTTATCATATATATATATATATATCGTCAAGCAAAAATTTATTAGAATATCCCCTTATTTTTATTATAGCACAAGCGCACTATCAATAACAATACTATTTTTAATATAATAGTTGTTTAATTAAATAAAGCGTATACACTTTTCGTTTATCAAAAAGATATAAACTAAGTTCATATTGACTCAATTATAAATAGATGTTATAATTTTATTGAAAAATTTATCTTTGGAGAATAATCCCATCATTACTTAAAGGAGCGCAATAATTTGCGCTCTTTTTTTGTTAAAATTTTATTCCGCTTTAGTACTTAATAAACACTAAACGAGTAAGTTTTTGCAAAATTCTATAATTCCCATAACGTACTCCGCCAGCTCCAAGCCATGTAGGGTTATTAGGAGCTTTAACCACTCTTTGGAGGGTACTTGTTTTAGCGTGCCGTATATCTCGTAGTTAAGCCCTTGCGGGGGAACAGGGAGAGAGTTAACTGCGTAGATGCTCTCCACTATTATTTTGAAGTTATTATGGATTAGATAGCTTATCTTTTGACTATCGTTAAGGGCAATACTTGCGGTTAGCTTTTCTTTTAATGCCGAAAGTTTATGACTCAAATATACTTTGTGAACGTCCAACACCTCGTATTTGTCAAGTAGGTCGCAAGCCAAGTTTTGTAGCTCACCAAGAACGCCCTCTCTATCCCACACTATCTTTCCATAAGTATAAAGATAGCATGAAGGCGGTGAGGCGACGAACCATTTTTTAACGCTTTCCACCCTATTATAATGGGTTTCCACCGGCACTCCCTCAATAACTTCCTCTACTACCTCGTCCTTGTCGGAAATTACGATAATATCAAGGTCGCTATACTCCGTCTCCGTACCTCTTGCAAGCGAGCCGGTAATAAAAATCCCCTTTACGTTCTCGTCCGCTTTAAGCTCATTAACCTTTCTTTCAAACACTTCGTGAATTTTCATACCCACTCCTATTTTTAGTTCAATTTATAGCTTTTAGCCCTCTTAAAAGGGTGCTAAATGCTATCGGGGGGTATGATTTTAACGCCGTCTATAAAGTCGGATCGTAGCCATGTCGTTTC
>JAZSLG010000136.1:0-33644 GCA_045535235.1 Candidatus Stercoripulliclostridium sp.
CTAATCATATATAATATGATTAAGAAAAAAATAGCTATTGTAGTATTATGTTTAACGTTACTTATTAGTTCTTTTACTCTTTTTGCGTGCAAAAATAAGGAGAAAAATGGAGGTAACATTAGTGTTACTTACGACCTAAAATGCTCGTTAGACGATACTGCCCACGCTTTGTATCTAATTAGCGAGGTGGAAGTATTAAACGAAAGCAACAATTTAATTAGTGAATTACCTTTTTATTTGTATCCAAACGCATACGCGGATAATGGTGGTGCGATTGTGATAAGTAACGTATCTACACAAACGCATAAGCTTTCTTATGAGATAAATGACGTAAATATGGTGGTGAATTTGGATAGACCGTTAAAAGATGGAGAAAGTGTTGTCTTAAAAATATCGTCAAGAGTGGATTTACCAAAAGGGAAGGGTAGGCTAGGATATGGCGACGGATATTATAATTTGCATGCTTTTTATCCACGTTTGGCTTACTATGACGGAAATTCATTCGTCGTAGTGCCATATTCCAATATAGGTGATTCTTTCTATTTTAGTATGGATGACATGATAATAAAAATAAATTATCCATCAAAATATACGCTTGCGTACGCAGGAGAAGTAGTTGGACAAAGTGAAGATGAAAAGTACAAAGAGCAAACGATTAAAATAGATAATGCTCGCGACGTAGCGTTGTCACTATGTGAAAATTTTAATTTGTACGAAAATACGAAAGGCGAGATTAAAATATATCATTACACCTCTAAAGGAGTTGACTATACGACTTTCGCAAAAGAGTGCATAGAATATTTTAATAAAGAAATTGGAGAGTATCCGTTTTCAACTTTTACTATAGTTGAAACTCCTTTTGATTACGGTGGTATGGAATATTCCGGATTAGTTGTAATCAACGATAATGCTAGAGAAAAGGAGTTTGTTATTGCTCACGAGATTATTCATCAATGGTTTGGTATATCGGTTGGCTCAAATTCTTACAATGAGTGTTGGGTAGATGAGAGTTTAACCAATTTTTTGAGCTATTATTATATGGATATATATAATAAAGGAGGATACAAGGAGCATATACAATTAGAAAAGAAAAACTTTAAGGAATATATGGATGTGGGAAAAGAAAAGTATGGAGAAAAATACAACCCCAAATTAGACTTCAGTTTGGGTGAATTTAGAAGTGCTACGGAATACTCAAATATGGTATATAGTTACGGAGTTTTACTATATGACGGAGTCTATAATTTGATTGGGGAAAAGAAATTCAAGAGGGCAATAAAGGAGTATTACGCACAATATTCAGGTAAAACGGCAACGGGAAAGGATATAATTACTAGTTTTAGTAAAAGTGCAGGTAAAAAAGTGGAAGGTATTTTTAATGGTTACATTGAAAATAAAGTGGTGTTCTAGGTATAAAAACAGATAAAAGTGGCACAATACAATTATCAAATAAAGGAGAATTGTATCATGAACGAACAATATCAATATCCCACGGATTGCGGTAGTCCCAACAAATACCAAAGTAATAATCAAGTAAACGACGTAGGTAATTCTTACGGTAGTTCTTTTGAGCAAAACAACGCCCAAAGCGATATAGGTTTTGACGTAAACGATGCAGAAGGAACTGCAGGTAAAAGGTATATGTGTCGTAATTGCGGTACTATGCATTATGGTAATGAAAGCCCAAAAAATTGCTGTAAATGTGATTGTTGCGATTTTAAGGAAGTATAAGAGAATCAAAGAAAAGGCACTCTAACGAGTGCCTTTTTTTATCTTGATTTGTTAACCAAATCGGTAAGTTTACCGGCGCGTATAGCGTTTGATATTACTTTTTCCGTAATAATAGTGCCAGCCATTAGTACGAAAGAACGGTTAATATCGCTTACTTCGCTATTAACTTTTTTACCTATTAGGAAATCGTAAGATGGTGTTGGAGTGGGGGTAAAAAACTCTTTTTCGACCGAGTTGACAGCCGAGGCTTCTTGCTTTCCGTTGAGTGCTAAAACGCCACCTA
This sequence comes from Candidatus Stercoripulliclostridium sp., assembly GCA_045535235.1. GTDB lineage: Bacteria > Bacillota > Clostridia > Christensenellales > DTU072 > Stercoripulliclostridium_A. Next base: position 2,015 of record JAZSLG010000136.1, read on the forward strand.
AAGGCTCTTTAACACGTGCTTTTAGCATCCTATAAGTCGGATTTGCAATAATTATATTATTAGAACAAGAAACCAAAGACTTCAGTTTTACGTTGCCCTTATCTGCAATTAAAACGTTATCTTTTTTCTTGCCGTTAAGAGCAATATCTTTTACTTTGCCCAGTCTTTTTCCACTCACTAAAATAACTTCTTGATTAACGGTTATTTCGTGGTATTCTTCTAGCGGTATAGTTTCATTGGATTGCGTAAGTATGGTAACGACTTCGTCTAAAGAAAATACGTCGTCAATTTTAATTTGTTTGCCGTTGTCAAGAACGAGATGGCTACGTGCATAAGTGTACTTATGTACGTATGCACCAACGATAGTACCCAGTTCGGTTGCGTTGTCAAGAACTATAACGCGTTTGCCTAAAAATTCACTTAATAACATATTTACCTCGCTAAAAATAAGTTTCGCGCCTATTTTCTATTGAAATTTGCGCGTGATTATTGTATATTAATTATATGTTACTAAACGCTAATATATTCGAGAGTATGGTTGAGAGTAATCCTCGTCTCGATATAACTAAAATTGAATACTACGGCACCAAATTTAGCGTTGCCCAAACCATCGATAACATACTCAAAGTAGGTGGTTTTATCGTAAAAAACGGTTATAAAGGAAAGAGTATAGGCGTTATGCTTCCCAATATTCCGGAAGCCATATTCGCGTTATATGCTTGTTCGGCAACAGGTAGCGTATGTAATCTTATTAATCCTAGATTGCCCACGTTGCATCTAAAAAGAATATTGCTTTCCACTCAAACTAAGGTATTGTTTTTGTACGATGCGTTATACGATAAGCACCGCGATATGCTAAGCAAAATCGGTGTTAAGACGGTGCTTTGTTCTCCATTTTATTATCGTAAGTCTTTGAAAAGTATCTACGCGCTTACCTCGTTAAAAAACAAGGATTTATATTTTGAAAACCTTTTGAAATATGAAAAGTGTTGTCCCGTTTCTAGCGATGGACAGGAAGCAGTTGCCTATATTCATTCAGGTGGTACTACCGGTGAGCCTAAAACGGTGGTTTTATCAAGTTATGCGCTAAACAACTTAGCAAACGCAATTTTAACTACGGTTCATCCCCAAAAAACCTACGATGCGGAAAGGGATGCTATGTTGATGATGCTTCCAATATTCCATGGCTTTGGGTTAGGCGTATGCGCTCATACTATTGCTTGCTCTTGTAGAATAATATTGGAGCCTAGATTTTTGCCTAATGAAAGTGTAAAGTTAATAAAAAAACACAAAGTAACCCATCTTGCGGGAGTTCCAGCAATGTATAGGAAAATGCTTGGCGTAAAAGCGTTGTACGATGGTAGATTAAAATACGTGGTAAATGCATTTTGCGGTGGAGATAGTTTGAGTGGCCTTATAAAAGGACAGTTTGATAAAGTTTTCAAGGATTGCGGTAGCGATGCCGAAATCGTAGAAGGGTATGGATTGTCGGAAACTGCATCCGTTGTTACGGTGGGGATAAAGGGACAAACGAAACCCAATTCGCAAGGTAAAGCTCTAAAAGGAAATGAAATTCGTATCTATGAAAATGACAAAGAGTGTCTACCTATGCAGATAGGTGAAATTTACGTTAGCACACCCTCCCTTATGAATGGATATTTGAATGAAGAAAATAACAACTTTGTTACTATAGATGGAAAAACATTCCTTAAAACAGGAGACGTAGGCTATCTTGATAGCGACGGATATTTGTTCTATAAAGAACGTAGAAAGAGAAGTATAAAAATAGGGGCGATAAACGTTTTTCCCCAAGAAATAGAAAGAGTTGCGCGTGAAATTGATGAAATAGTAGAGTGTTGTGCGGCGCGTGCTTACGAAAAAGGTAAGCCGTATATTCGCCTACATTTGCAACTTGAAGAAGGCGTGCAATTTAATTCCACGCTGGAAAACAAAATCAAAAGAAAAATAGAACGCGAAATAGTGCGTTATGCAATTCCTCGTCAATTTGTTTTGGAAAAGGAAATTTTACGCACACAAATGGGGAAAATTGATTTTAATTACTACGAAAAGAAAAATTAATTAGCTTTAGTCCTCTTTAAGCGCCAATTCGTAGGCATCAAGAATTTTATCACGCATGTATTCACGAACTTCGGTACTTAGCGGATGCGCTATATCACGGTAAGTGCCATCCGGTGCCTTTCTTGAAGGCATTACTATGAAGCAACCACCTTCTTTGGCTTCGATTACTTTAATGTCGTGTACTACGAAAGCTCCATCAATAATTACGCTTGCAACGGCTCGAAGTTTAGTGTCGTCTTGTTTAATAAGTTTAATACGCACATCTGTAACTTGCATATCCACCTCTTTAGTTTTGATGAGTTAGCAAAGTTAGTTACACAAAGCGAGTAATTAAAGTATATAACATAAAATTAGTTAATTCAATAGCAAAATTAAATTTTTTACTAAAAATTCCCAAATTAAATTTGATTTATAACACCATATTTACTTTTTAAGCATAATATGAGGTATGCAAAAAAAGATAATGGTTAAAAAAATTCATTTTATAGGAATCGGTGGGATTAGTATGAGTGCGCTCGCAAAATTATGCTTAATATGGGGCGCGCAAGTAAGCGGTTCGGATAGGGTATATTCCAAAGTGGTGGAAGAACTTATCGAATGGGGTGCCGAGGTTTACGTGGGCGAAAATGAAAAAATGGTTTTAGACGCCGATTTAGTGGTGTATAACGGAGCGATAAAAAATGATAATCCCGAGTTTAGAATTGCATTAAACGGCGGGAAAAAAATAATATCAAGAGAATATTTTTTGTATGAAATAAGCAACGAGTTTGATAAAACTATAGCCGTAAGCGGTACTCATGGAAAAACTACCGTTTGTGGAATGGTGAGTAAAGTATTGGAAGAAAACGACGCTCTTTATACGGTACACGTAGGTGGTCAAACGGAAAAAGGGAATTTGATTTACAAAGGAAAGGATATTTTTGTTACGGAAGCTTGTGAATACAATAGGAGTTTTTTAGCTCTTAGACCTGATATAGGTGTAATTCTCAACGTGGAAATGGACCACCCTGATACTTACAAAAATACCGACGAATTATGCAGTGCTTTTTTATCTTTTGCTTCGGGAATAAAACGTGACGGCGTATTAATTACCAATGCCGATTCGGAGAATTATAATATTATTAAAAGTGCATATAAAGATAGGTTCACTTATGCAATTAAGAATACTGCCGATTTAACGGCTACGAATATTATAAATTATGGTAATGGTTTTTACGGTTTCCAAATAGTTCAAAACGGATACCCTAATTGCGATATTAGATTGAGCGTGGAGGGGTATCATAATATCTATAACGCTCTTGCAACGTTCGCTTGTTCGTTAAGACTTGGAATAGATAGACGAGTGATACAACGAGGAATAGAAAAATTCAAAGGAGTAAAAGGAAGGTTTGAGTATTTGGGTGTTAGAAAGGGCGCCTTGTTATATCGTGATTACGCCCATCATCCTACTGAAATAAGAGCTTCATTACAAACGGCGAGGGAAAGGGCAAACGGAGGTAAAATAATAACACTTTTTCAACCCCATACGCTACTAAGAACGGAAGCGCTATTCGACGATTTTTTGCTAGCCTTATCCCAAACTGATAAACTCTACGTACTAAAAGAGTACGTTGCACGTAAAGAGGAAGGCGGTAAGAGTGCCTATGAATTATACCGAGCATTACGTGAAAAAGAGGTAGACGTTCGTTATTACGACACTCAGCTCGAACTCGTAAGTGACGTACTGTCGGAACTAAGGAGTGGCGATTTAGTGCTTGTGTTAGGCGCTGGAGATATAGCGGACGTTGGCTCTCTTCTGATAAAATAAAAATTATTTTAAAAAAGATTTAGTATTGCAAAAGATAGGTGTTCTATGGTATAATGATTTTACTTTTTAATGGGAGAGATTCATGAAACTTTATACCGCTAACGGAAATAAGGATTTTAAGATTGTTGAGCTGGAGAATAATTCTTCGGAAGAACTAATCAAGTTAAAGGTAAGCATGGTTTATCCGACGCTTGCTGATCTTTCCGTATACGAAGGAAAGTTGGAGATAGATTATCCTCGCGTTCCTTGTCGTTTAGCAACTGCCGTGGTAAGTGAGGACCGTCCCGAATACGGCTTAAAATTAGGCTCCAGGGTACTCTTGAATCCCTACGTAAATCCCATTGTTCCCGATACCGACGATTATTCCGACGTAGACGTATACGGCATTCATAAAGATGGTTTTTTGCGCGATTTCGTATCTATGCCTATCGATAACGTAATTCCTTTCCCGGAAGAGGTAAAGGAAGACGAGGCCATTTTTGCCGACGTGGTTGCGGTTGCGCTGGGTATCATTAATGAAATTAAGCCGGAAAAGGGTGAATATATCGCATTAATCGGTGGTTCTCTTCTAATGAACGTAACGGCTCAATTAGCTCTTTATTATCAAGCGATTCCTATTGTCATTAGTGCGGACGATCGTGCGCTTAATCTTGCGGAAAAGGTAGGCGTTTATTATACCGTTAACGAAAGGCTGGACGACGTTAAGAAAAAAGTATTCTCTATTACCGGCGGTAGAATGGCAGACCATACCGTGCAACACGCTATTGGTAACATTAATCCTCGCTTTACCTACTCTCTTGCAGCGCGTGGGGGCGACTGTATAATTTCTGCTTTGAATAGTAATTATATTCCACGTCAAGAGGTAGATATGAGCATAATAGCCCAAAATAATTTGACTGTTAAAGGGGTTAGTTGCGGGTTGAGTGAATTTAACTCTGCCGTTAACGTACTTGCTCAAAAGATACTCAATTTTGAAGGATTTATCGACCATATCGTTCCGTTGCAAGAGGCAAAAGAGTTGTTTGAGGATCTATCCAAAGATAATTTCCTTTATCAATGCGCGGTAATAAGGGTATAAATATTAAATATCGAGTAAAAAATCCAAATATGTCGGTTAAAATTAGTTGACATACTTAAATATTATAATTATAATAATTAAGCACTTTTACGAAAAATATGAGCAAACGAGGTAAATAGATATGAAAGAAAAAATCCATCCTAACTATAAAGTAGTTGACGTAGTATGTGCTTGTGGCGCAAAATTCAGAGCCGGCACCACCAAAAGCGTTGACGTTCTCAAAGTAGATATTTGTAGCCAATGCCATCCTTTCTACACCGGTAAACAAAAAGTTGTAGATGCAGGCGGTAGAGTTGACCAATTCAACAAGCGTTACGGCAGAAAATAAGGTTAAAAAACAGCAATTTCTAGGTAGGTGCAGTTGAATCTGCACCTATTTTGTTAAATTAGATATTTGTAATATGGCAAGGAAAAATTGTACCAACATAGGTGGACAAGCCGTACTTGAAGGCGTAATGATGCGTGGTAAGACCGCTGAAGCAGTAGCGGTACGCGACCCTTACGGCAATATTCAAGTGGAAAGTAAACGCCTACCCGAAAAGAAGTCTGTTGCCTACAAGATTCCCGTTGTAAGGGGCGTTTTAAGCTTTATAAACAGTCTTGTGGGTGGCTCACAACTCATTATGAGGTCGGGGGAGGTTTACGGTGAAGAAGTGGAAAGCGAGCCTACTAAAGCCGATTTGTGGTTGCAAAAACATCTTAAAATAGATACTATAAAGATTGCTACCTATATCGGTTTAGTATTGGGACTAGCCTTAGCCGTCGGTTTGTTTATTATTGTACCCACCTTAATTAAAAATTTTGTATTTGGGCTTATAGACATGAGTCCTCTTGGCGTTTGGGCGAATTTCGTGGAAAATCTTGCTCTTGGTTTGGTTAGAATTTTGATATTTATATGCTACCTTCTTGCAGTATCTTCCATGAAAGAAATAAAAAGGCTTTTTGCCTATCACGGTGCGGAACATAAGACTATTGCGTGTTACGAAGCGGGAGATGAACTTACTCCCGAAAACGTAAAAAAGCATTCGCGTTTACACGATAGATGCGGTACTAATTTTATGTTTATCGTAATGATAATATCAATTTTATTCTTTGCAATTTTCTTCTCGCTAGTTGAGGCATTGAGTGGTTGGAAGCCCGAAAAGCAAATTTATGAAATCCTTATTAGGCTTGGTGCTTTACCATTAATAGCCGGTTTGAGCTACGAGGCACTAAAGCTATTCGCCAAATTCGACAACGTTTTTGCTCGCATATTCAAAGCTCCCGGTAGGGCTATGCAATATATAACTACCAAAGAACCCGATGAGAGTATGATAGAGGTCGCAATCGTTGCTTTTACTACGGTTTTGGAGTTGGAAGAGAACGCGGAAAAAGCGACTAGCACCTTCCGTACCTCGGTTACCGTAAAAAAAGTGCTTGACGATATGAAGGCGATTAACGGTGAACGTGAATACGAAAACGAAGAAATACTAATGTGCCTTGGCGGTTACGAAAATCGACTTGCCCTTAATCGCACTAAAGTAATATATAAGGATATAGCTGATAAAGCTTTGGAAATTTGCCGTAAAAGAGTGGAAAGTAAGGAGCCACTACAATATCTACTTGGAAAAGCAAATTTTTATGGTAGAGAGTTTAACGTGGATAGCAGAGTGTTAATTCCTCGTTTTGATACCGAAATTTTAGTAGAACGCGCCCTAAAAGAAATAGGGGATAAAGAATTGCGTGTGTTGGATATGTGTACCGGCTCGGGTGCAATAGCTATAACCGTTGCATTAAATTCCAAGGCAAATGTGGTAGCAAGTGATATTTCTCTTTCCGCATTAGAAGTTGCACGTTATAACGCACAAGAAAAATTAGCGAGCGTAGAGTTCGTTGAAAGCGATTTGTTTGAAAAAATAGAGGGCAAATTCGACGTTATCATTATAAATCCTCCGTATATTCCCTCTTCGGACATAGAGAGTTTGGACGAAGAAGTAAAAGATTACGAGCCTCGTCTTGCGTTAGACGGTGGTTTGGACGGTATGGATATATATCGTAGAATAGCAAGTGAATACCGCAATTATTTGTTTGATAACGGCGTTCTTATGTTAGAAATAGGAGTAAACCAAAGGGAACAAATACAAGAGCTTTTTGGTGAAGTGGAGTTTATAAAAGACTACAATAATCCCCCTATAGATAGGGTAGCGATAATCCGCAAGGGAGTATAATATGTTTGAAAAATTAGATTTTATGCGTGCGCGCTTTATTGAGTTAAACGAGCTTATCGGCAAGCCGGAAATCGTGGCTAAGCAAGAAGAGTGGCAAAAGCTTGTTAAAGAGCATTCTACTCTTGGTCCCATTGTTGAGGCATACGAGCAATATCTTGCATATCAAGAGCAAATGGCTGACTGCAAGGAAATGATGAAGTCCGACGATAAAGAAATGGCCGAGATGGCAGAAATCGAGTATTACGATTTGCGCGATAAAAAAGACAAACTAGAGGGCGAAATCAAAATAATGCTACTCCCCAAAGACCCCATGGATGAAAAGAACGTTATCATAGAAATCCGAGGTGGTGCAGGTGGAGAGGAAGCGGCTCTTTTTGCATACGAACTAATGAGAATGTACCATTTCTTTGCTGATAGATTGCGTTGGAAAGTGGAAGATATAAACGTTAACCAAACCGAACTTGGTGGCGTTAAAGAAGCAGTATTTATGATTAACGGTAAGGGCGCTTACTCCAAAATGAAATATGAAAGCGGTGTACACCGTGTTCAACGTGTTCCTGAAACTGAGTCACAAGGAAGAGTACATACTTCCACCGTAACGGTAGCCGTTCTTCCCGAAGCGGAAGAAGTTGCCGTTGAGTATAACGAAAAAGATTTTAAGATTGATACCTATCGCTCGGGTGGCGCAGGTGGACAACACGTTAACAAGACTGAGTCTGCCGTGCGTATTACCCACTTGCCTACTGGAATAGTAGTTGAGTGTCAAGACGAGCGTTCGCAAATTAAGAATAGAGAAAAAGCTTGGAAGGTTATGAACTCCCGTTTATACGACCATTTCCGCACTCTAAAAGATAAGGAATATGCCGAAAATCGTAAGACCCAGGTTGGTACCGGTGATCGTTCGGAGCGTATTCGCACTTATAATTTCCCTCAAGGTAGGGTTACCGACCATCGTATCGGCTTTACCATTTATTCGCTTGGTGAATTTATGAACGGTGATATGTTCCAAATGGTAGAGGCACTTGCTCTTGCCGACCAAACTGCAAAGCTAGAAAAAATATCCGATTAACCCCATCGAATACGAAGGAGTAAAATATGAAAGATAAAATATTTTATAATGAAACGCGTAATTTGTTGGAAACACACAACTTTACTCATACGCTACAAGACGTAGATGAGCCACAACTTTTTAGGACCATGTTCGATTACGAGACCATACCTAAAACGTTGTTCAATTTTACTCACGTTCCAATGTTGTGTCCGAAAGATATTTGGATAACGGATACCACTTTTCGTGATGGTCAACAAGCACAACAACCTTTTACCGTTGAGCAAATAGTAGACCTATATAAACTGATTGCAAAACTAGGCGGACCCAAAGGTTTGGTGCGTCAATCCGAGTTCTTTATTTACAGCGAAAAAGATAAAGAAGCAGTAAATAGGTGCCTAGACCTTGGCTTAGAGTTTCCCGAAGTTACCTCTTGGATACGTGCAAACGAAAAAGATTTCCGTCTTGTAAAGGAAATGGGACTAAAGGAAACCGGTATACTTGTATCTTGCTCGGACTACCATATTTTTAAGAAGATGAATTTGACTCGTAAGCAAGCTATTGACAAGTATCTTGGTATAGTCAAAGACGCTCTTTCTATTGGTGTTCGTCCCCGTTGTCATTTTGAGGATATTACTCGTGCCGACTATTACGGCTTTGTCGTTCCCTTTGCTACCGCGCTAAAAGAACTAATGGATGAAAGCGGTATTCCAATTAAAATACGTTGTTGTGACACTTTGGGTTACGGCGTAAGTTATCCCGGTGCCGCATTACCTCGTTCCGTCCCCGGCATTATTTACGGATTGAATCACTACGCGGAAATTCCTTCCTCATTACTCGAGTGGCACGGTCATAACGATTTTTACAAGGTAGTAACCAACGCGGCAACCGCTTGGTTGTACGGTTGTAGTGGCGTTAACTGCTCCCTTCTTGGTATTGGAGAAAGAACTGGTAACTGTCCGTTGGAAGCTATGGCGATAGAGTATACTTCTATCCGCGGTACTACCGACGGCATGGATCTTAGCGTTATTACCGAAATCGCCGAGTACTTTGAAAATGAACTAGGTTATAAAATTCCTCCGCGTACTCCTTTCGTGGGCAGAGCTTTTAATCTTACTAAAGCGGGAATACACGCTGACGGTATGTTAAAAGATGAGGAAATTTACAACATATTTAATACTCAAAAAATACTTAATCGTCCTCCGCTAGTAGCAATAGACTCTCACTCGGGACTTGCGGGTATCGCGTTTTGGATTAACGCTTACTTTAATCTTCCCGACAATAAAAAGATTGACAAACACGACGCTATCGTAGTTGCCATTAAAGAAGAAATCGACAAGGAATACTTGGAAGGCAGAAACACGGTGATAAGTGACGAGGAAGTTTTGAACATAATAGCACGTATCGACAAACCCAGATACAGAAAGTTAATGCAACACAAATAATGTTAAGGTTTGGTGAAAAATAAAATTACCCCCTTGAAATATTTATAAAAGATGATACAATAAATATATCAATGATATTTTAATTATTGAACTATATAATTAGTGAGGAATTATGATACAAATTATTTACGGCTCAAAAGGAACAGGTAAAACTAAAAGGATAATTGACCAGGCGAACTCCAGTATTGCGAAGGAACTTGGAGATATCGTCTTTATTTCGGATACCTCGCGCTATATTAGGGAAATCAAATATCAAATTAGATTTACCAATTCCAAAGATTCTAATATTAAGACCGAAGACGGATTACTTGGCTTTATCCAAGGCATGATAGAAGCAAATTACGACATTCGCTTATTCTACATTGATGGTATTGCAAGAATGATTGGCAAGGACATTAATGAAATGGCAGGCTTTTTTGAAAAGTTGAAAGCAATAGCTATTAAGAGCGAGGCAACTTTCGTATTGACCATCTCTGCAGATTACGACGAACTACCCGAGTTCCTAAAGGAAATCGCAGATAAATAAGGAGCAATTATGGACTTTATTAGCACACGCGGACTAGGTGCTGTTAGCGCCGGAACCGCTATCCTAAAAGGAATTGCTGAAGATGGCGGACTTTACGTTCCGTCATTTTTTCCAAAACTGACTAAAGAAGATTTGCACAATATGATTGCTATGGATTATCCTGAACGTGCCGCATGTATATTAGGCATGTTCCTTAGCGATTATAGCGAAGCAGAACTTCTTGACTATGCACGCAAAGCTTACGCCAGGTTTGACGGCGAGCCGGCACCGGTAATTGGGATTGATGAAACCACCTACGTTATGGAGCTTTTCCACGGCCCCACGCTAGCGTTCAAGGATATAGCGTTAACCCTTCTTCCTCATTTAATGGGCGCAGCACATAAAAAATGCGGTTCGGACAAAAAGACCCTTATTTTGGTTGCGACTAGCGGTGATACTGGTAAAGCTGCAATTGAGGGATTCAAAAACGTTGATGGAACGGAAATCGTCGTTATTTATCCCAGTGAAGGCGTATCCGCACTTCAAAAACTCCAAATGCAAACCTCAAACGGCAATAACGTACACGTTCTTGGTATAAAGGGTAATTTTGACGACGCACAAAGTGCAGTAAAGAGAATATTCAATTCACAAGAGGCAAAGGCAAGATTTGAAAAACTGGGTTACGCACTTTCTAGCGCTAACTCTATTAACTGGGGCAGATTGGTTCCTCAAATCGTTTATTATATCTCAGCCTACGTAGATATGCTTGGTTGTGAGGAAATAGCAGAGGGAGAGGAGATAAACTTTGTAGTTCCCACTGGTAATTTCGGTGACGTACTTGCAGGTTACTATGCTAAAAAAATGGGTCTTCCAGTAAGCAAACTAATAGTTGCATCCAATATAAACAACGTTTTGACCGAGTTCTTTACTACCGGCAAATACGACACCAATCGTCCTTTCCACAAGACTATGAGCCCCAGTATGGACATACTTATTAGTTCTAATTTAGAAAGATTGCTCTTTGAAATTTTCGATAGGGATGCTCAAAAGGTACGTGAACTAATGGAAAGCCTAAAAGAAGAGGGTGAGTACAAAATAGATCTAGAAGATATATTTGATAAAGTTCCCGAATTTTTGGCTTATAGTTCCGACGAGGATGGTACCGAGGCGACCATAGATAATTTTTTTGAAACCTACGATTATCTACTCGACCCCCACACCGCGGTTGCAGTAAATTCCTATAACGATTATCTTACCGAAACGGGAGATCAAACCAAAACCGTAGTAGTATCTACTGCAAGCCCTTATAAGTTTGCCCACGACGTATACGAAGCAGTATCCGGTAAAGACGAACCGGAACCTTTTAGGGCGGTTAAGAAGCTTCATTCCTATACTATGACCGATATACCAAAGGAAATTAGCGAGTTAGAAACTTTAGAGCCTATCCATACCGACGTCGTAGAAGTAAAAGACATAGAAAGTGCAATTTTTGCCTACTTTGAAAAGGAATAATTAACATGGAAAATAGCAATAATCAACCTAAAAAGGTAGTGTATTCGGGCATACAGCCCACCGGTATTATTACCATTGGCAATTATATCGGAGCTATCGATAACTGGTTGAAATTACAAAACGATTATAATTCACTATTTGGTATTGCCGACCTACATGCTCTAACCGTAAGACAAAACCCCGCTGAATTTAGAGCAAGGGCGCTATCCTTCTTTGCTCAATATCTTGCAGTTGGTATCGACCCTTCAAAGGCAATTATATATTTCCAATCCCACGTTCCGGAGCATACCGAACTCAGTTGGATACTAAATTGCTACACCTACGTTGGTGAAATGACTCGTATGACTCAGTTCAAGGACAAGTCCAAAAAGAACGAGGACAATATCAACATGGGTTTACTAGATTATCCCGTACTTATGGCGGCGGATATTCTATTATATCAAACGGACCTAGTGCCGGTAGGTATCGACCAAAAGCAACATTTGGAGATAGCAAGGGATATTGCTACTCGCTTTAATAATGCATACTCACCTACTTTCGTAGTGCCGGAGCCTTATATTGCAAAGCAAGGGGAAAAGGTGTTTAGTCTACAAGATCCCACCTCCAAGATGTCCAAGTCAGACCCCGATCCTAACGCTAGCGTTGCCATAATCGAGGACCCCGATAGCATAATGCGTAAATTCAAGAGGGCCGTTACCGACTGCGAAACTACTGTAGAAATTAGGGAAGACAAAGCAGGCATAATGAATTTGCTAACCATTATGAGCGCCATGACCGGCGAAAGTATGGAGTCACTTGCTACCCGTTATTACGACGGCGGATACGCTAAGTTTAAGCAAGCGGTAGGTGAAAGCGTCGTTGAAAAGTTTAGACCTATTAGAGAGGAATACAACCGTTTAATGCAAGATAAAGGATATCTAATGCAAGTAGCAAAAGAGGGGGCCGATAAGGCAAGATATCTTGCAAGAAAGACGGTAAGCAAAGTAAAGCGCAAGATAGGATTAGTGGAACTCAAATAATGTTTGGATACGTTAACGCGGATAAACCCAATATGCTCATTAAAGATTACGCGGTTTACCGTGCGTATTACTGCGGACTTTGCAAGAGTATAGGGCGAAAAAATCCTCCGCTTATGCGTTTTACAATTAATTACGATATAACCTTTCTTACCATGCTTGCACACAACTATAATAAAGTTGAGCCCAAGTTTAAGAAAGCGCTTTGCATAGCCCATCCTGTAGGAAAACCCTTTAGCGTGGTCGTAAATGATCCCGTCCAAGAGTGCGTGGTAGATATTAATACCATTTTAGGATACTATAAAGCATACGACGATATTGCGGATAGAGGAAGCCTAAAACACCTGATTGCAAAGTGGTATATTAAGGGCAAATACAATCGTGCATCAAAACGCTATCCAGAGCTGGACAAGGCTCTGCAAGAGTGTTTTAAGGAGCTTTACGCACTAGAAAAAGCTGGGTCAAAGGATATTGATGCGACAGCAAAAACATCGGGAGATATGCTTGTTGCAGTAGCTAAAGCATGTTGTCCTACCTACGACGATTTGCTAATTACGCTTGCGGATAATTTGGGTAGGTGGATATACCTAATAGATGCTTACGATGATTTACTAAAAGATATAAAGAAGGACAATTATAATCCGCTTAAGCCGGATGGAGAACTTACGGATGAAGTTATACAAAAGACTCAAACGGTCGTTAGGGAAAAACTTTACGGCTATCTTGGCGAAATAAAGAGAGCCTACGACCAAATGGATATAACTATCACCGAAGGACCACTTTCCAACGTGGTTTACGTTGGATTACGTACCCGCACGGAAGAGGTTCTTAATACGAGAGGTATGAAATGCAAAAAGACCCTTTTATGATACTTGGAGTTACCGATTCGGTATCCCAAAACGAACTTTATGATGCATATAAAAATGCTCGTAGGGAGTGGGAAAGCAAGAGATTTGCACCTGGTGAAGAGGGTGCCTATGCTTGTGAACGTTTGGATGAAATAGAGCAAGCGTACAGGGACGCGGAAGAAATTTTGCGTGCGCGAGACGTGATTATTCCCGAGGTCGTTGAGCCCGCTACGGAGGACGAGTATGCGGAAATAGACCGTCTTGTTAGAGCAAAAGAGTATGAAAGTGCACAAGAAAAATTGGAAGGAATAAAGGTTAGGGGAGCAAAGTGGCATTTCTTGCAATCCATAGTTTTTACTGGTACCGGTAAAAATTACGAGGCGCTGGAACATCTTAAAACGGCTACCGTAATCGAACCTGATAATTCAACTTATTCGGAGGCTTATAATCGCATGCAAGAAAGAGTAGGAAAGCCCCAAACAGAGGGATTTTACGCCTATAGAGAAAGTGGTGATTACGGCGATGGCAGAAGGTCTTATCGTGACGATGGTTACGACGGTCGTCATAGTGGTGGGATGACGCCTTGCGACTGTTGTCAAGGATTAATATGTGCCGACTGTTGTTGCGAATGCATGGGCGGAGATTTGATTTCCTGTTGTTAAGGTGAAACGTTTCTCTTCAAAAAAAATAGCGCTTGCTGGAATTTCTTCGGCAATAGCGCTTATTGCAGTCATACTGTCCTTTTATCTACCCAATTTGAGCATGTCTTTCAACTTGCTCGCAACCGTTGGGATAATGTTACCGCTTACGCAAAAATACTATCGTGAAGCAATATTGTCTTACGTGGCTGTTTGTGCGTTGGGCGGTATTTTTGCTAATATACATATATTACCTTTTGTTTTGGTTGGTGGTTTTTATACTATAGTTACCATCGTGATGGACGATCATAAAGAGAAGGTCAAGTGGTATATATCTTACCCTATAAAAGTGGTTTATGCTTGTTTTGTCTTCTTTGTTTTGTATTATTTAACCGATATATTCTTCGTTAACTTTTCTGCATTAAATATTTCCACCGATAACAAAGCCCTTCTTTACGTCATATTAAATCTTATTTTCGTTGCAGTTTTTATTATTTACGATGCTTTGCTTTTGTGGGGATATCATTGGGCTATTCCGCAAGTGGAGCGTATTACCAAAAACATGAAATAGACTTTGCCTTTTGGCGACCTGTCTAAAAGCAAAGCTTTTCCGTCACGTCTTACCCAAAAACCAAAGTCTTTAAGTGGTCTAACACAATTTACAGTAATCAGTCATAAGATTACGTTTCCGTAAAACCTAGCGAATTACTATTTCCGCAACCTCCGCAACATAAAACGATTAGCAGTAGGGCAAGGCATTGGTTGTTACCACAAAGTCCTTCGTCACCGCAACCTCCACAGCATAAAACTATAAGCAATAAAGCGAGCGTACTATTTCCAAACATATTTACCTCCGACAAATAAAGTGGTTACTTTACAATATGTCTTAACTTTCTATTTTGTTACAAATTTATAATCAAAGAAAAAAAGGATTTATTATGGATTCTTTGCTCGTTGATATTGAAACTTTGTCTACTATACAACATTATTTGCCCTCTAACGCGGATCTAGCGGATATGGCGAATTTCTTTTCTGTTTTCGGTGACGTAACTCGCCTTAAAATGCTTTCCGCATTATCGGTAGACGAGCTTTGTGTAAGCGATATTTCTACTATTTTAGACCTTAACCAAACCACAGTTTCGCATCAGTTAAAAATACTTCGTGACGCAGGTATGGTGTCGTTCAGGCGAGAGGGGAAGGTTATTTATTACCGCATAATAAATAAGTTTGTGCAAGAAGTTATGCTAATGGGAGCAAGTTATATTTGCGAGATTTTAACGCCGAGAAATAGGGCAGTGTGAAATATTGACTATTGACACGCACGCGTGCGTGTAGTAAAATATAACCATGGTTAACCTAGGAAACGATTGGGATATTATCCTTAAAGACGTGTTTGAAAGTGAGGAATATCACAATTTGAGAACTTTTTTAATTGACGAATATCGTAATCGTGTTATTTATCCCGATATGCACGATATTTTTAACGCGCTAAAAACTACGGCTTGCAAGGAAGTTAAAGTGGTTATATTAGGACAAGATCCGTACCACAACCCGGGGGAGGCGCACGGCATGTGTTTTTCTGTTAAGCCGGGCGTTAAAATTCCACCCTCTTTAATGAATATTTATAAGGAATTAAATTCTGATTTGGGTACCTTCGTGCCTAATAACGGATATCTCGTTGATTGGGCGAAGCAAGGAGTTTTGCTCCTTAACACCGTTTTGACGGTTAGGAAAAACGCCCCTCTTTCTCACAAAGGAAAGGGGTGGGAACTAGTAACCGACGGCGTTATAAAAGCGCTCAACGATAGGGAAGACCCGGTAATTTTCTTGTTGTGGGGGTCTCCTGCACGAGCTAAAAAGGTTCTTATTACAAATCCTAGACATTATATTTTGGAAACCGTACATCCGTCGCCGTTATCTGCATACAACGGCTTTTTCGGGTGTAAACATTTTTCCAAAGCAAACGCAATATTAACCCAAATGGGCAAAAAACCCATTGATTGGCAAATAAAAAATATTTAAGGAGTCACTATGGATTACGAGAAAGTAGTAATGTCACGCGTAAGGTGGATAAAGGATTTACTCGCAGAGAGTGGCGCAAAAGGTGTCGTTCTTGGAATGAGTGGCGGAAAAGATTCCGTTTTAGTGGGTATCCTTTGCCGTATGGCAACGCCAAATGTAACTGGTATAATAATGCCTTGTCAATCCAAACGAAACTATGGTGAGGACCGCGAACACGGATTGTTGGTTTGCGAGCAGTACGATATTAAAGTATTGGAAGCCGATTTGACACCCGTTAAAGAGGCTATGGAAAGGGTGCTTGAACCACTTGACGAGTCGCAAACACCCATGGCTTATGCCAACGTTAATCCTCGTTTACGCATGATAACCTTATATAACTACGCCCAACGCAAGGGATACTTGGTTGCCGGTACTGGTAATCGCTCCGAAATTACCATGGGATACTTCACCAAATGGGGGGACGGCGCTTGTGACTTTAATCCAATAGGCGACCTTACCGCAACCGAGGTTTTGGAGCTACTATATTATTTGGATTGTCCCAGATGTATAGTGGAAAAAGCACCCTCAGCCGGATTGTTTGAGGGACAAACCGATGAACAAGACATGGGAATAACCTACAAAGATTTGGATACCTATCTTTTGACCGGTGACGCTACTAAAGAAGTAAGGGAAAAAGTAGAAAATACAAAAAGACGCACCGAGCATAAACGTGCTATGGGAAGGGTATTTCCTAAATAAACTAAATTAAAAGCAAAAATTTATTTTTTAGAGAGGATAAAATGAAACTCAAAAACATTGTTGAACTTTTGAACGCTAAAGTTTACTGCGGTGAAGACCAATTCGACATGGAATTAGTCTCAGCTTGTGCTTCCGATATGATGAGCGACGTACTTGCTTTCGTAAAGGACCAAGCATTACTAATTTCGGGACTATGCAATCCGCAAGTTGTTCGTACTGCAGATATGATGGATATCAAGTGCATCGTTCTTGTACGTGGCAAGGTACCCACCAGTGATATGATAGCAATAGCAAAGCAAAAGGGTATTGCTATAATATCCAGCGACTATCGTATGTACTCGGCCTGCGGAGTGCTTTACAAGAACGGACTCATAGCCGGCGACCAAGAAACGGTATGAGTGAAGCGTTACATTTAGAGTTTGAAGTAGCGGGCAACAATTTCGTGTCGGCGGGCGGAGCTTCGGACGAAGTCAAAAAGACTTTGAAGATGTTAGGCGTAAGCACTGCCTCCATTAGAAAGGTTGCAATTGCTATGTACGAGGGTGAAATCAACATGGTTATCCACGCAGGCGGTGGTAGAGCCATAGTTGATATTTATCGCGATAAAATAGTTATCGTACTACAAGATAACGGCCCCGGTATCCCAAATATTGAACTTGCATTAACGGAGGGTTACTCCACTGCCACCGATTCCATACGTGACCTTGGATTTGGCGCAGGCATGGGACTACCAAACATGAAAAAATACACCGACGATTTTAAGATAGAGAGTGAAGTAGGTAAGGGAACCACCGTTACTATGGTCGTTAACTTTTAAGATATAAGGAGTTATTATGGATAAAAGTATCCACACGGTTATGCTTGACCGTGACAAATGTAAAGGATGTATATCTTGTATGAAACGATGCCCCACCGAGGCAATAAGAGTGCGTGGTGGTAAAGCTAGAGTTATATACGATAGGTGTATCGGTTGTGGAGAGTGCGTTAGAATGTGTCCTCATCAAGCCAAGTTGCCTATTTACGATAGCTTTGACAAGATATTCGACTACAAGTATAAAATAGCCGTACCTGCACCGTCATTATTTGGTCAGTTTAACAACCTAAAATCGGTTGATCTGATTTTAACGGGTTTATTGGAAATTGGATTTGACGACGTTTACGAAGTTGCAGTTGGCGCCGAGCTTATTAGTGAAAAAACGAGAGAATTACTGGAAAGCGGTAAACTTAAAAAGCCCATTATTTCTAGTGCTTGCCCTGCGGTAGTGGAGCTAATTTACATGCGTTACAAAGGATTAGCCGACCACGTTATAGACCTTGTTGCTCCTGCTGAGGTAGCTCTAAAACTTGCTCGTGAGCAAGCAATTCAAAAGGGAATACCAGCAGAAGATATCGGCGTATTTTTTATCTCGCCCTGTCCCGCTAAGGGCTTTGCCCTTAAAAATCCGATAACGAGTGCAAAAGCAGTCGCCGACGGTGTTCTTTCCATTAGTGAAGTTTATTTCAAACTGCTTCCCGTATTGCCCAAAATTAAAGAAGTTAAAAAGCTATCCAAAACCGGTATGCTTGGACTCCGTTGGGCGGCTAGCGGTGGCGAATGTTTGGGAATAGATAACGATAAATATCTTGCCGCCGACGGCGTGGAAAACGTTATGAACGTATTAAGAGAAATGGAAAACGATGCTCTCTCTTACATAGATTTCGTAGAACTGGGCGCATGTACTTCCGGTTGTGTAGGCGGTGTTCTTAACGTGGAAAATCCCTTTGCGGCTCGTGCAAGATTACGCTCGTTTAGGCACAGATTGGAACCCATGAAAAACGCCCTTAACGTGAATGAATTCGACGAGGACTTTTTCCATTGGGACCACGAGCCGGAAGTTAAAGATATGTTCCGTCTTGACGAGGACTTTGGTTTAGCATTAAAGAAAATGAGGGAAATAGAAGAGGTCTACGCAGAGTTGCCTCAACTGGACTGCGGTCAATGTGGCGCGCCTAGTTGTCGTGCTTTTGCCGAAGACGTCGTTCTTGGCGAAACTACCATAGAAAAGTGTCAACAATTGAAAAATGAAAATAAATGATTTGATTAAAAATTTGAATGCAGATATTATCAATATCGCCGACGTCGATAGGGAAATAGAGGGCGGATATTGCGGAGATTTTCTTTCCGTCGTAATGGGTAAAGCTCCCGAAAACTCAGGTTGGTTTACCATTATGAATAACCAGAACGTGGCTGCTGTTGCAACGCTTACCGATGTGGGTGTCATAGTTTTGTGCGACGGCGTAAAGCCGGACCCATTGCTTGATAAAAAGGTTAGAGACTTCGAAATTAATTGTATTACTACCGCACTTCCCGTTTTTGAAGCGGTAAAGAGGAGTGGGTTATAAAATGGCAAAATATCGCTACGATTTACATATTCACAGCGCGCTGTCTCCTTGTGCAGATGACGATATGACTCCTGTAAATATCGTTGCCACTTGTAGCGCGTTAGGAATAGATATATTAGCGATAGCCGACCATAACGCAATAAAAAACGTGGAAGCCTCGTTGGAGGTAGGGGAAGCGCTAGGTATTACAGTCGTACCTGCTTTTGAATTGCAAACTAACGAAGATTTACATTTATTATGTCTTTTCCCGGATTTTGATAGGTTGCGCGCCTTCCACAAAAAGATTAATTTTACAAACCTTAAAAATAGAGAAGATATTTTTGGTAGGCAACTTGTTATTAACTCAGATGACGAAATAGTGGAGATAGAGGACAGTCTACTTTTAACTAGTGCCGAAATTAGTGAAAGCGAAGCTTACGCACTTGCTCTCCGCTACGGTGGGGTTTGCGTGCCAGCTCACGTTGATAGGGATTCTTTCGGAATGATAGCAATGCTAGGAGGAATACCTCCTTACTATCACGCCGTGGAATACTCTTGTGACGGCGATAACGCACACGAAGTAGACGATATTTTTATTTTGCACGATAGTGACGCACATACCCTAGATAGCATTGGGAAAGGGGTCCATTTTATAGATTTGGAAGAGCCTACGGCAGAAGCTCTTATTTCCTTTTTAATAAATAAAAGTAAAAAATAGGAATTAGAAAACTTTGTTAAAAAAAAGTATTTGCAAATTCGCGCGCGTATGTTATAATTATTATGCGCGTGCGTAAGCGCGCGAAATACAATATTACAATAATACATTTCTTTGGAGGAAATAATGGCAAGAATTAAGTTAACAAAAGTTCCTTTTGCCGGCACTCCCGAACAAGAGGCAGCTCTTAACGCTAAGTTAGAAGAGCTTAAATCTGTTCCCGGTGGATTAATGCCCGCATTACAGTTTGCTCAAGAGTTATACGGATATCTTCCCATCGAAGTACAAACTAAGATTGCAGAAGCACTAAAAGTATCTCTTGAAGAAGTTTTTGGCGTAGCGACTTTCTACTCACAATTTACTTTGAGCCCCCGTGGACAATATCAAGTATCCGTATGTATGGGAACTGCTTGTTACGTTAAAGGCGCTGGTGACCTCGTAGACGCTCTTAAAGCTAAGCTTGGTATCGAGTCCGGTGAATGTACCGATGACGGTAAGTTCAGCCTTATCGAAACCAGATGTATCGGTTGCTGTGGTTTGGCTCCCGTTATGACCGTAAACTCCAACGTATACGGCAAGGTAACTACCAATCAATTAGACGGCATCGTTTCCGAGTATAAATAATAATGAGAGAACTTGCCCTTCACGTTCTTGATATTGCCGAAAATTCCGTTAAGGCTAACGCAACGTTGGTTACGGTGGAAATACTGGCAAAGGATAACGTTTTAACCATAAGAATTAGTGACGACGGCAAGGGGATGAGCGAGGATTTTTTGTCCCGAGTAACCGACCCTTTTACTACTACTAGAACGACTAGAAAAGTGGGAATGGGAATACCTCTATTAAAGCAGGCGGCGGAAACGGGTGGCGGTACCTTTGAAATAAAGTCGCAAGTGGGAGTGGGAACGGTAGTAACCTCCACTTTTCAATTGGACGATATAGATAGAATGCCACTTGGTGATATTGCCGAAACCGCAACGACGCTACTATATCCTTACTGCGATTTCAAGTGGATATACCAAGTAGAGGATAGGGAATTCGTATTTGATACTAGGGAAGTTAAAAGGGAACTAGAGGGAATACCGATAGATAGCCCGGAAATTATCGCTTTTCTCAAATCAATGCTAAAAGAAAACATCGAAAGTATAAACGGAGGTATAATTATATGAAATCCATAGCTGATATCAAAGCAATTAGAGAAAAAATGCAAGCACAAATTATCAGCCGCGACAACGATAGCGAAGCAAACGAAATTCGCGTCGTAGTAGGTATGGCTACTTGTGGTATCGCCGCAGGCGCAAGACCCGTTTTTAACGAGTTCGTAGACCAAGTAGCAAATAGAGGAATCAAACACGTTAAAGTTACCCGTACCGGATGTATCGGTATGTGCAAGCTTGAGCCCATCGTAGAAATTTTCGTACCCGGCCAAGAAAAGGTAACCTACGTTCACGTTGATGCAGAAAAAGCAAAGAAAATTCTTGACCAACACGTTCTCGGCGGTAAAGTTTGCACCGAGTATCTTGTAGGCGACGAAGCATAGGAGGAAATAATATGTATAGAAATACTGTTCTAGTATGTGGCGGTACCGGTTGTCATTCCAACCACAGCGCTGAAATCTACGATAGATTTGTTGCTAAGGTTGCTGAAAACGGACTTACCGAAGAAGTATTGCTCGTTAAAACCGGATGCTTCGGCCTTTGTGCTGTTGGCCCCGTTGTTATCATCTATCCCGAAGGCGCATTTTATAGCCAAGTTCAAATAAGTGACGTTGACGAACTAGTATCAGAACACCTTGTAAAGGGAAGACTAGTAGAAAGACTTATCTACAAAGATTTGAACTCTCCCGAAGTTACCAAGGCTTTGTCCGAAACTAACTTCTACAAGAGCCAAACTCGTGTTGCTCTTCGTAACTGTGGTGTTATCAACCCCGAAGATATCGACGAATACATCGCTTACGACGGCTATCAAGCACTCATTAAGGTTCTAACCGAAATGACCCCCGAAGAAGTTATCCAAACCATTCTTGACTCCGGTCTACGTGGTCGTGGTGGTGCAGGCTTCCCCACCGGTCTAAAGTGGAGATTCGCTAGAAACGCTAAGGCAGACGAAACCGGTATTAAGTACGTTTGCTGTAACGCTGACGAAGGCGACCCCGGCGCATTCATGGACCGTTCTATTCTTGAAGGCGATCCTCACGCAGTTATCGAAGCTATGGCTATTGCTGCTTACGCTATCGGTTCTAACCAAGGTTACATCTACGTTCGTGCAGAGTATCCTATCGCTGTTCAAAGAATGAGAATAGCTATTGAACAAGCAAAAGAATACGGCCTATTAGGTAAGAACATTCTTGGTCTTGGCTTTGACTTTGATCTTGGTATTCGTCTTGGTTCAGGTGCTTTCGTTTGTGGTGAAGAAACTGCTCTTATGACCTCTATCGAAGGTAAACGTGGCGAACCTCGTCCCCGTCCTCCATTCCCCGCAAACAAGGGTCTATTCCAAAAGCCCACCATTCTTAACAACGTTGAAACTTACGCTAACGTTGCTCAAATCATCCTTAAGGGTGCAGATTGGTTTAGATCAATGGGAACCGAAAAGAGCCCCGGCACCAAGGTATTCGCACTTGGTGGTAAGATCGTTAATACCGGTCTAGTAGAAATCCCCATGGGAACCACTCTACGTACCGTTATTGAAGATATCGGTGGCGGTATCCCCAATGGTAAAAAGTTCAAGGCAGCACAAACCGGCGGTCCTTCAGGTGGATGTATCCCTGCAGAACACATGGACGTTCCGATCGACTTTGAAAACCTTGCAGCAATCGGTTCCATCATGGGTTCCGGTGGTTTAATCGTTATGGACGAAGACAACTGTATGGTTGATATCGCAAAGTTCTTCCTACTATTCACCAAGGATGAATCTTGCGGTAAATGTACTCCTTGCCGTATTGGTACCACCAGACTTCTTGAGTACCTCGACAAGATTACTTCCGGTAAGGGCGAACTCAGTGACCTTGACGAAATGGAAAAACTTTGTTACTACATTAAGGACAATGCGCTTTGTGGTCTAGGACAAACTGCTCCCAACCCCGTACTTGCAACCTTAAAGTTCTTCCGTGACGAATACGTAGCACATATCGTTGATAAGAAGTGTCCCGCAGGCGTATGTAAAGCATTACTTTCCTACGAAGTATTGGATACCTGTAAAGGTTGTACCCTATGCGCACGTAACTGTCCCGTTGGCGCAATCAGCGGTGCCGTTAAGCAAATGCATACTATCGACCAATCCAAGTGCATTAAGTGTGGCGTATGTATGGACAAGTGTAAGTTCAAGGCTATCGTAAGGAAATAGGAGGATAATATAATGGAAGAAATTAAAATGGTTAATTTGAAAATAAACGGCCAAGACGTTAGCGTTCCTGCCGGTACTACTATCCTTGATGCTGCTCGTTCCGTAGGCATCAAAATCCCCACACTTTGCTATCTTCGTGACATTAACGCTATCGGTGCTTGCCGTGTTTGCGTAGTTGAAGTTAAGGGCGCAAGAAGTCTTGTTGCAGCTTGTGTATATCCCGTAAACGAAGGTATGGAAGTTACCACCAATAGCGCAAAGGTTATTGAAGCTAGAAGAACTACCGTTGAGCTAATCCTATCTGACCACGATAAGAATTGCTTGAGCTGTGTTCGTAATCAAAACTGTGAACTACAACGTCTTTCCGAAGAACTAGGTTGTGACGCTAAACGTTTTAGCGGTGCGGTAAATGAATTTGATATTGACGCTACCACCCCCTATATCGTAAGAGATAACAACAAGTGCGTTCTTTGCCGTCGTTGTGTAGCAGCATGTAAAGAATACCAAGGACTATCCATTATCGGTGCAAACTCTCGTGGTTTTGCTACCCATATTGGTGCATCCTTTGACTTTGACCTCAAAGACGTTCCCTGCGTAGGTTGTGGACAATGTATTAGTGCATGTCCTGTTGGCGCTCTTTCCGAAAAGGAAGAAATCGACGACGTTATCGCAGCTCTACAAGATAAGTCCAAGTACGTTATTATCGCAACTGCTCCCTCCGTTCGCGTAGGGCTAGGCGAAGAATTTGGTTATCCCATTGGCTCCAACGTTGAAGGCAAGATGGTTACCGCTATGCGTAAGATGGGCTTCAATGCAGTATTTGACGTAAATATGACTGCTGACCTCACCATTATGGAAGAAGGTACCGAGTTCCTCGGCCGTCTCAATAACGGTGGCACTCTCCCCATGATGACTTCTTGCTCTCCCGCATGGATTAAGTTTGTTGAGCACAACTATCCCGAGTTTATACCTAACCTTTCTAGCTGTAAGTCTCCCCAACAAATGTTTGGTGCTATCTGCAAGACCTACTATGCAGAAAAGATGGGTATCGACCCCAAGGATATGGTAGTTGTATCCGTAATGCCCTGTACCGCAAAGAAATTTGAAAAGGGCAGAGATTACCAAAATGCAGCAGGCGTTCCCGATATCGACATCGCACTCACCACCCGTGAACTTGCTAAACTCATTAAGAGATTTGGCATCATCTTCAACGAACTAGAAGACAGCGCATTCGATGCTCCTCTCGGAATCGCATCTACCGCAGGTCTACTATTCGGTGCAACCGGTGGCGTTATGGAAGCTGCTCTACGTACTCTCGCTGACGTTCTTGAAGGCAAGAGCCTAGAAAACATCGATTACACCGACGTTCGTGGCACCAAGGGCATTAAGGAAGCAACCGTAACCCTAGCCGGTAAAGAAGTTAAGGTAGCTGTTGCTAGTGGCCTTGCAAACGCAAAAGTACTTTTGGAAAAGATTAAGAATGGCGAAGCTGATTACCACTTTATCGAAATCATGAGCTGTCCCGGTGGTTGTGTAAACGGTGGTGGACAACCCATCAAGAGCGCATACGAACGCAACAACCTTGATATTAAGGCACTTCGCGCCGGCGCTATATATGATGCAGACAAATCTTCCGCACTACGTAAGTCCCACGAGAACCCCGTAGTTAAAGAAATTTACGAAACATATCTTGGTGAGCCCAATAGCCACAAGGCACACGAAATTTTGCACACCAAGTACACCCCCAGAAAAAAGTATTAATATATTAAAACGTAAGAATACGGCTGTCGTATGACAGCCGTATTCTATCCAATAGGAGTAACAATGGGTAATAATTACCATCACAATAAACGTCCTAAAAAGAAAAAATCTTTCATAGACGAAAGCTACGTTCCACCTTATGATAAGGAGCTACTTGACCAAAGTATAGATATTTTGCGTCTTAGTGACGTCGTTAAAGAAAAACTATTAAAAGGTAACGTAAAAACTATTCGTGACGTCGTTGTAAGATGTGAGAAAGATTTTTACCGTATTCCTACTTTTGACAAACGTAATTTGGGCGAACTAAAAAGCGCTCTAAATAACAAAAGACTCAGGTTAAAACCCATGCCGGAAGTTCAAAAGGCGGATGCGCAAAAGGACAATCAAAATCAAGGAAATAAAAATGCCCTTCCAGGTAATCAAACCGGACACCAACAAAATAATCAAAAGGGCGAAAATAAGCAAAATAACAAGGAAAATAATCGTAATCCAAAGAAAGGTAACGAGAGACAACAAAATGCTCAAAACCAATCTAATGGTCGCGCAAACGATAATAAACCAGCACCCAAACAAGGAAAATTTGACGCTAAAAAGGTCAGGGATGAGGTAAGCGAGCAAAAGAGTAAAGAAGAAAGAGAAAAGCTTCGTCCTAAGAAGCAAGAAGTCGTTCATCCTCAAGACAAGTACGTTAAAATTAATAAGAACGGTAAATGGGGGTTTGCAACTCGAGACGGCAAGGAAGTTATTACTCCCGAGTACGACGAGGTCTACCTATTCCATGAAGAACTTTGTTGTGTGGAAAAGAACGACAAGTTTGGCTTTATAAATAGACAAGGTGAGGTAGTCATTCCCATTGAGTACGATTGTGCTATGAGCTTTTCCGAGGGATACGCTTGCGTATTCAAAGGTGAGCATTGTGGATACATTGACAAAGAAAATAATTTAGTAATAAACTATCAGTTTGACGCCGGGACTCCTGTGATAGAAGGCAGTTCTAGGGTCAAAAAACTAGGAAAGTGGGGAGAACTCTTTATTGATAACCCAAATGAAATTCGTTGGATAATCTAAAATGAAAAGAATAGGGGCATTTGGCATAATCATATTTATAGTAATGATTATATCGGTGGCAAACGTATCGCTCACCGCTTTTGCTAATGCCTCGGATTACTACGTTCTTCACGACGGAGTAAAACTATATGAAGACGAAACTTTGACGTCTGTTATAAAAGAACTAAAACAAAACGACGGCGTTGAGGTTTTGGAAAGTATACAAATTGGTGGTAAAGACTACTATAAAGCAAAAGTAGAGGGTGTTATTGGCTATTTGGATGCCAATTACGTTTATACTACTAGTGGAGAAAGTTGCTATCAATTATATACTGCGAAAGCCTATGGTAACAAAGTAGGCGGTAGTGTGGACGTTTATGCTATGCCAAATGGTGAAGTGATAAGAAGTTATTTGGACGGCACCGTTCTCACTGTTACCGAAAGTGAAATAGAGGGTTATCACGTTGTTGTAATGGAAGATGGTATTGGTTACGTTAAAGACGAAAACCTAACAACCTCTATTAGCTATAACGAAAGGGTAGCAATTGCAATTGCATTAATATGCATCGTGGCGATAATACTAATTTTAGTAATAACCTATTATAGGCGTAACAGTAACTATTATAAAAGCAAAAAAACCTCTAAATAAAAGGTAAGACCGAGCAATCGGTCTTATTTTTTCTTGTTAATAAACACGACTTGCCTATTCACATTGCATAGAGGATAGGGGAACGTTTTATGGTATCGATTAGTAAAAAACAAAAACGACAAGATTTTTCTTGTCGTTTTTTGGTGGTCTGGGTGAGAAGATTTGAACTTCCGGCCTCTTGAACCCCATTCAAGCGCGCTACCAAGCTGCGCCACACCCAGTCAACCGCTTAAAGCGGTTAATTCTAAATTAATTATGCGTTAGCTTTCTTTAGAGTATCAAGCATCTTGGAAAGACGAGCAACCTTACGGCTTACGGTGTTATCCTTGTAGATGCCTGCCTTGGTGATGGTGCTAACGGTAACGGGAAGAAGTTCGCTTGCAAGAGCTACGTCGCCAGTTGCGATAGCTGCTTCATACTTCTTAACAGCGTTCTTGCACTTGGTGCGAAGAGAGTTGTTCTTTGCGTTTTCTTCTTTAGTGATTAGAATTCTCTTTTTTTGTGATTTGATATTTGCCATTGTAATCTCCTTAACAGTTACAAACTATACGTCTTGCGTTCCCAATAATAATAGCACAATATTTTTTAGTTGGCAAACAATTTTTGTATGTTTTTATTAAAAAAGTTAACACTTTTTCTATGAGAGAGTATTTTGAATTATATGAGGGCGGGTTTTTGAGTAGTAAACTTGCCGAAAATAACCAAAAAATCCTAATGGAAGAGGGAAAAGCCATTTTAACTAAGGAAAAAAGGGATAACGATTGCGTGTATTATGCAAGTGGTAAAAACTGCGTAATAGGAGACGAGAGGTTGGAAAGTTCCCTTTGTTCGTTTACACGACTCGCGCTAAAACGAATTTTTAGGGAATGGAGCATTGACAAAAACGATTTAGTTATGATAGTGGGCATAGGCAATGAGGGACTTACTGCAGATAGCCTTGGCGCAAAAGTAGTGGAAAAAATTCAAGTTACGGCTCACCTTGACAAAATAAAGGGTTATGGTAAATTGTGCGCCTATGCTCCCGGGGTGGGCGGTACTACGGGCATAGCTTCCTTTGACGTGGTTAAAGCTTTGGTTGATAAAGTGTTACCCAAGGTGGTCATTTGCATTGATACTTTGGCTTGTAGCAATCCGGAAAGATTGGGTAGCGTAATACAAATTAAGGATAGCGGTTTAACGCCCGGAGCAGGAGTGGGTAACGCCAAAATTCCGCTTGATATATCCACTCTAGGAGTTCCCGTTGTAGGAATTGGGGTGCCGTTGATTATTTATGCAAGGAATCTCCTTTTGAGCTATCTTAAAGGTAGCCAATCGAACGTAGAATTTGATAAAGTTACACGTTCGACAGGAGATCTTGTAGTGACGGCTAAAGAAATAGACTTATATATAGATGTTTTTTCTCGTATAATATCTAATGCAATTAATAAGGCGGTTCACGGAAAGATTTAATATGATTCTGCATATTATTAAATATGCGAATTGCCTTAATAGATTCTGGAATAGGTGGTCTTACTTTACTTAAAAGGTTATTAGACCGCTGTCCAGCTAACGATTACGTATATTTTGCCGACACTTACGCTCATCCTTATGGTAGAGAACGTGCAAATTCTTTGAAAGTACGCATTGCTCGTATTGCCGAACTTTTGTATGAAAACGGAGCAGAAATGCTAATTTTTGCTTGTAATACGGCATCTACGGTTGCGCTTGATTTTGTAAAGAAGGAACTGCCAATACCGGTATTTGGAGTTAAACCAACCTATGTAAAAGAAGAGAAAACCCTTATAATGTGTACCCCTTTAACGGCAAAAAGCGAGTTAGTCAAAGGGTATGAAAGGGAAGGTGCAAAAGTCTACGCAAATCTTTGTTTAGCTTCGTTAATAGAAGAAAATAGGTTTAACGTTAAGGCTTTAGACGATTATTTGAATAACGAGTTACAAATCTATAAAGGTATGGATAAAATCGTGCTTGGATGTACGCATTACGTCTTTGTTAGAGAGGGGATAGAAAAGGCGACGGGAGTCAAAACTTGCGATTGTTACGATAAGATAATAGAGGAAGTGGAAAGCCTTAGTGCAAAAGCAGGTAGGGGTAGATTACGTTTCATGTTTACAGGACCAAGGAAGGATGAGGAATACAATGAAATCTTATCCAAAATATAGCAAAAAATATGGTGAAAAACAAAGTAATTTCTTAATAATCCTTGAATTTTACTTTTGTATATAGTATTATATATGTACACGCATTCTTTTTAAGGAGAAAATATAATGGCAGTTTTTCACAAAGATAAGATTAGAAACATCGCTTTGATAGGACACGGTGGTGAAGGTAAAACTTCCCTTCTCGAAGCTATTCTTTATAAGACCAAGGCTATCGACCGTCAAGGTAAAGTAGACGACGGTAACTCCGTATCCGACTATGATCAAGAAGAAATAGCACGTAAGATGTCCATATCCCTTTCGATGGCTTACGTACTTTATAAAGATTATAAATTTAACATTCTTGACGTTCCCGGCTTTTTCGATTTTGAAGGCGAAATGGTATCTGCTCTTTCCGTAGCAGATGCAGCTATCGTTGTAACCGGTGCAAACGGTACCGTTCCGGTTGGTGCAGAAAAGGCTCTTGAGTATTGTCAAGAAAAAGGCGTTCCCACTCTTATTTGGGTTAACGGCGTAAACAAAGAAAACAGTAGCTACGAAGCAACTCTTGATGCATATCGCAACAAGTACGGTTCCAAAGTTATTTCCATAGAACTTCCCATCATGAAGGGAACCACCATGGAAGGTTATGTTGACGTTATTGAAGGCAAAGCATTCGATACCAAGGGCGCAGAAATCGCTATTCCCGATAGTGTTGCTGATAAGTATGCAGAAGAAGATGGCACTCTAATGGAGGCTGTTGCTGAAGCTAGCGAAGAACTAATGGAAAAATTCTTTGGTGGTGAAGATATTACCATTGAAGAAAAGAAAGAAGGTCTCAAATCTCGTTTCGTAAACGCAGAAGTATATCCCATGATGGCAGGTGTTGCAGTTGGTAACTCCCAAATCACCGGACTACTCGACCACTTTATCGACTTGTTCCCCGTTCCCGGCGAATCAATCAAGACCAACTCTACTGCAGGCGAACTAGTATGTGATGAAAACGGCAAGTTCGTTGCTCAAGTATTCAAAACCATAGTTGACCCCTTCGTAGGTAGACTTCTTATGTTCAAAGTACTACGTGGTAAGGTTGCAATCGGTGACCAAGTTATTAACGTAGAAAAAGATGAAAATGAAAAGATTTCTTCCATCGTTGCTCTTCGTGGTAAGAAGCAAGACGCTATGGACGCTATCTATGCCGGTGATATG
This sequence comes from Candidatus Stercoripulliclostridium sp., assembly GCA_045535235.1. GTDB lineage: Bacteria > Bacillota > Clostridia > Christensenellales > DTU072 > Stercoripulliclostridium_A. The sequence goes on from JAZSLG010000136.1 coordinate 32,180, forward strand.
GGCGCATTCGCAAAGCTCAACTATACCCAAACCAACAACACTTTGAGTGACGTTAACGACGTTGTAAAGTGTGATCCCATCGCATTCCCTGCTCCCGTTATTAGCTTTGCAGTTTCTTCTGCTGATAAGAATAATGAAGATAAAGTTTTCGCAGGCCTATTCAAACTAATGGACGAAGACATCACCTTCAAACTTGAAAAGAATGCTGAAACCAACGAAATGGTACTTTCCGGTCTAGGCGAAATGCAACTTGACATTCTTTGCAAGAAAGTTAAGAATAAGTTTAATGCAACCCCCGTACTTCGCGAGCCTCGTATCGCATATCGTGAGACCATCAAGAAGACTGTTGAAGCAGAAGGTAAACACAAGAAGCAATCTGGTGGTGCAGGACAATTCGGTCAATGTTCAGTTCGTTTTGAGCCCGGTGCAGAAGATGGTATCTTCGAGTTCGTAGATGCAGTTGTTGGTGGCGCTATTCCTCGTCAATTTATCCCCGCTGTTGAAAAGGGTCTCCGTGAAGCAGCTCCTAAGGGTATCCAAGCAGACTATCCCGTTATCAACCTAAAGTGTACTGTATTTGATGGTAAGTATCACCCCGTTGATAGTAAGGAAATCGCATTTATTACCGCAGCTAAGCTTGCATTCCAAGATGGTTGTTCAAAAGCTAACCCCGTATTCCTCGAGCCCGTTATGCACGTTGACGTTATCGTTCCCGATTCATACATGGGTGACGTTATGGGCGATATGAGCAAGCGTCGTGGTAGAATCCTTGGTACTGACTCCGTTGGTGGAAAGACCGTTGTTTCTGCCGAAGCTCCCCAAGTAGAACTTGCAAAATATGCAACTGACCTTCGTTCCATGACCCAAGGTCGCGGTAAGTTCACCCTCGCTTTTGAGCGTTATGAAGAAGTTCCCAGCACTCAAGCAGTTAAGATAATTGAGGATTATAAGAAGCGTTTGGCAGCTCAAGACAAGTAAGACACGCTATTTGAGCGAATAACTTCACAAAATACAAAGTCCCTCCTCGGTCATTTACGCTAAGTAAACTCCCGTCGGAGGGATTTCTTTTTGTTCGCTCTTCATCTCAACTAGCGCGTCTTACCTAAATCCTATTAAAGAACTAGCAAGTTTATACCTTTATTCTTCCAACATCGCTATTTGAGCGGATAACTTCACAAAACAAAATCTCCCTTCAGGTCATGTACGACTTAGTATGCTCCCATTGGGAGATTTTCTTTTTGCTCATTCTTCATCACAACTAGCGCGTCTTACCTAAATCCTATTAAACAAAAAGAAAATATGAGTTTATCGTTCTAAAATGCTATTTGAGCGAATAACTTCACAAAATACAAAGTCCCTCCTCGGTCATTTACATGTTGCGTAAACTCCCCTTGGGATAGACTTTGTTTTTTGGCGACATACTTCACAAAACTAAAAATCTCCCTACGGGTCATGTACACCTAGT
>JAZSLG010000043.1:0-13443 GCA_045535235.1 Candidatus Stercoripulliclostridium sp.
TAACGAAAACCTAAAGAGCATCGTATTTGGTAAATACTCCAAGCTAAGCAAGATACCTGCAGGTGCCTTCCGTGACTGTATAAACCTTGAAAGCATAGTATTTAACGACTTGATTACCGAGTTTGGTGAAGATGCATTTGCAAATACTCCTTGGCTTGCAAATTACGACAACGATTTCGTAATTATCGACGGCGTAATGATAGAGTACAAGGGCGCAGGTGGAGAAATCGTAATACCCAAGGGTACCACTAAGATTTACCCCTATGTATTCCGTGGCAACGATACGATTACGAGCGTAAGATTTGACGAAAATTGCTTGATGACGGCTATTGAAGCAAACACCTTCCGCGACTGTGTAAATCTTGAAGAGTTAATTATTAACGAACATATTCTAAGCGTTGATAGGACTGCAGTACAAGGTACCAAGTGGTTGGCTCAAACCTCGCAAATTAAGGTTAACCTTGGTGGTTCCATACTATATTATGAGAACGCATATCACGGTATTAAGCGTATCGTACTTTACGTTGGAACGGAAAACTCCATTATAATCCCCAACACCGTAACGGAAATAGTACCCAATGCATTCAAGCGTGTAACTTCTCTTGCACAAATCACGTTTAGTGAAGGTAAATTGGTTGCTATACCCGACGGCGCCTTCGAGGGATGTACTTCGCTAAGAGAAGTCGTATTCGCAAGCGCAATTACCAATATTGGTGAAAACGCATTCGCAGGTACTCCGTGGCTTGCAGAGCAAAGTGCAGAGTTCGTAATTAGGAATGGTATCCTTATTAAATATAACGGCACTTCTACCGCTGTTGAAATCCCTGAAAACGTATCTTTTATAGGTGAGAGTGCGTTTAGTGGTTCTCAAATTGTTTCTATCGATATGAGCAAAGCTAATATCGAAACCATACTTGCCGGAACCTTTAGCGGAATTAGCACTCTTGAAAACGTAGTATTCAGTAATGCGACTAACTACGTTGGAGAGGGCGCCTTTAACGGTACCAAGTATTTGGCAGACGCTCCCGCAGGATTGTTGATTGCAAACGGCGTGGCACTCATTGCTTATATTGGTAACGAAACGGATGTTACTATTCCTAACGGAGTAAGATACCTTAACGCCGACGTATTCCAAAATAACGCAAATCTACTAAGCATCACGTTTACCGGCGAAATAGAGATTGCTCCTAATGCATTTGTAAACAATAGCCAACTAGCCGACGTTTACGGTGCCGAGCATATTACTTACGTAGGTAAAGGAGCGTTTAGCGGAACCAAGTATCAAGCCATTAACGTTTCCTCCGGCTACGTCGTAGTTAACGGACGTTTGGTTGATTACGTTGGTACGGAAACACAACTCGTAATTCCCGGTGACGTAGAATATATCCCCGAAGGAATCTTTGGAGGTAACGAGAATATCGTTAGCGTGGACTTTAGTAAAGCAAGCAGTACGTTATCCATAGAAGCAAACGCATTCCGTAACGCCGTTAATTTGAAAGATATAGTATTTGGCGATAATATCGATTATATCGGCTCTCGTGCATTCTACAACACTGCTTGGATGGAGTCGTATAGCGACGCATTAATAATCTCTCCCGCAGGCAAACTCCTAGCTTACGTAAGAGAAAATGCAAGCGTAACCATACCTAATACCGTAAAGAGCTTCGCTCGCGACGTATTCAAAGGCAATAAGAACATTACCTCCGTATACTTCGCTAGTGGCTCCAACGTAAATATTCCTACCGAAGCGTTTAAGGACTGTACGTCGCTATTAAACGTAACCTTTAACGGTACGTTCCAAATTGGCGAAAACGCATTCCAAAATACCGAGTGGTATAAGCTTGAAGCTAATAAGACTTCAAATAGGGGCTTCGTAGTAGTAAAAGGTATGCTTATCGGCTACGCAGGTAGTGCAACTATTATTGAAATCCCCTCTACCGTAACCTATATTTACGATTACGTATTTAATGGTAACGAGAATATCACTTCGCTGGGATTTGCAAGTGGCTCTACGGTATCCTCCATCAAGGGCGAAACCTTTGTTGGATGTACTCAACTTACTAACGTAACCTTCCCGAACTCTTTGGTTGAGTTGGATATGGGAGCGTTTGACGGTACTCCTTGGAAAGAAAATCTAACTACCGATTTTATAGTAGTAGGAAACAAACTACTCGCTTACGTTGGTAATGGTGGCGATATAGTAATTCCTTCGGGTGTAAACGGAAATAGCATATTGGAAATTTCGCCCAACGCATTCCAAGGCAATACCAGTATTACTTCGATAAGCTTCGATATGGCTTCCGATTTGGAAATCATACCTAATAACGCCTTTAACGGTTGCATAAATCTCGATAAGGTAAGCTTCCCCGAAAAGATTAAGTACGTTGGTCAAGACGCATTCAATGGTACCAAGTGGCTTAATAGAGTAGTTAACTACGAATTGACGACGGAAGACGAGGGCGAAGTTATCGACGATGCTTTCGTTCTGAACGGAACCTTACTATTCTACTTTGGCGATGGTGATACCGATGACGGCCTCTACTTCTTCAATGGTAAAGGAATAAGTCATATTGCGCTTAGCGCTTTCGTAGGAACGCCCATTAAGTCGTTGTTCGTCTACGTAGAAGACCCCGAAGCCATAACTATAGCTTCCGGTGCGTTGGACGATCTAGATGCAATCTACGTAAAAGATGCGTTGGTACAAGGCTTTAGAGAAAGTTGGAGCGAGTATGCGTTAAAGATTTTCTCGCAAAACGATTACGAGTAAAAAATCAAATGAGTTAACCGGCAAAAGCCGTTGACTATATAGCAAAAAAATAACAAAATAGGAGAAAACGTTATGAAAACAAAATTGCTAATTACTTTATTAGTTATTGCGTTAGTAGCATCCGTTGCGTTTGGCGTAGTCGCTTGTACGCCTAAGGACGATGGTGGCGATAAAAATAACGATAACAAAAACACCGTTATTTTGCAAACGTTACCAGACATGGTTGACTACGGCGCAGACGCAAAGTACTACAATGATGGTACGACGGGCTACTCAGATGGTAAAGTTCTAGAGTGGACGGGCGAACTGGAAACCAAGCAAGCCGATGAGCGTGAAAAATGGGTTGAATCCCAAAACGCGGCAGATTGGCCCAGTGAAGTTAAGGACATGAAAGAATTTTACGTTACGTTTGGTAATTACGCCGAATCCATTGATAGCGAAGGCGAAGAAGAAATTCAATCGGCAATCGGTTATTTTGCTCCCGTTTATAACGAAGTAGGTACTCAAACCGGCACCGAATGGGTAGATGATGAAGATGCTTCCACCATCCAACGCTTGTTCTCTTACTCAACTGCAGCTCAATTCATAAAAAGAATGGACTCTGCTCGTGTTGACGAAGACAAGACCGATGCTTTAATCAAGTACATAACCCGCGACGACTCCGCTTACGTTGCAGAAGACGAAAAGCGTTCTAAGGATGATTACGAGTTCAAAGTTGGTTACGCTAGCGCTCTTGAAGACTTTGACCAATTAAACGAGCTACAAACCATTTACGACGACTTTACCGAGTATGATATGGATGACTCCTATCCTGCACCCAGATTCGAGGATGAAAACGACGTTCAAGATTATATCAACCGTAAAAAGAGAAAGATTTACGGCGAAATCTTCACCATTTTCCAAGATAAAGCAGACCAATTTGCTCGTTGCGCTATCCAATTAGTAGGCTATGGTATCGAAATCATCGATGACGTTATGATCCCTGCTTACAATCATCAAAAGGCACAAGACGACACCAAATTGACCTACAACTGTACTGAAACGGAAATTTCATTTGAAGATTACGTTCGTTACGAAATGTTTGACCACGAGACCTTGAGCTATTTACTAGCTTTCATGGATCCTCAAATTACCGACTTTAACATGGCGGAAAACGTCTACGACGCAACCAAGAAGAGCAAGATGATGTCTCTTTACGGCTACTACTATCAATATCAAAAACGCGACTACGAAGTATTTGACGACAAAAAGACCGTTAATAACAAGAGAATTGGTACCGTTACCGAGTACGAAGACTTCCTCGAACTAAATCACAAATCTTACTTTGACACAACTGAGGAAGTATTACGTTACCGTGATTATGACAGCAGACAATACGCAAAAGCATATCGTTACTCCTATGCTTGTTATCAAAAATATTACAAGGCTCAATTGGATTTCCAATCCATACAAGAAGCTAAAGATTTGGAAGTTTACGTTGGTGGCGCAGGTGCAATTGGCAACTCCATCGTAAACGGAGAATACGGCACTGCCAAGACCAATGGTATAGACGTTGCTCGTGCAGGTATAACCTACTCGGGTGAAATGCAAAAGGCTTGCACTAACGGTTTGGAAAGCACTTTGAAACTTTCCGACGTAAACTACGAGTACAGCAGTGTAGATAACAACGTTCTACGTCTTAACGCTACCTCTAAGGGTTGGAACGGACTAAAGGAAACCGAACAAGCGGAACCCAAAAACAAAATTAATAAGGTATATTACGAAGTCGCTCAATTGCAAAGCCAACACTATGCAATGACCCACAAGACCATTACCGACATCGACCTCTCTAATGCTCTAATATACCAAATTTACTCTTATAGTGCAGACTCCATTCGTTCCATACAATCAACAAAGAAGGACGAAATTACCTATTATCTCGCTATAGACCGTTTCTTGAGTGTTGTTCCCAATACCTACGAAGAAATCCGACGTGGTGACCTTTCCGTATCTGAGTACGTTAAAGATACCTTTGCAGAACTCGAAGAAGATGCAGGCAGAAACGACGCTAAGTTTATTAACGTTGACCAAAACTACAAGAACGATGCACAAGCCCAAGAAACTTCTGCAAGAAACCACACTTGGACAACCAAAGGCAATATGAAGGGCGTTAAGGACAACATTAAGGAAACTATCGACACCGACTTTGACGCTTACCACGCTTCTCCAGCAGCTGCTAACAAGAGTGTAGACGTTTACTTTGAGGACGTTCTTATCAGAAAGATTTACTCTTGTGGCGCAGATCTTGACGAGGCTTGCTTGGACGGTACCAGCCACGCAAATTGTACCGATGAATACGACTCCAACTGGTCACTTTCTCGTTTGGTATCAGCACACGAAGAAGTTATACGCTACATGGCAGGTCAAACTATCGTAACTTTCCAAAAGATCAATCAAGAACAATTTAAGACTCCTACCATGTTCCACAAGGATATAACTAGTATGCCCAACGGAACCATACTATTCTCTTCCGATTCTGCTAGATTAAATACTGCAAGTGAAAAGTACTACACCATGACTTGTGCACCTAGTGATGACGTAACTCTTGCTAGTGACGACGTTATTGGTGTTGCATGTACCACCGTTAAAGAAGGCGCTTATCCCACCGTTGGTACCAGTAGCCAATATTGGGACTATGTACCCGTATACGAACAAAACAACTTTACTTCTCACTGGACCACCCCCGGAAAAGTAGATACGGGTAAGATAGTTGTAACCGTTAATAACGTTAAATACACCTACACCTTCGTTGGTTGGTACGTTGACCAAAACTACAAGTACGGTGTACTTCTTGACGAAGAATACAACTATGATATTATGTTATATCCCGGATATATGGTGGAAATTGAAAAATAATTCCAACGGAAAAATTTAATATCTCGTTACTTTCACGTGGCCCCGGAAGGAAAATTCCTTTCGGGGCTTTTTCATAAAATTGGTTGTTGAAAAAATGGAGTTAAGGTACCCAAACCACTAGATTTACTTCAAATAGCATTATTTGGCGAGAGTGTGCATAAAATTATATTATGCTTAGTAGTATTTTAACTCTTTTTTCGGGCATAGGCACGTTTTTGCTTGGAATGAAGCTTATTTCACTAAACTTGCAAAAGGTGGCGGGCGGTAAAATCGAAAGGTTATTTAACAAGATTTCTTCATCCAAACTCATGTCGGTAGGAGTTGGGGTAGGAAGTGCCGCGGTATTGCAAAGCTCGTCGGCCACCACTGTCATTCTAGTTTCCTTGGTTAATAGTGGTATAATAACCCTTTTGCAAGCTACTTGTATAATCATGGGTGCAAACGTAGGTACAACTTTTACCGCGTTAATAATTTCTTTTAACTACTTGCCGATAGGGGAAGCTTTTGCATTTTTAACCTTTATTGGCGTAATGCTCGTAATGGTAGATAGGGGAGAAAAACTAAAATCTTCGGGTTGGATAATAGGCAGTACCGGGCTAATGTTCATTGGATTGGATATTATTAAACTTTCGGCTCTTGCACTTAGTGAATTTTCTTCTTTTAACAATTTGTTTTCATCCATCAACAGTCCTTTTATTCTACTCGCATTAGGTGGGATTTTTACCGCTATAATACAAAGCTCTAGCGCCCTAACAGGAATAGTAATAACCTTTGCTCACCTTGGTATAATACCTGTTACCGGAGCTTTTTATCTTATTATGGGCGGTAACGTGGGGTCCTGTATGACAGCGCTTCTTGCTTCTTTGGGCGGTAACCTTAACGCGAAACGCACGGCACTAATCAATCTTTTGTTTAACGCTATAGGAGTAATAATGTTCCTACCGTTAGTGATAGTTTTTGGCGAAAAAATAGTTGATTTCATGAAAAACCTATCCGTTTCCGTGTTGATTGCATATTTTCATATCGTTTTCAACCTCGTAACTACCTTCGTCATGCTTCCATTTACTAAAAAGCTCACAGACCTAAGCATGCTTTTTATCCCTGATAAAAAAACAAATAATATACTTGTATTAGATAAAAAAGTGTAGTACAATATATGCGTATGATTTTAGTTATTAGGAGAAAAACATGGAACTTGATACCAAAAACGTTGCTAGTTTCCAAATAGACCACACGAAATTAAAATGTGGTTTGTTCGTTAATAGAAAGGATATTTTCGGCACTAACGTTATTACGACTTTCGACATTAGAATAAAGCGCCCTTATCACGATGAAGTCATGGAGACGGGATCGGTACATGCTTTGGAGCATATTATTGCTACCTATTTGCGTAACGACTCTTTGTGGGGCGATAAAGTTATTTATTTTGGACCAATGGGTTGCAGAACCGGTTTCTACCTTATTATGGCGGGCGACCTTGATTCTCACGATATTTTGCCCTTGATAGAGAGAACTTTTGACTTCGTATCCGATTACGAGGGCGAAATACCCGCTGCGACTCCCAAAGAGTGCGGTTTTTGTTACGACATGGATTTGGAGATGGCTAAGGTTGACGCCACCATGTATTACAACGTAATCATTGCGCCTAAAAAGGAAAACTTGGTTTATCCCGTTAAGAGAGAGCGCAAAAAAGCAACACCTAAAGAATAAAAAAATGATATAAAGGAAAGAAATTATGGTTGACCAAAGAATTGAAAAACTTGCAAACGTATTAGTTAACTATTCTTGTAACCTCCAAAAGGGAGAGAAAATCCTTATTGAGGCTCGCGGAATAGATTATATGCTCGTAAACGCTATCGTAAGAGAAGTTTACAAAGTTGGTGGACTACCTTTCGTACACATGGAAGATAACCGTGTAGCAAGAGCATTGCGCATGGGTATGACCGAGGAACTTGCTACCCTAATGGCAAAGTACGACGGCGCTCGTATGGCGGAAATGGACGCTTATATAGGTATTCGCGGTGGTAATAACTGCTACGAGCTTAGCGACGTAGATCCCGAATTAATGAGCATCTATAATCGTTGCTACAGTCATCCCGTTCATCACGAGCTTCGCGTAGCAAAAACCAAGTGGGTAGTTCTTCGTTATCCAAACGAAGGAATGGCAGAGCAAGCTCGCATGTCTACCGATGCATTTGAAGATTTTTACTTTAACGTATGTAATCTTGACTATGCAAAAATGGACAAAGCCATGGATGCACTCAAAAACCTACTTGACAATACCGATAAAGTACGTCTTACCGCCGTTGATACCGATTTAACCTTTAGCATTAAAGGTATAGGCTCCAAAAAGTGCGCTGGTCACATGAATATTCCCGATGGTGAAGTTTACTCGGCTCCAGTTAAGAATTCCGTAAACGGTTACATCCATTATAATGCACCCAGCGTGGAAAACGGCATAGAGTTCAAAGACGTTCGCTTGGAGTTTAAGGACGGTAAAATTATTAACGCTACCGCTAATGATACCCAAGCGGTTAACGCAATATTCGATACCGACGAGGGCGCACGCTACGTTGGTGAATTTGCTCTTGGAGTAAATCCCTATATCAACAATCCCATGGGCGATATCCTCTTTGACGAGAAGATAGCAGGCTCCATTCACTTTACTCCCGGCAGTTGTTACGATGACTGCGACAACGGTAACGTTAGTGCCGTTCACTGGGACCTAGTTCTTATCCAAACGCCCGAGTACGGCGGTGGCGAAATTTACTTTGACGACGTTCTTATCCGTAAGGACGGCAGATTTGTAATTCCCGAATTAGAATGCCTTAACCCCGAAAATCTAAAATAATGAAAGAGAAACAAAAGACCGTTGACCTAAAAAATTTCGTGCCGTCCAAGCCTAACAAGTTCTTGTATCCGTTGCTTATTTTCGTAGGCAGGATACTCGGCAAGATTTGGATTAATGCGAAATTCAAAAAAGACCCTGCCATAAAAGGAAGGAAGGGACCTTTCGTATGTATTGGTACCCACTCTTGTATTATGGACGTCGCAATGATGATGCTTACTATGAGTCCCACTTCTTTGAATATCGTTTGCGGTCGTGACGTTATGACTTGGAACGTCCTAAAGCCCTTTGCCAAGGCCATTGGTCTTTTGCCCATCAATCAGTTTGAAATGGACCTTGCCTCTATTCGCTCCATGAAGAGGGCGGTAGATAACGGTTGCTCGCTTGCACTTTTCCCCGAAGGAAAGTTTACCCTGGATGGTAGAGGAATGTACTATATTCCGGAAAGTCTTGCCAAGCTATTAAAGCTTCTAAAAGCAGACGTAGTATTTTGCCACAACAACGGAGGATATTGCGCCCGCCCACGTTGGTACAAAGGCTTTAAGTATGGTACAGTTATAAATGAAAGCACTTTGTTGTTTACCAAGGAGCAACTCGCCGAGCTTAGCGACAAAGAAATATATGCCGTATTAAAGGAAAAATTCAAGTTTAACGACTGCTTGTATCAACGTGAAAATAATTTGCGTTTCAAGGCTAAAAACCCGGCAGAGGGACTCCATTACATACTTTATAAGTGCCCAAAATGTGGCGTTGAGTACGAAATGGTTAGCGATGCTCATTATATCACTTGTGAGAATTGCGGTAATAAAGTAGAGTACACCGAGTACGGTGAAATGATACCGCAAGGCGACTCCGTTACCTTTGATAGAATAGACCTTTGGTACGAGTACGAAAGGGAAGAAGTAAGAAAGGAAATTGCCTCTAGCGATTTTGAAATGCGTCACGCCGTAGTATGGGAGCAAGCAGACGAAAACCACAATTACGTGGAACTTGGTGAGGGTGAGTTCTTCCTTAACCACGAGTATATCGGCTTTAAGGGAAATCGTTACGATAACGGAGAAGAGGTATTAATCCAAGTACCCACCTTAAAGCAACCTACTATCGTTCACAAGAACTCCGAGGCAATCGACCTTACTATAGATACCGTGGTAAACCGCTTTTATTTCAAAGAGGTTAGGTATTCTTGCAAATACAATATCGCGGTGGAAGAGATTTATAGGAAACAAAAGAATCTACCTCTCTAAAGAGAGTAACTGTGGAGGTTGTCAACTCCACTAAAATATGATATAATACCGACAATATTTTTTAATAAGGAAGAGAATTTATGTTCAAAAAGTATGCCGATGAAACAATGGATTTTATTAAAAAGATAGAGGCAGACGGTCCTCGTTTGCCCGGTTCCGACGAGGAAAAAGCTGCTTGCGTTAAGATTTGCCAAGAAATCAAAGATAGAGTAGGCTTGGATACCAAAACGGAAGAGTTTATCTTTGCTCCCCGCGCAAGTATAGGTGGTATTTGCTACTTGGGTTACGCAGGTCTCCTTGCCATTTTGGTTTACTACCTTGGTGGTGTATACGGTGCAATGCTTGCAGGATTTGCATTTTGTTGCATAATGCTTTTCGTAGCACTCCAAGTTATTCGCTATACCGCGACCTTCGATTTATTGTTCAAACACGAAAAATCTTCAAATATTATTACGGAAATTCCTCCCGTTAACGGCGAAACCAAGTTTACCGTTTATCTTGGCGCTCACTACGATAGTAGTTGGTGCTGGAAACTCTCTCTTAAAAACCCCAATACCGCCATTCCCAAAACGGCTTACGGTATTCTTGGAGCAATTGCTATGATAGGCATTAGCGTATTGCGTATCGTTAATTATTACGTTTATATTGGTGGCAACGCCGATTATATCATTGATATTTGCACGTTGGTAATTCCTATTGCAATTATTCCCGGTTTGTATTTTATCACCCAATACGTAAGTGGAGATAAAACTATTGCTAGTCCCGGTGCTATGGATAACCTTAGTGGCATTGGCTCCAATATGATGATTATGAAGTACTTTAAGGAGCATCCCGAAGATATGCCGGAGGGTATGCGTCTCGTATATCTTGGCTTTGGTGCTGAGGAAGCAAGCCTAAAAGGCAGTCTTGACTACGTAAAGAGGCACATAGAGGAGTTAAAAGACGGACATAGTTACGTCATTAACGTGGACTCTATTGCCGACCCCGACCACTTTGAAGCAATCATAGGCGACTTGCTACAAGGAACCAAGTTTGATCCCACTCTAATAGGCTACGTCCACGAGGCTTACGACGAACTTGGCATAGAAAATGCAAAGTCCATCTATAACCCGGTTGGTGGATGTGACTCAACTCCCTTCCGTAACGCAGATATTCCTACCGTTACTATTGCTGCTCAAAATCCTACGACTACTTACTATTATCACACCATGCACGATAAGTCGGAAAGATTTACTACAGATACCCTCGATAAGGGCTTGAACGTTATCTACAAGGTAATTAAGAAGATTGCGGAAAAGGAAAACGCAAGTAAATAGGAAAGATAATAAAAGGCTCGGATGATTCCGAGCCTTTTTTATATCAAACTAGAGTTATTTATATTTTGCAATGAGTGCTTTTATTTCCTCAGTTAGCTTTCTTAGTTCGCGGTTAGCTCTGCCCTCTAGGGTGGGAATAAGCTTTTGGAATTCGCTTGCAGTTTGTTTTAGCGCACCGTAGACGGTGGAGGTGTTAAAGCGTTCGACTTCTTCTTGTTTTTTTGTGTTTTGCTTTTTAACGGTGTTACCAAGATATATAAATTCGTTTGCAAGTAGGTCGTATACCGCACCGTTATAGGGTGCAACTGCGGGTATTTTGAAGTTTTGCTCCAACGTTTTGGCAAAACCATCAGCAACCGTATCTTCGCCGTGCGTAACGAATACGCGGGTGGGAGAGGGTACTGCTTTTATCCAATTAATAAGGTGGTTGCGGTCCGCGTGTGAAGAGGTACCTTCCAGTTTTATTATCCTTGCTCTAACTTTTATCGTTTCATTAAATAGCTTTACGGTATCGGCGCCCTCTAAGAGTAAGCTTCCAAGCGTTCCTTTTACTTGGTAGCCTACGAAAACGATGGTGCTTTCTTTACGCCACAAGTTATGCTTTAGGTGGTGTCTTATTCTACCCGCTTCGCACATTCCCGATGCGGACAATATGACCTTGGATTCGTAACCTTTGTTAATTAGTTTGCTGTCGTCTGCCGTGACACTGACTTTAAGACCTTTGAAGGTTATGGGATTAATGCCTTGACGAATAAGCTCGCAAGTTTCATCGTCGCAACAGTCTTCCACGTTTTTGTTGTAAATATTAGTCGCTTCTATTGCTAGCGGGCTATCTACGTAGACGGGAAAATCGGGGAAATTTGGACACAAATTACGCATCTTTATTTCGCGTAAAAAGTATAACATTTCTTGCATCCTACCAACGGCGAAGGTGGGGATAACTACGTTTCCGCCAAGAGCAAACGTTTCCTCTATGATTTTTGCTAAATTGATTGCATAATCGGGGTCAACTCCGTGGTGTCTGTCACCGTAGGTGGATTCCATAACGACGTAATCTGCATTAGGAGTAGGGGAAGGACAACGAATAATGGGTTTATGCTCATTGCCTATATCACCGGAGAAAAGTATGGTTTTGGTAATTCCTTTTTCGGTGGCGGTAATTTCGATATAACTGGAGCCTAGTAGATGTCCGGCATCTATAAACGTGGCACGTATTCCTTCGGCAACGTCAATTGGTTTATCATAGTCTACACCGCGTAAGTTTTTAATTATGCCTTCGGCATCTGCTCTAGTATAAAGAGGAACGTATTCTTTGTGTGAGCCTCTTTTCGCTTTACGGTTGCGCCATTCCGCTTCTTGCTCTTGTATATGCGCGCTATCTAGGAGCAAGATTTTCGTCAAATCTTTGGTACCGCGCGTCATTAGTACCTTACCGCGGTAGCCTTTTTTATAAATTAAAGGAAGAAGTCCGCTGTGGTCTATGTGTGCGTGAGTAATGAGAATGGCGTCAATACTGCTTGGATTGACGGAAAGAGTTTGGTTTTCGTAAATATCGGGCCCTTGCTCCATACCGCAGTCGATAAGGATATTTTTATTCCCAACTCGAAGTAAATAACAACTACCTGTAACTTCGCGCGCTGCGCCTAAAAACGTTAGTTCCATAAGCATCTCCTTTATTATATTTTTATTATATCATAATTTTTATTAATACAACCTTAATTTTTTCACACACTAGAAGTTAAGGAGATTATATTATATGCGTTCAACAGGAATTGTGAGAAGAATGGATGAACTCGGCAGAGTGGTTATACCCAAAGAATTGCGCCGTACCATGCGTATTAAAGAGGGAGAGGAAATCGAGGTAATACAAAAAGACGATACTTTAATCCTCAAAAAATATTCGGCAGTAAGCGAAATGTTAGATTTTCAAGCAGAATATGCCAGTAGTATATATCGAACGACGGGCTACACGGCAATTATTACCGATACCGATAAAATCGTAGCGTTAAGCGGTGATTTATGCAAACGTACCATAGGCAGTCCCATTGACGAAAGATTGCAAGAAGTAATGGAGCTGAGACGAACGGAAACCTTTAGCGGTAGGGAAATAAAATCTTTTTTTGATTACTCCGTAGAGGGTGTAAAAGGACAAGTAGTAGCCCCCATTATGGTAAGAGGAGATATAATGGGAGCAGTAATTTTGTATTCAAAAAAAGAACCTAACGAAACTTTAATTAAAACTGCCGAAACAGGAGCTTACTTTTTGGGGCAAAGACTATAATGAAAAAATCCTTCGTAAAAAGTGCCACGGTAATGATGGTGGCTACTTTGGTTGCTAAAATAATAGGAGCTTTTTACCGCATACCCCTAACT
>JAZSLG010000048.1:0-7428 GCA_045535235.1 Candidatus Stercoripulliclostridium sp.
CGTTAGCGAAATGAAGTCATTCTGCATTCTGAATTCTGCATTCTGCATTCATATGACTTTTCCTTGTGAGCGAAGCGTAGCAGAGTGAAGCAATTCTGAATTCTGCATTCTGAATTCTGCATTCGCGTAGCGTTGTTCCGCGCTCCGCATTCCGCACTTAAATAAATCCTTGTGAGTGTAGCGTTAGCGAAATGAAGTCATTCTGCATTCTGAATTCTGCATTCTGCATTCATATGACTTTTCCTTGTGAGCGAAGTGTAACGGAGTGAAGCCGTTCCGCGTTCCGCGCTCCGCATTCCGCACTTAAATAAATCCTTGTGAGCGAAGCGTAGCGGAGTGAAGTAATTCTGCATTCTGCATTCTAAATTCTGCATTCGCGTAGCGTTGTTCCGCAACTCTTCACTAACTAGTCACTCTTTATTAATCGATTTCATATTATATTCTATGCTTAGTTATGAAATTTTTGGGAAGGGCAGTCGTGTCGTCGTCTTTTTGCACGGATATATGGGAGATATAAATTCCCTTAGAACGTTGGCTAGTGGCGTAAAAGGGGAAAATAGGGTTATCCTAGTTGATTTTGGCTTTAAGAATGAACCACCGCGTCCCCTTTGTCTGTACGATTACGTTCTGGAAGTGAGGGATATTCTTAACAAGGAAAGGGTAGAAGAGGCATATTTTGTTTGTCATTCTTTTGGTGGTAGAGTGGGCGTTAGACTTGCAAGAAAGTATCCACATTTAGTAAAAGGCTTGGTTTTAATCGATTCCGCAGGACTAAAGCCCAGAAGGGGGATTAGATACCATTTTAGAGTAATTTTGCACAAAATATTGACTAAACTTGGTAAAGATGGACTAAAAGGCTCCCTAGACTATCGTTCTTTATCACCCAATCAAAAGGCTACTTTCGTCCGTGTAGTCAACGATTTTACCGATAATGATTTGGGTTATATCACCCCTAAAGTTTTGCTAATTTGGGGGGCAAAAGATAGAGCGACACCCCTATATATGGCTAGACGATATCTTAGGAAACTGCCAAACGCAAGATTAAAGATCTTTAGGAAAGTAGGTCATTTTAGCTATCTCGAAAGGCGGAGTGAAACCCTTTCACTAATTCGTGCATATATTAGTCAAGATGAGTGAATTAATATTAATTTTATCAACGTTTATACTTGTTTTCGTAAGGTCGCTTTATTCTCTTTATAGGCTACAAGGCTACGATTATTACGCCGTTTTCAAACTAAAACCCTTTGTCGTGGACTGCGTGTTAGCTATAACGATAGGCACGGTGGCTCTAACTACAGAGTACCTTTTGGCAGTCGGTTATCTGGCGTTTGGATTACTAGCCTTGCTATTTACTGCTTTTTTCGGGTGTGGATATTATTATAAACGCACTAAATTTAAGTTTACGGCGAGGGGATTACGTATATCGTTACCATTCTTTTTCCTTTGTTTAGACCTAATTCTAGCACTTTCTTTGGCTTTTAAGGGCATATATCGGTTGATTTCATTATCGGTATTACTGCTATTAAGGGAGTTTATATTATTTGGGGTTAACGGCGTGATTGCACCGTTTGAAAGAAAGCGTAACTACCGCTACGCCTATAATAGAACGCAACCTATTAGAAAGGAAAACCTAATTAAAATTGTAATTACGGGCAGTTACGGTAAAACTACGTGTAAAAATATTTTGACTGCCATTTTGAGCAAGGAATACAAGGTAATCGCTACCGAGCGTAACTATAATACTCCCCTTGGTTTGGTTAAAAGTGTGGAAAATATTCCACCCGCTGGCTTTTCAGAGTGCGAAAAGCCCGTGACGTTTATTGCCGAAGCGGGTGCAAGGCGAGTTGGTGACATTGGTAAAATATGTTCATTAGTAACACCGACTTACGGCATAGTGACCGGTGTATGCGCGCAACATTTGGACACTTTTAGGAACGTGGAAAGGATAAAGAAAGCAAAGCAAGAGCTTGCCGATTACATTGGCAAAAAC
The DNA here is from genome assembly GCA_045535235.1 of Candidatus Stercoripulliclostridium sp. GTDB lineage: Bacteria > Bacillota > Clostridia > Christensenellales > DTU072 > Stercoripulliclostridium_A. The sequence continues at coordinate 1,991 of JAZSLG010000048.1, forward strand.
GGTACGGTAGTATTTAACGGTGACAACGAGTATACCTTAAAAATGAGCGAAGAGTTTGCGGGAAAAGGTGTGGTCGTGGGGATTAAAAATGGGGAAATAAAGCTAAAAAACCTTAAAATTTCCATTTTAGGCAGTAGCTTTGACTTATGCTACTCGGGTGGTGTCATTCCCATTAAAACCTCACTTCTTGGTAGACATAACGCGCTTAATATTGCGCTATCAATTGCTCTGGCGTTGGAAATAGGTGTTAGTGAGGAAAGTGTAATGAAGGCTATTGGTGAGCTTGAGCCGGTAGAGCATCGGTTGGAGCTGATTAATAGCGGTGGAATATCCATTTTGGACGATAGTTATAACGCTAACGAAGTGGGCGTCATGGAAGCGCTGGGTCTAATTGCAACCTACTCGGGGCGAAAGGTTATATTCGCCCAAGGCGTGGTGGAGTGTGGTAATAAAAAGAGAATAATAAACCGCAAAATAGGGCGTGAAATGGGTAAAATCGCAAACGTTATCATACTTTCGGGAGAAAATACTTCGCACTTAAAGAGGGGGATTAAGGAGAGTGGATATGCGGGAAAAATATATGAATTTTCAAATATTACTCACGCAGAAAGGGAGTTTAAGAATATATTAAGGCAGGGGGATATTTTATATATCCAAAACGATATTCCGTAGGAGAGATATGAAAAAAGTAATAGCAATATTTGGGGGCGACTCCACCGAGAGTGATATTTCCGTAATAACCGCCATCGAGGCTCTTAACGCATGTCCGTTTAGGGATTATCGCGTGTATCCAATCTTCGTTCGCGGGGGAAGTTGGTATAGTAGCGACAGTATGTTGGACCTAAAAACTTTTATCGATTTTGAGCCTAAAAACCACAAAAAAGTGGCGTTGATAGGCAATAAACTATACTACGAAAAACGTGGTAAATGGAAGTTTTTAGACGACGTGGATTGTGCTTTACTGCTCACTCACGGTGGAGTGGGGGAAAGTGGGGAATTGCAAGGATTTTTGGAAATATCGGAAGTGCCGTATACCTCTTCAAGAGTGCGGGAAAGCGCCCTGAGTATGGACAAATATCTACTTAAACTTGCTCTAAAAGATATGCAAATAGGGGTAGTAAAAGGAGTGATTGTGGAAAACGATGGCGAGGAAAGCGTAAACAAGGTGGAAAAGGCGCTTGATTACCCGGTATTCGTAAAACCTAACGCGCAAGGAAGCAGTATTGGCGTGGGAAGGGCAAAAAATCGTGAAGAACTACTTGCAAAATTGGCAGTCGCGTTCAAATATGATAATAGAGTGCTTGTTGAAAAGTGTATGGAAAACTTTGAAGAATACAATGTCGCCGTAGCAAGGTTTGGTGATAACATACTCGTTTCCGACGTCGAAAAACCATTTAGCGCGGGTGAATTTCTTTCTTTTGAGGACAAGTATTTGGATTACTCCAAAACGGCTTGTTTGTGTAAAAGGGAGTTCCCTGCGTGTATTAGCGAGGAATTAAGGGCGGAAATTCGCTCCATTTCCCAAAACGTATATGAAAATCTTAACTTGAAAGGGGTGGTTCGCTTTGATTTCATATACAAAAAGCGTTTGTATTTGAACGAACTAAACGCCATTCCCGGCTCTTTGGCCCATTATCTATTCCCCGGCATAAGTTATACCGATTTTCTCAGTATGCTAATCGACGAGGCAATTGATAACGGTGTAAAAAAATACCCCGCCTTTGAAAGCGGAGTGTTAAAGCAGGGTGGATGGAATTATAAGTAAAAGGGTATCACTATTTTTCCCAATCCTTTGGTTTAACCACAATGGTTTTGTAGTTAACGTAGTTTACTAGACCGATTTTGCCCAGTTTTTTAACGTGCTTTCTTTCGGTGTAGTCCACTTCAACTTTGCTGTTTTCACGGGCTTCGGAGTAGTAGGCGACCACCTCGGCAACGCGCTCCAAAACGCTTGGGGGAACAGCTTTTCCCTTGTTCTTAATAATGCCGTGAGCGCCGTGATAACTCTTAACGTGGAGCCAAGTATCGGCGCTTTCGCCAAGGGTAAAAGTGACCTCGTCGTTTTGTATATTATTCTTGCCGACGTACACCCTAAATCCACCCAAATCAAAGGAGAGTGGGGGAGTCTTTTTGGGCTTTTTCGGGTTCTTTTTGTGGTGCTCTTTTTCGCTTGTGCGCGGTGTCTTTTTTAGTGCGTCAAGCTCCAAATTTATCTCCGCATATTCTTGTTCGCTGGAGCAGTTTTGCACGGCTACTTTAATGCTTTTTAGGTATTCGCGAAGCTCCAATAATCTCTTTAATTCCTCTCTTGCGTAGGCTTCCGCACCTTTTGCCTTGTTGTAACGCTTAAAATATCTTTCCACGTTCTTTTGGGGCGAAATCGTGGGTTCTAGGGCAATTTCTACCACTCCGGTATTATAAAAATCGTCACAACTTATAATACTCATACCGCGCTCAATGCGGTAAATATTGCATTTTAATATTTCTCCCAACTCACGGTAGCGCTCTTTGGTGGCGCTGTCTAATAAAGTGCGTTCGTTTTCCTTTATTCTCTTTTCCGTTTTGGTGGTTAGTGCTTTTAATTTTTGGGTTAGTTTTAGAGTGTCGCGGGTCTTTTTGGTTTGCTCTCCCGTTTCCTTAAAAAACGCGTCTATCGCGCTAGACAAAGTATCGGTTTTTTCGTACCTTCCTTTATCTATTCTCGAGTGGTATGGATAGGCGAAAAATCCCACGCATTTGCCCTTGTCATCGTACTGAGCAACGGGACAAAAATCGGGGTGTCCGTAAAGGTCGTCAAAGCGGTCGCAAGCATTTTCGACACCCTCCATATTTGAGGTTACGATGAGTTCCAAAGCACTTTCCTTGGATAGTCCGTTTACCTTGCCGTATACCTCTTTTACCTCTCCGCTACTAACGGCTTCTGCCACCTTTTCATATTCGTTAAGTAGGGCTTTGGTTTTGTTGGGATAGGTATAGGAAGCGCCGGGGAAAACTACGCGAGATTCCAAATTCATAACGCGTTTTACGGCATCTATTATCGTATAGTCGCCTTTTAGCAATATTATATTGGAAGCTCCGCCCATAATTTCAATAATAAGCCTAAAGGTGGTCGCGTCGTTAAGCTCGTTGCGAGCAATTATAGTAAACTCAAAAAGTCTATCCTCGTTAAGCGTTTTTACGCTTTCTATCGTACCACCCAATATATGCTTTCTTAAGAGCATGCAAAAATTAGGGGGAGTGGGGGTGTTTGGGAAACGTACTGAGGTGAAATGTACCCTTGGGCTATCGCTCCTAGCACTAAAATACAAGGCGCGATTTACCCCTCTGGCGCGCACAACGAGAAGTACCTCGTCTTGCGAGGGCATGCCGATTTTATCTATTTTTCCTTGTGTGAGCAAGTCGTTCATTTCGCTTGCAAGGGCTTTTAACGTTACTAAATCGTTTGGCATAGCCTAATTATACCCGTTTAGTAGTAGCGTTGCAACCGATTTTTAAGAATTACTTAAAACAGTTGCAATTGGCATTTATATTTGTTATTATATACGGGCGCGAGTGCGCAATTAGACGTAAGAATAATTCGGAGGTATATAAATTATGGAGTATTCAATCCAAAAACTCGAAAAATCAGTAGTAGAAATTTCTATTTCCATCGAAAAAGAAGAATGGAACGGCTACGTTAAAGAAGCTTACAATAAGAATAAGCATCGTTATTCTTTGGAAGGCTTCAGAAAGGGCAAGGTTCCCTTTAACGTGCTAGCTAACAGATACGGCGTGGAAGTATTTTATGAAGACGCCATGGATATCGCTATGAGCAAGACTTACAGCGAAGTTCTCGAAAAGGAAAATCTAGACGTTGTTTCTCGTCCCGACGTTGATATTAACGTAGTTGACCAAGAAGGTCTAAAGTTTGTTGTTCGCGTTGCAGTTAAGCCCGACTTTGAACTTGCAAGCTATACCGGTCTTACCCTAAAGAAGGTTGTTAAGAAGGTTAAGAAGGCGGAAATCGATGCTGAAATCAACCGTGAATTGGAAGGAAACGCACGTTTTATTAACGTAACCGACAGAGCAGTACAAGACGGCGATATGATTACCCTTGATTACAGTGGCGCAGTAGACGGCGTAAAGTTTGAGGGTGGTACCGCTAGCGATTACGCATTGACCATTGGTTCAAAGACCTTTATTCCCGGTTTTGAAGACCAACTCATCGGCAAGGAAATCGGTAAAGAATGTGAAGTTAAAGTTACCTTCCCCACCGAGTATCACGCAGAAGATCTAGCAGGCAAAGAGGCTATCTTTACTTGCACCGTTAAGGAAATCAAAGTTAAAGAACTTCCTGCTCTTGATGATGAATTTGCAAAGGATTTGGGATTTGATAAGCTTGCTGATTACAAAGCAGACGTTAAGGCAAGACTACAAAAGAAGGCTGATGCATCTGCCGAAGCAGAAGAGAACAAGGCACTCATCGAGGCTATCGTTGATGCCAACGTTATCGACATTCCCGACTGCATGATAGAGGACGCTATTGACCGCGAAATTAGCGAAATGAAGGAAAATATGCGTTACTACGGCTTAAAATTTGAAGATTATCTAAAGTATACTAACACTACCGAAGAAGATTTACGCAAAGAACGCAAAGAACCTGCAACCAAGAGCGTAAAGCAAGAGTTGGTATTAAACGCAATCATTACTAAGGAAAATCTCGTTCCCGGTGGTGAAGAGCTACAAGCCGAAGTTAAAAAGTATGCCGACGAGCAAGGTTGGAGTGAAGAAGAACTCAACAAGAACGCCGATGAACATTTCTACAACTACGTATTTAACAAGTTGATGAATGATAAGATTATTGCTTTCCTACGCGCTAACAACGTATTTGAAGAAAAGAAGGCAACCAAAAAGGATTCCGACGCTGAATAATTAACAAATTACTAGGTTCTCGTAAAGGACCTATCACACTAACGTGAAAAAGGCTAGACCTTTCAAAAAATCAATTGAAAGGTCTAAACCCTAAAAATCTTGGGTAAACTTATAAAGGAGAAAAACATGACTAACGAAATCAAAAACGTAATGATGCCTATCCCCACCGTTATCGAACAAACTAACCGTGGTTCAACCGCCTACGATTTGTACTCCAGACTTTTGGAGGACCGTATCATTTTCCTAACCGGTGCAATAGACGACGCAACTGCAAATCTCGTCGTTGGTCAACTTCTATACCTAGAAACCAAAGACCCCGAAAAAGACATTTGCTTGTATATTAATTCTCCCGGCGGTAGCGTAACTGCAGGTATGGCAATTTTTGACACGATGAATTATATCAAGTGCGACGTATCTACCATTTGCGTAGGTATGGCTGCAAGCATGGGCGCATTCTTATTAGCAGCAGGCACCAAGGGTAAGAGAATATGCCTTCCCAACAGTGAGGTTATGATTCATCAGCCCTT
>JAZSLG010000083.1:0-22194 GCA_045535235.1 Candidatus Stercoripulliclostridium sp.
AATTTATAGTAAATACTTAAATTGACTATTGAAATATTATATATAATATGTTAAAATATTAATATTATTATTGTGGAGGAGAAAAACATGTCAACACAAGTAGTAAAACAGGGTGGCTCCCTAAAAAAGAAACTAAAGAAATGGGAAATAGCACTCATCGTTATTGCATTGATAATTGCGATAATAGGCGGTGCATTATTATACGTTTTCTGGGATGTTATCTTTAGTAAGGCAACCACTTCTGACCTAGGCCAATATCCCGAAAAATTCGGTATATTTGCAGATTCAGTAGATTATAGTCTATATAAAGACTATTCAGAGCATCTAGCACAATTTGAGGATGAAATCAAAGCTGGTATGGCGGAAGATGCAACGGATGAAGAAAAAGTTCTTGCAGCATATATTATTTATAGAGTAGCTTGCTTATCCAATTCCACCGCACCCGAAAAGGCAAAGTATACCACTGGTGGTGGTACCGCAACCGGTATTTTGGAAATGAAAGGTTCAAGTATCGAAGTAAGCGGAGGAATGAATATGACCTCTACCTATTATGATATTTTATATCCTACCAATACTCCTTCTAAGGTTGGTCAACTTTATGACGGTACTTACGGTTTGTATACTGCGAAAGAAGAGTATACCCAAGTTCCTAAGGGTGCAATCGAAGCAAGCCAAGAAGGTCTTGCCGCTATAGGTGAAGTTTTAATCAATGGTCTTCTTCCTTTTGCTAGAAGAGGAATTGATACTCCCGAAACGAGCGTTACTTGGAATGGTGAGTCCAAGAGTAGTGTCATCACTCCTGATGGCGTTACCGGTAAATTCAAAGATAATGCTGATTCCTATACCGTAAAAACTGCAGAAGAAGTAAAAGAAACAGCAACTTATCTACGTCCTTACGGCGATGATTGGTATGACGATTACGGTCTTGATTCACATGACATTTCCACACACATTATCAATACCAATACTATTATACCTAGTTCGGTAAAGATTGAAGAGTTCTACGGCGAAGATATTAATGGTAAGAAATTAAAGTGCTACGGCGTTGATTTTAAAATCGATACTGAGACCAATCGTGGAACCGAGCAAAGTGCTACCTACTATGCAGAGCAACTCTATCTTGCCAACGCTCCCTTGGATTTCCTAGATAAACTTGGTGGATACAAACTATATTACAGTGATCTCTCGATTAGAATGACCATATTTGAAAATGGTTATATGCGTACTTGGGAAACTGATGAAACTTGGGTTATGTCTGCTAATATCGATATAGTAAGCGCAACCTGTACTTTAACTTCCAGAAACTTTAGTGATGAAGCATATTGCTACGATCATGATACCATTATGCAAGGTTTTGTAAACCGTTGGATTGGCGATAACGAAAGTGTTAATATGCCCATGGAAGAACTACCTTTCTACGATATGCTTAAAGATTACGAAAAGCAAGAATACGGTACCTATCGTTAATCATTGAGGGATAGTAATATGGTAAAACATACTTTTAAGGTAGAAGGTTTGCACTGTGAAAAGTGCGAAGCTAAAGTCGTTGAAAGTATCCGAAAATCATTGTCCGTAAAGAGCGTAACGGCATCCCACGTTAATGGTGAAACCATTGTCATATGTAAGGAAAACGTTGACGTTACCGAAATAAAGAAGATAATCGTCGGTTTAGGACATAAAATTTTAGATACAAATACTGAAGAAATAGTAGAAGAAAAGAAGAGTATTTTTAGTTTCTTCAAAAAGAAATAATGTAGAGTTATGCGTAATTTGAAATATAATTACGCATAATTTTTTATTATTGAATTATTCAAAATAGAATATGATAGAAACGCCGTATTTTTATGGCGTTTTCTTTTATAAGATTAATATTAGGATTTACAAAGAAGTCAAATTCGTGGTATAATAAATATAACTTCAAAGAAGTTATAAGGTTAAAGGTGCTTATGAAAGAAGATTATTTGCGTTTTGAAGGAATGTTCCTTTCTGAATATGCTCAAAAAACCGTGGATACGCGTGGTAGACTCCGTCCGGAAATAGAATGCCCAATGCGCACGGAATACCAACGCGATAGAGATAGAATTTTACATTCAAAGTCATTTAGAAGATTAAAGCATAAAACACAAGTTTTTCTTGCACCTAGCGGTGATCATTATCGTACCCGTATGACTCACACTTTGGAAGTTATGCAAATCGCAAGAACGTTAGCGCGCGCATTAAGATTAAATGAGGATTTAACAGAGGCAATAGCCTTTGGCCACGACCTTGGCCATACTCCCTTTGGCCACGTTGGAGAAAGGGTGTTAAATGAATTGTCTGGGAGATTTGAGCATAACGAGCAAAGTTTAAGGGTAGCTGACGTTTTAGAAAACGAAGGACAAGGACTAAACTTAACTTATGAAGTAAGGGACGGTATTTTACAACATAGAAGCGATGGTGTTCCTTGTACTTTGGAGGGTAAAATAGTAAGCTATGCCGATAGAATAGCATACCTTAATCATGATATAGATGATGCCATTAGAGCAGGATTAATGTGTGAAAATGATATTCCCAAGGAAATAGAAAAAGTCTTAGGAATAGGGAAAAGGGCGAAGATTAATAATCTTGTTAACGACATTGTAGTTGAGTCCAAAGATAGGCCGTATATCAAACAATCTTGGGAGTTCAAAGAGGCAATGGGGGAACTTCGAAAATTTATGTTTAAGAACGTATATTTTTCCGACCAAGCTAGTATTGAGGAAGTTAAAGCGAAGGAATGGTTGATTAAACTTTACGATTTCTTAAAAATGAACCCTGAGGAAGTACCCGAATTTTATCGCAAATTATCCATGGTACCACATCAATATTTATTGGATTACATTGCTGGTATGACTGATACTTACGTTATAAAATTATTGGAAAAATATTTTGATTATAAGTGGGATAGTATTCTATAACGATGAATTTATTAGAAAATTTGAATGACGTACAAAAAGAAATAGTAACCTATACCGAAGGAAGGGTATTGGTGCTTGCCGGAGCCGGTTCGGGTAAAACTAGGGTTTTAACGCATAGGGTTGCTTACCTCGTTGGAGAAAAATACGTTTACGGACCTAACGTTTTGGCAATTACTTTTACGAATAAAGCTACCGCAGAAATGAGGGAGCGTTTGAACGTGCTACTTGGCGAAAATCACGGTGTTTGGATTTCTACCATACATTCACTTGCAGCACGTATTTTAAGGCACTACGGTGAGTATATAGGATATGACAAAAACTTTTCTATATATGATGAAACCGACTCTGCAAGAGTGTTAGCTAAGGTTATAATAGAGGCGCAAATTGACGAGTTAAAATTCAAGGAAGCGTTAAGAGAACATATAAGTAAGGCAAAAAACGAAGGACTCAGTCCGGAAGAATATTTTTATGAAATAAACGGATTGGTTAACGATGCGGAAACAATAGTTAAGCTTTACGCAAGATATGAAGAAATGTTAAAGCAAAACAACGCAATGGATTTTGACGATCTTTTGCACAAACTAAAAAAACTTCTATTAACTTGCGACGAATGCAGAACGTATTATCAAAATAAGTTCAAATACATACACGTTGACGAGTTCCAAGATACTAATAGAGTACAATATGAAATAATAAAAATTCTTGCGGAGAAATGGGGTAATCTATTCGTAGTCGGTGATGATGACCAAAGTATTTACGGTTGGCGTGGCGCCAGAGTGGAAAACATTCTCAATTTTGATAAGGAATTTAAAGACGCAAAAGTATTCAAGTTGCTGGAAAACTATCGTTCGACTACGGAAATCTTAGACTGTGCAAATAACGTTATTATGAATAACAAGGCACGTCATGAAAAAAAGTTGTTCACTAACCGTGGTAAAGGGGTAAAAGTAGAGTACTATAATGCTTGGAGCGATAGAAATGAGGCCGAATGGGTAGTTGGTAAAATAGAATCCCTTATCTTCTATAATGGATACCGAAAATCCGATTTTGCAATTCTTGTACGAGCAAACTCATTGACGCGTATTTTTGAACAGACTTTGCAAAGTGCAAGGTTAAACTATAAGGTTATTGGCGGATTCAAATTCTTTGATAGAAAAGAAATACAAGACGTATTAGCTTACATGCGAGCTATTTCCAATACGCGTGACGGCTCTGCGATTGAGCGTATTATCAATTTGCCTGCACGAGGAATAGGCGATGCTACCGTACAAAAGCTAGAACTTTATGCAAGAGACGAAGGTACGTCCATGCTAAAAGTTTTATTAGAGTTAGACAAACACTCTTCCTACTTACCAAAAGGTATTGCAAAAAAAGTTGAACCGTTTGCAGAGGTTATGAGAGACTTGTATGATAAAAAGGATTTACCTGTAGACGCATTTATGCAATTCTTAGTTGAGCGTGTTGGGTTTGAAAAATACTATACTGCTTCTAATAAAGAAGAGGAAATTGCACGTTGGGAAAATATAGGTCAATTAATCAACTATGCAAAAGAGTTTTGTGTTAATCATCCTACTTATACGTTACAAGAGTTTTTGGAAACGGTAACGCTAGAAGAAAGTGGCAAAGATGAAACGCCTTACGATAAAGAAAAGGTTACGATTGCCACCATGCATTCCGTCAAAGGATTGGAGTTTAGAGTGGTATTTATCGTTGGTTGTGCCGAAGAGGTCTTTCCTACCGCACAATCTATAAGAATTGGAGAAGTTGAGGAAGAAAGAAGAATTATGTACGTGGCTATTACGCGTGCAAAGGAAAGACTTTATATTAGTAATCCTCAAAAGATTTATCGCTTTGGAAAGGTACAAGATTGTTTGCCTTCAAGATTTGTACAGGAAGCCAAAGGAGAAGTCGAAAACGGTTATAAACTATATCAAGAAAGGTCTAGATATTTGGACGGATTAGGTAAAAGACCTTCTTATCTTGATGATGAGCCCGTTTCATCAAGAGTTAAAAATAACGCTGCAACAAGACCTCATCCGATTGTGCCTAAAGTACAAACGGCAAAACCTGTTCAAAAGGATTTGTCGGGTTTTGTCGCCGGAGCGAGGGTAAAACATCCTAACTATGGAGAAGGAAATATAATTATAGTAATAGGTGAGGGAGCGAATGCTACTGCAACGATTGCATTCCCCGGTCTTGGTGTTAAAAAATTTATTTTAGCGCTTGCACCGTTAACCCTTATAAAGTAGGAGTTTGTTATGGAAAGAATGAGAGAACTAGTTGACCTCTTGAATAAATATGCACACGAGTATTACGTTTTAGACGAGCCTACGGTATCGGATGCCGAGTACGATGCGTTGTATGACGAACTTGTCGCTTTGGAAAGGGAGCTTGTTTTCGTGCTACCAGACTCTCCTACTAAACGCGTTGGCGGAGAAACGTTAAAGAATTTTCCTAGTTATACTCACAAGGAACGCCTTTATTCACTTGATAAAGCTAAAAATATAGGTGAGGCAGAAGCTTTTTTTAATAGGCTAATTAAAGAGTTAGGTTTTTTACCGGAGTTGACTCTTGAACACAAGTTTGATGGATTAACTCTTTCACTTACTTACGAGAACGGAGAACTTATTAGAGGTGCAACGCGCGGAGACGGTGAGGTTGGAGAGGACGTTACGGAACAAATCAAGACTATAAGAACGATTCCGCTAAAAATCAAGTTCAAAGGGCTAATAGAGATACAAGGTGAAGGCATAATGAAATTTTCCGCCTTTGATGAATATAATAAAACGGCAGACGTGCCTCTAAAAAATCCTCGCAACGCTGCAGCCGGAGCTATTCGTAATCTAAACCCAAAGGAAACGGCAAAAAGGAAGCTTGACTTTTTTGCATATAATATAGGATATCACGAAGGTATTACTTTTGAAAGTCAAAAGCAAATGCGTGACTTTATAATCGACAATGGCTTTATGGTAGGTGAGGAGTTTTCTCTTATTAGTGACATTAATGAGCTGGAAAAAGCGCTTACCAAAATAGAAGAAAATCGCAATGGACTAGATTTCTTGATTGACGGAGCCGTAATAAAAGTAAATAAAACTTCTTTACGTCTTGACCTTGGTCACACGGAAAAGTTTCCTCGTTGGGCACTTGCTTACAAGTTCAAAGCAATTGAAACAACCACCATCTTAAAAGACGTTGTTTGGCAAGTTTCTAGGACCTCCAAGCTGAATCCTTTGGCAATTTTGGAGCCGGTCGATTTATTGGGAGTAACCGTACAAAGGGCAACCTTAAATAACTATTCGGATATCCAAAGAAAGGGTGTTAAGATTGGTAGTAGGGTTCTTGTAAGAAGAAGTAACGACGTAATTCCGGAAATAATGGGCGTGTATGAGCATACCGAAAATTCTCGTGAAATTCTACCGCCTGAAGTATGTCCTGCATGTGGTGCGCCTACAAAATTAGACGGAGTTTTTTACTATTGCACGAACCAGGTTGATTGCGCTCCACAAATTATTTCCACGTTAGATCACTTTGCTTCAAAGCCTTGCATGAATATAGAAGGATTCTCTGAAAAAACTGCAGAGCAACTTTACAATGATTTGAAGGTAACTTCTCCCGATAGACTTTATACGTTGACGTATGAAGAGCTGTCGATTTTAGAAGGGTTCAAGGAAAAGAAAATTAATAATTTGCTAGAGAGTATTGAAAAATCTAAAAAGACCACGCTAGCTCGTTTCTTGTTTGCTCTTGGAATTCCACAAATAGGCAAAAAAGCGGCAAAGCAACTTGCCGACCATTTCAATACCTTAGAAGCAGTTATGAGCGCAACTCCATTTGAACTCATATTGCTCGATGATTTTGGAGACATAATGGTAAACAACGTGGTATCGTTTTTTGAAGAAGAGAAAAACGTTGAACTTATTAAAGCACTTTTGAAGAATGGTATTACTATTGAGAAAGAAGAAGTTGTTACCGAGGGTATCTTCGTTGGTTACAACGTAGTATTTACTGGTTCTCTATCCCGGTACAAAAGAAGTCAAGCACAACAAATAGTGATAGATAATGGTGGCAAATGTGCTGATTCCGTATCTAAAAACGTAAATTTAGTTGTTGTTGGTGCCGATGCTGGTAGTAAACTAGAAAAAGCCAAAAAACTTGGCATAAGGGTTATTACCGAAGAAGAATTTGCCGAAATGGTTAGTCAATTTATATTAAGGAGGATATATGGATAGTAAGGAATTCAAATTATACGTTAGAAAAGTGCTACTGGATAACGGCTTTAATGAGCATAGTAATCCTACTTGCTATATAAAAGATATGGGAGATTATTATCTTAGGTGCTATATAGACAAATCTACTTGGAGCGATTCTTATGGTGTAGATGCTGATGTTTATTTAAAAAAATTCAATGACTATAATTCTCTTATTAAGGCAAAAGTCCCTTTCGATTTAAGTATAGAGGCAAGATACGAGGGAATAGGCGCTTGGTTTGGTTTGGATGATTATACTACTGAAGAGTTAAAACGCTATGTTTTTATAGCAATTAGACAATTATTAGAAAAGTTTGAAAAAATAGGAATAGCAGGCTTTTTTGCAGAATATCCGTATAGGTTTACCATATTCCATAAGGAATATATCGCAGAGCATTATGGCAAAAAGGAGTAGTTATGGCAAACAAGTATAGTGAAAATGAATTTTTAGATGTAACAAAAGAAATCTTGTTAGAGAAAGGGTTTGTTTATGTTGCAGAAGGGGATTGTTATCTAAAGGAGTTTCCCACAACGACTTTGCGTTTTAATCTACGCAAATCGGAGTTTAGTTTGCGATACTACGTAGAGATGTACTTTTTCCTCAACAAATTCCATAACAAAAAAGACATAGTGTCGTCCAACAATGCTGAATTTAGAGTGCTAAGATTCAAAAAGGACTTTAAACTATCAAATCCCGCGGAAAAATTAAAAGAAAGTTTTACTATGCAACTAGAGGAATTTCTAAGTAAGATAAAAGATGCTAATGCATATGATTTATTGGTTGCTTATTCTGAAAAACACCATCTTGAATATCCGAGTAAAAAGTTCGATTATATTGAAAGTTTAAAAAGATAAAATAGATTAAAAAACTCAACCCACTAGGTGACGTAACAGGGGTTATTGACACAAGTGGTAACATTGTGGTAATCGAAAAAGCATATTTGATTTTAATAAATAAAATTTTATTGTGGATAACTTTAATTATTTTTTATAAATTGCTTTACATATCGCGCGCGTGTGTTAAAATTTAACTATGGCAAGCGGTAAATTAACAGGACAAAACTTAAGAGAGAACGTTTTGAATCTTCTAGGAAGAAGAAGAAAAGAGGTCTTAGTTGGCGCCAATCTTGGTGGTGATTGTGCTTCTTTGCTTGGAGAAGGTTCCTTTGTCGTTCATACCGATCCAATAACGGGAGCAACACAAGAAATTGGATCTCTTGCTGTTAAAGTAGTCCTTAATGACGTTGCTGCCGGATTTGGGGAGCCAATTGCACTGTTGTTAACTTTACTTTTACCTGAATCCATGAATGAATGCGATGTTAAACGCATTATGCTAGATGCTGAAAATGAGGCAAAAAAATGGAATGCCGAAATAATTGGTGGTCATACAGAGTTTACCGATGCCGTTAATCGTCCCATTGTAAATGCGGTTGGAATAGGAAAAAGAGACAAATCATTTTCTCCATATAAGCCACAAATTGGGGATGAGATTATAGTTACGAAAAATATCGCATTAGAGGGATCTTTCATTTTGGCTGAGCAATATGCTCATAAGTTGAACTTGACCAAATCCGATTTGGTAGAATTAAAGGAATATACCGAAAAAACCTCTGTTATGTTGGAAGCAAAGTTGGTTAGAGAGAGTGGTTTTGGTGCAATTATGCACGACGTGACCGAAGGCGGAATATTTGGAGCGTTAGCAGAAATTTGTGATATTTCAAACGTTGGTTTGGAAGTGTATTTAAAGAGTATTCCGGTATCTAAATTAACACAAGACATTTGCCACAAACTAAATGTTAATCCCTATAAACTCATTTCTAGTGGAAGTATGATCATTATTTCTAAGAATGCAACGGCAATTAAAGAAATATTGGAAAACGCTAGTATAAAGGCAACGATAATAGGCAAAGTAACGGAAGGGAAAAACCTCTACGTTATTGATTCTAATGGAGAAAAAAACAAAACCTTTGCGGAGCGCGACGAGATGTACCGCAAAATTGGAGAATAATATGTATAGTATGACGGGTTACGGCAAAGGAGTTGCCGAAAAAGACCAAAGAAAAATCACTGTTGAAATAAAAACCGTAAACCATAGGTTTTCAGATTTCACTTTCAAAATGCCAAGGAACTTCCAATTTGTGGAAACAACTTTGCGTAACCTATTAAACGCAAAAATTAAGCGTGGTCATGCCGACGTTTATCTAACTTATGAAGATTCTAGGGTGGTTTCAACCGTTGCCCTTAACGTTGCTTTGGCGGAGGGGTACAAACAAATAGGGGAAGATTTAGCTAATCTCGGTTATCAAAATAATTTGAGTGCAGAGTCTTTAATTCGTATCCCCGATATGGTAAAGACTACGGCTCTTGAAGAAGACGAAGAACTACTTGCTACTCTTGTGAAAGAAGCAACGGAAATAGCATTGGATAATCTTCTTGAAATGCGTAAGAATGAAGGTGAAAGATTGGTTAATGATATTCAACTTAAACTTGCAGATATTGCAGTTGCCGTTGAAGAAATCGCTTCTCGCGTACCCGAGGTTGCCGTTGAATATCGTGAAAAGCTAACGGCTCGTGTAAAAGAAGCGCTATCTCAAACGGAAATCGATGAAGGAAGAATAGCTTTGGAAGTAGCCGTATTTATCGACAGAGCAAACGTTGATGAAGAAATTACTCGTTTGCGTGGTCATCTTGCGCACTATCAAGACATATTCCGTGAAGGTGGAGCAGTTGGCAAAAAACTTGATTTCTTAACCCAAGAGGCTAATCGTGAAACCAATACTATCGGTTCAAAATGCAATGATATGTACATAACAAAACGCGTACTTTTCCTTAAAAACCAAATAGAAATGATACGCGAACAAATACAAAATCTAGAATAATTTAAAAAGGAGAATATAATTATGATTGAACCTCCCATTGACAAACTTATTAAAAAGGCACCTTGCCGTTACGCTCTTGTACTCGGCATCACCAAGCGCGCAAAAGACTTGCAAGACATGGAAAGCAACGAGCTTGAAGAATCCAACATGAAAGCAGTTTCTTACGCAGCAAAGGAAATCTACGAAGACAAAATTAAGATTATCGTAAACAAGTAATGAAAAAGACCATTATCCTAGGGGTAAGCGGTGGAATTGCTATATATAAATCCTGCGAAATAGTTTCTAGGTTCGTAAAACTTGGCTATGACGTTAGGGTTGTTATGACTCGCAACGCCACCGAGTTTGTTACGCCGTTAACTTTTGAAACCCTTTCAAACAACAAAGTCGTTATCGAAACCTTTGATAAAGAAAGAGAGTTTGAAGTAGAGCATATAAGCTATGCTAAGCTTGCTTCTGCTTTTGTAATTGCGCCGGCAACGGCAAATATAATTGCAAAACTAGCTGATGGAATTTGCGATGATATGCTAACGACTACGGTTTCTGCAACCAAAGCTCCCGTCTATATTTGTCCTGCAATGAATACGAATATGTATCTAAATCCCATCACACAGGCAAACATAGAAAAATTAAAGGGTTTAGGATATCTCTTTATTGAGCCCACCGAAGGTAGGCTTGCTTGTGGTGACGTAGGCAAAGGTAAGATGGAAGAACCCATTAACATTGTTACCATTGTAGATAGAGCGCTAACGCCAAAACCTGACTATCGTGATAAAACTATTTTGGTTACGGCAGGTGGTACCGAGGAGCCCATTGACGGTGTAAGATATATTAGTAATCGTTCCTCTGGCAAAATGGGTATGGCTATCGCTGAAGCTGTGACGGAAAGGGGTGGAAAGGTTATCCTGGTAAAAGGAAAAGTAACTGCTCCGATACCTAAAGGCATAGAGGTAATAGACGTTCAAACTACCGAAGAAATGCATGATGCAGTTATGGCAAATCTACCGAAAGTAGATGCTGTAATAATGGCAGCGGCACCCGGTGATTACAAGGTTAAAAACTACTCTCAAAGTAAAATTAAGAGTGAGAGTTTAACTTTAGAATTGGTCAAGAATCCCGATATAGCCAAAGAAGTAGGGACTGTTAAAGGCAATAAAAAGCTTGTTGTTTTTGCTGCAGAAACCGATGATTTACTACAAAATGCCGTTAAGAAACTGCACGCTAAGAATGCTGATCTAATGGTCGCAAATGACGTTACCATGGAAGGAGCAGGCTTTAACGTTGATACCAATATTGCAACGCTAATTACGCCGAATGGTGCTATGACGTGTTTGGAAAAGATGCCCAAAACCGAATTAGCACACGTTATACTTGATACGTTATTGGAAGTCTAACTAATGTTTTACGAAGTTATCGTTGATATTTCAAACTCAGAAATAGATAAGGTTTTTGATTACCACGCTCCATTTAGTGTCGAGGTTGGACACCGAGTTTTGGTGCCCTTTGGAAGACGCCAAGTGGAGGGCTTTGTTATAGGTAAAAAAGAAACTTCTGCCTGTAGGCACGATATCAAAGATATAATCCTAAAACTTGACGAGTATCCAGTAATACTTCCCGAAATGATTGAACTGGCAAAATTTATGGCGACTAAAAATTTACGCCTTATTGATTGCCTACGGTTATTTATTCCTGCAAAATTGCGTGGGGGAAGGGTAAAAGTATTAAAGAAAAATTATCTTTCTTACAACACTGATATTTCACTTGAAGATGCGCTAAGTCTTGTTCCCAAAGGAGCAAAGGCGCAAAGAGCTATAATAATTAAGCTTGAAAAAGCAGGGATAGTGTTAGAAAGTGAACTTAACGCCGAGTATTCTCCCTCCGCAGTAAAAGCCTTGGTAGAAAAGGGTATTTTAATTAGGCAAGAGCTAGAAGAAAGTCGTGTGCCGGAAAGCTTAAAACGTGAAAACAAAAACGTTACGTTAACTGAGGAACAGCAAAAGGCAGTAAACGTTATAAACGATGGTGAGCCGGGAACTTTCCTTATTCACGGCGTAACTGGAAGTGGTAAAACGGAAATATATATGAACGTTATAAACGGCGTTCTTAATCAAGGTAAAACGGCAATCATGCTAGTACCGGAAATATCCCTAACACCACAAATGCACGGCCTGTTTAGAGCGAGATTTGGGGATAAAGTAAGCGTTTTACATAGTGGCCTTTCCGATGGTGAAAGATATGACGAATGGCGCAGATTGTTGCTTGGTCAAGCCCAAGTTGCTTTGGGGGCTAGGAGCGCAATATTTGCACCTCTTAAAAACGTTGGTGCAATTATTATAGATGAAGAACACGACAACAGCTACGTTTCCGAGTCTAATCCTAGATATTTTACCCAAGAAGTTGCAGAGTTTCGAGCTAAATATAACGATGCTAAATTAATTCTTGGTAGTGCTACTCCCGCCCTTGAAACTTATCACAAAGCAATGAGTGGCAAGTGCACGTTAATCACTCTTAAAAATAGAGTAAACAAAAAGCAACTACCTATAATCGAAACCATAGATATGCGTGACGAATTACGCCTTGGTAACACAGGAGTTTTTTCGGCAGGTTTAATATCGGCACTAGAGGAAACTCTCAAAGACGGGAACCAAGCCATGTTGTTCCTTAATAGGCGCGGTTATGCTTCTTTCAAAAGATGTAGGAATTGCGGTTTTGTTCCAAAATGTCCCAACTGTGACGTATCGTTAACTTATCACCAAGAGGATGAAACCCTTCGTTGTCACTATTGCGGTGCTAAATATAGAACGATAAACAAGTGCCCAAAATGCGGATATACGGACCTCAAAGAGGGAAAAACGGGGACCGAAAAGGTCGTTGATGAGGTAAAACGGTTGTTTCCTACTGCGAGAGTTTTGCGTATGGATAACGATACTACAAAGACCAAAGATAGTTACGTGAATATACTTTCAGACTTTGGCGAGGGAAAAGCCGATATACTGGTAGGAACCCAAATGATAGCCAAGGGACATGATTTTAAGAACGTTACCTTGGTGGGAATTATCGATGCGGATTTATCCTTATATTATAGTGATTATCGTTCAGCGGAAAGAACTTTCCAGTTGATAACGCAAGTTGCTGGCAGGGCGGGAAGAGAGCAAAAACCGGGACGGGTAATAATGCAGACCTATTCACCCCGCCACTACGTATATGGATATGCAAAAGAATACGATTACGCTGGCTTTTATAAAAAGGAAATTAATACTAGGGAGTTAACCAAGTATCCTCCTTTTACGAAAATAGTTAGACTCTTAGTGCTTGCCGAAAATTTGGATGACGCAAGGCTTGGTGCCGATAGACTTACGGCAAAACTATTAACGATTAAAACCAATATGCCAGGCATAAGAAATTTGCAAAAAATGTCGGCGCCGTTAAAAAGATTGAGAAACTTTTATAGGTATCAAGTCGTCGTATGGTTGGATGTCGATAAAGAGGACGAGTTGATGCCATTAATATATAGAACTTCAAATGAAGCGAATACTGATAAAGTATCGGTGTTCACAGAAATAAACCCACAACAAATGCTATAGGAGAAAATTATGGCAGTAAGAAATATATTTCAAGAAGGCGAACCTATTTTGCGCAAGAGAGCGAGGGAGGTTGAGGTTTTTGATAGTAGACTTCATCAACTCCTTGACGATATGATAGAAACTTTGCATACGTCGGAGGGCGTTGGATTAGCTGCTCCCCAAGTAGGTGTTTGTAAAAGAGTTGTTATAATAGAGCCCACTCCCGGAGATATAACCGAGATGGTTAATCCGGTTATAGTATCAAGCTCTGGAAGTCAGATAGGACTAGAGGGATGTCTTTCCGTTGATAGTTCAAAGAATGGTAAAGTCAATCGTCCTTCAAGGCTAACCGTTGTGTATCGTGATAGATATGGTTATGAAAAGAGAATGACCGCAACGGATTGGACTGCTCGCATAATTTGTCATGAAACCGACCATTTGGACGGAGTATTGTTTATTGATAAAAAAATCAAAGAGGGTAAGCGTTAATGAAAGTAATCTTTTTAGGTACGGGAGATTTTTCGCGCGTAGTATTGGAGGCGATTTATAATAGTCGTCATGACGTAGTTGCCGTCGTATCCCAACCCGATAAAGTAAACGGTAGAAATGGCAAGGTTAGTTTTTCTCCGGTTAAAAGTTATGCACTAGAAAAAGGACTTCCTTTGTATCAATTTGCATCTATAAGTAAAGAAGGTAAGGACGTGCTTAGTGCTATTAACGCTGATATTATGATAACGAGCGCCTATGGACAAATCCTCTCAGATGAAATTATTTCAATTTGTCCGCATGGAATAATTAATACTCATGCCTCACTGCTTCCAAAGTATCGTGGCTCATCTCCAATACAGATGGCTATTTTGAATGGAGATGAAGAAATTGGTACTACTATAATGAAAACTGTTAGGGAAGTTGATGCAGGCGACGTGGTAATTCAACGTAGCATAAAACTAAGCGGAGACGAAAATCAAGAAGAGTGTTTTAATATGCTTGCAAATCTTTCTGCTAATTCTGCAATAGAAGCTCTTGACCTTATCGAGGATGGTAAGGCTATATTCACTCCTCAAGATAATACAAAAGCAACCTTTTGTAAAAAGCTTACTAAGGAAGATGGTCGAATCAATTTTAATCAATCCGCAACGGAAATACACAACAAAGTACGTGCATTTTACGGTTTTCCTGGGGCATATTGCTCTACGCAATATGGTAGGTTAAAAGTTATTAAGACGGCACTAACCACTACGGAATTTAGTGGAGAAATTGGTGAAGTGTTGGAAAACAAAAAAGAACGTTTTGTCGTTCAGTGTGGAAACGGTACGGCAATTGCTTTCATAACAGTTCAAGGCGAAGGCGGAAAGGTTATGAGCGTTGGCTCCTATAATCTTGGTAGACCAATCAAAATAGGAACTATTTTAGAGTAAAATGGATAAAGTACTTCTTAGGCAAAGTTATGAATATCTATCCAAAATAATTCGTGAGGGAGCTTACGTTAACGTTGTTATTGGTGGAATTAAGGATACTCCTGACCGACCGGTTATAACCAAACTCGTTTATGGTGTTGTGGAAAGATATTACGAGCTTAATCAAATAGTTGGCGCTCTTTGTCCAAAAAGTCCAAAGCCTGCTATAAAAATAGTACTAATGCAAGCAATATATGCAATTAGGTATCTTGAGATACCAAATTATGCTATAGTTAATGCAAGTGTTGATTTGGTGCAGGACATAGGTAAAAAAGAATTAAAGGGATTCGTAAATGCCGTATTAAAAAAAGCAACTAGGGATGAGTTCACGCTTCCAACGGATGAGAAGAACGTTTTAGAAGCAAAATATAATCTCCCTTATGCACTTATTAAGGCAGTACAGGAAGAACTTGGCGACAAAGCAGAAACCGTGTTGATGCCTCCTCGTGATGCTCGTGAACACGTTAGAATTTCTCAAAATGCCAATTCTCAAGCTGTACTTGAACAAATTAAAGATTATACTAAGAGTGAAGTCGGCGGTTATTACGTAAAGAATTGTGAAGTTGTTAAAAGGTTGTTTGATGAAGGTAAACTTACTTTCCAATCACCTTCTTCCATGTTCGCGGTGCAAGCGTTAGGTGACGTTAACGGTAAAAGTCTATTGGAAATATGTTCGGCTCCCGGTGGCAAGGCTGTTTATTCTGCAGAGCTTGGTGCTAGGGTAATAGCTTGTGATATTCATCCTATGAGGGTAAAATTAATTGAAAAATATGCTACTAGAATGGGTGTTAAGCTAAAAGCAATGGTGAACGATGGCAAAAAGGAACGCACCGAGTGGCATAATAAGTTTGACATAGTAACCGTAGATGCACCTTGTAGTGGATTAGGCGTTATTGCTAAGCGTCCCGATATTGCTTTGGAATTTGATTCCAAAAAATATTTAGAGTTAGTCAAGGAGCAAAGAGCAATCTTAAAACAAAGTGCTAAGTACGTTAAGCGTGGCGGAATATTATTGTATTCAACGTGTACGGTACTTAAAGCTGAAAATGAAAATACCATAAGGGATTTTCTATTAAAGAATAGTGATTTTGAAATTTTGCCTTTTGATAAAGCTGAAAGTGGTGAAATTACTTTATACCCTAGTGAAAGTTACGACGGATTTTACGTCGCAAAGTTAAGGAAGAAATAATGAAGTGTTTGCAAGATTTAAGTTTTGAAGAAATCGAAGAGCTTGTCGTAAGTTTAGGACAACCTAAATTTAGGGCAGGTCAACTTTATGATTTACAAATGCGTCATAAGGAATATGATGAGGCCACTAATTTGCCTAAGGTACTACTTGATGCCCTTAAAAATGAGTTTTTTGCTACTTCGTTAAAGATAATAGAAAGGATAATAGGAAAGGACGGAACCGAAAAATATTTGTATGCCCTTAACGATGGTAACGTAATAGAGGGCGTATTTATGCCTCACCGCTATGGCAATACTCTTTGTGTAAGTACGCAAGTTGGATGCAGAATGGGTTGCGCTTTTTGTGCAAGTGGTCTTGGTGGACTAATTAGAAATTTAACTGCCGGCGAAATTATTGGGCAAGTACTATGCGTTAATAGATTACACGGAGGTACTCCTAAGGATAGAACAATTACTAACGTGGTTTTAATGGGTAGTGGCGAGCCTCTAGACAATTACGATGAAGTAACCAAATTTTTGCGTTTACTTAGTGCGGAAAAAGGAATTAATATTAGTTTAAGAAACGTTTCTCTTTCCACTTCGGGACTAGTACCCAAAATTAAAGAGCTAGCAGATAGCAATTTACCGGTGGTATTAACTATATCTTTGCATGCTGCAACCGATGAAAAGCGTTCAGCTTTAATGCCGGTTAATAAAGCATATCCAATTAATGAATTAATTAGCGCGGCAAAATACTATTTTGACAAAACTCGTCGTAGAGTAATATTTGAGTATGCTTTGGTTGACGGAAAAAATAGCGATAAAAAGAGCGCGGACGAATTGGCAATGTTGTTAAAGGGATTCCCTTGTCACGTAAATCTAATTAATCTAAATTTCGTTAAAGAAAAAGGTTTGCGTGGTATAAAAGGTAATTATATTAAAGAATTTATCGATAATCTAAATAAGCAAGGCATATCTGCAACGTTAAGACACAGTATGGGCAACGATATAGACGGAGCTTGCGGACAATTACGCGTTAAGTATTTGGCTGAACACGATGCAGTTAACGGGGGGACGAATGAAAACTAAATCGTTAGATGGAAAGGTTATAAAAATCGTCTCCAATCGATACACGGTAAGAGGGGATGACGGCAAAGAATATAGGGCGTTTGCTAGGGGCAAACTACGCTTACAAGGGGATATATACGTTGGTGATAACGTAAAAATCGTTTTTGAAAGAGGCGATGCAATTATCGACGTAGTAAAACCTAGGCTAAACCAATTAGTGCGTCCTTTCGTCGCGAATGTTGATAGTGCGTTAATCGTAGTAGCAAAAGAACCCGAACCGGATATGTTGCTTATCGATAAGATAATCGTTAATTGCCATTTAGAAGGTATTAAACCGGTATTGTTATATAACAAAGCTGACCTTGCAAGCGAAGAAGAAATAAGCACTTTGTTTGCTCCTTATAAAGAATATCTTGATTGCGTAGTCCTTTCGGCGTTGGAAAAACGTGGACTTGAAGAGTTAAGACCATATATACAAGGTAAAGTTGTATGTTTTGCAGGACAAAGTGCCGTAGGAAAAACTAGTTTACTTAATGCAATACTTGACTTAAACCTAAAAACTGACGGTCTTTCCGCAAAAATTAAACGTGGTAAAAATACGACTAGACACGTTGAGATATACGAAGCCTTGGGCGGTGATATAATGGATACTTGCGGTTTTAGTATGTTAAGCATAGTCTCTATTAATCCCGAGGACTTAACCTACTATTATGAAGACTTTATTCCATATCAAGATAAATGCAGGTTTAAGAGTTGTACACACACCGAAGAGCCCGATTGTGCAGTTAAACAAGCCGTAGCTAACGGTGAACTTTCAAAAGAGAGATACGAACGGTATCTAGCAATATACGAAGAAATAAAAGAACATAAAAGGAGACAATATGACTAAACTCGTATCCCCGTCAATTTTAGCAGGTGATTTTGTAAATATGGAGCGTAGTGTTCGCTCTCTTAAAGAATGGGGAGCAGACCTCGTTCACTGTGACGTTATGGATGGCGTCTACGTTAAAAATCTTACTTTTGGTATGCCTATGATTAAGGCTATTAAGGGTATTAGCGAGCTTCCTCTCGACGTTCATCTAATGATAATTAAGCCTGAGCGCTACGTCGAGGAGTTTTGCAAGTGTGGCGCTTCATACGTTACTTTTCATCCCGAAGTTAGCGATGACCCTTTAGGAGCACTAAAAGCAATCAAGTCAAATGGTGTAAAAGCAGGTATTGTTCTTAATCCTAACGTGCCTTTTGAGGATTGGAAGCACCTTCTTCCCGAGTGTGACGTGCTTCTCGTTATGAGCGTTTATGCAGGGCTTGGTGGACAAAAGTTCATTCCCGAAACTTTGGATACGGTAAGGAAAGCAAAAGCATATATTAAAGAACATAATCTTTCCACTCTAATAGAAATTGATGGTGGAGTAGGGGAAAAGAATGCCGAGGAAGTAAGAAATGCCGGTGTAGATATTTTAGTTGCAGGCTCTGCTGTGTATAAATCAGACGACCCGGCGCGTACCATAAGATTAATTAGGGGAGAGTAACCAAAAGATATATCAACGCATATATTAAAGCAAGCGGAGATATATGAAACAAATAATAGTAATTAATTGTCCCAAATTTCTAAAATCAATAATAAATAAAATTCATAAGCTATTTAAGGATTAAGGCGCTCAACGAGCGCCTTAATCCTTAAATACTATGAAAGCATTTGCAGATAGGTTGTTAGAACTATGTCAGGAGCGAGGCATATCGCAAGCAGAACTTGCTAAAACAATAGGGGTGAGTTATGCAATAGTTTGCTATTGGGAAACGGATAGAAGTGAGCCTACTGCTATAAATATTGTTAAGATTGCAGATTATTTTAACGTTACAACCGATTTTCTTTTGGGAAGAGTTGATTACTAAAAATAAATATTTTTAATTTTAACCACAAAAAGCACTTGTTTCCAAGTGCTTTTCTTAAAACCTTTTTAGATAGTTAAAAATTACTTAATTAGTCGTTTTCTACTTTCTTAAGGGTGCGTTGGCAACGAGTGCAAACGTATACGTTTTGCATTTTGCCGTTGATGTTAACGTCAACCTTGTGTACGTTAGCGCCCCAACTTCTTCTGGTTTTAATATTACTGTGGCTTACTTTATTACCACTCATTTGACCTTTTCCACAAATTGCACATACCTTTGACATGTATAGTACCTCCTACGTATTTTTCGGACCTTATGTATTATATAAAATAAAATTTTATTTGGCAACAGTTTTTAGCTATTTTCTTATTTTACTTGCAAAATTTTTAGTATTGCTTTATTATATTATTATCAATAAGTATGTACACTATAATGTGGATGGAGAAATATGGCACTCTCAACGTTCAACAGATACGGGAATATTAATATATCTGACACCGCCGTTGCGGTTATCGTTTCCCGTGTAGCTCTTGATTGCTACGGGGTAGTTGAACTTGTGTCAAGAAGGCTTTCTGATAGTATAATGATGCTTTTTAAGCGTGAGCCTCTTGGTAAAGGTGTTAAGATTGTCACTATGGACAATCGTATATTCGTTGATATATACGTAATATTAAAAGACGGCGTTAATCGTGATGCAGTTATAGAAAATTTGAAATCAAGCATAGAGTATAAAGTAGAGCATATAACAGGCATGCGTGTTAAAAGCGTAAATATCCACGTTGTAGGAATAAAATTGTAATTAGACGGGAAATCCCGCAAGGATATAAATGAAAGTTCTTACAACTACACAATTAAGAGATATGTTAAAAGGTGGCGCTTTGAACCTTGAAATAAACAAAGCCTACGTAGACAGTCTCAACGTATTCCCCGTGCCGGATGGCGATACGGGTACCAATATGAACTTGACGATGCAGTCCTCCATTAGAATGATGGATGATTGTAAGGAAGACAACGTTGGTGATATTAGCTCTGCTTTCGCTAAAGGTGCTTTGATGGGCGCTCGTGGTAATAGCGGTGTAATTTTAAGTCAAATTTTTAAGGGTTTTAGTGCAGTATTAAAGGAAAACAAGGAACTAACTACCAAAGTTTTTGCTCGCGCACTCAAAAATGGTTCTCATATTGCTTATGACGTAGTTACCTCTCCTAAAGAGGGTACTATTTTGACGGTCGTTCGTCTCGTTAGTGATTATGCACTCAAAATTGCAGGCAAAAAGCAAACCTTTATTAATTTCTTTGAAGCAATTCTGCAAGAGGGAGAAAAGGTGCTTTCAAAAACTCCGGAAATGCTCCCTGTACTCAAAAAAGCAGGTGTAGTAGATGCAGGCGGAAGAGGATTGCTTTGTATTCTATACGGTATGTACAACGTTCTTGCAGGTAAGGAGATGGTCGCGGAAGTTATTCCCGAAACCGATACTGCAACTAACGTATCGCAAGAAAATATTGCACATGAATTTGATAATCTTGATGATATCAAGTATGCTTATTGCACGGAGTTTTTTGTTATAAACCTTTTCCAAAAAACCACTTTAAGTGATATTGATAAGCTACGCGACAAGTTACAAAAAATAGGTGACTCGCTAATCGTTGTCGGTGACCTTGATTTCGTAAAAGTACACGTTCATACGAATAACCCGGATAAAGCTCTTGGTTATGCACTCCAACTTGGTGAACTCGGTCAACTAAAGATAGAAAATATGCTTGAGCAAAATCGCGAAATCAAGCGTAAAAAGCAAGAAGCGGAAAACGTTCCTCCCAAGCCGGTAGGTCTCGTTTCCATTTGTACCGGAGAAGGTATTTCTACTTTATTTAAGGAATTGCGCGCCGATGCTATTTTGGAAGGCGGACAAACCATGAATCCTTCGGTTGACGACATTATAAAACTAGTCGACGGGGTTAACGCGGAAACGGTATACATTCTTCCCAATAATGGCAATATAGTTCTTGCCGCAGAGCAAGCTAAAGAGTTAACAAAGGCAAATTTGGTAGTTATAGCTACAAAAAATATTCCACAAGGCATTTCTGCAGCTATGAATTTCGATCCTAATGCCGACGTGGATACTAACGTTCAAAATATGACTAACGCCATGGCAAACGTTCGTTCCGGTCAAATTACACACGCGGTACGTGATACCGAGATGGACGGCATAGAGCTTCATAACGGGGACATCATTGGCTTGTATGAAAAAACTATTGTGGCTTCCGGTCAAGACGTTAACGAGGTAGCAAAATCGGTTATAGAAAAAATGGCAGATGACGATACCGCCGCAATTACTATTTATTATGGCGCCGGACTTACCGAATCGGTAGCTCGTCAATTGGAAGAACAACTAATAGACGAATATCCTTTCCATGATATTATCGTTTGCGAAGGCGGACAACACCACTATTTTTATTTCATCTCTGTTGAATAATGGAGAATAAAGAACTCCTCAAAGTTAAAGGCGTTGGCCCGGTTACTTTGGAAAAACTTAATTATCTCGGCATAAATTCTCAAAAAGATATTTTGAAGTTTTTGCCTTCTAAATACATAGACCTCGATGCCGTCTCTGATTTAACGGAGGCCGACAACGGGGACTTTGTCGTTTTAGTGTTGGAAATCACTTCCGCATCTCGTCCAATAAAGAAAGGTAGATTACAACTTTTCCGTGCTTCAGGTAAAGCTGAAGGTTACCCTAGACAAGTAAAACTTTGCTGGTATAACGCTAATTACATTGCAAAGGTCGTTTGCCAAGGTGCAAAAGTGCGAGTTTATGGTAAACTCAAAAAGGAGGGCAATGTTTGCGAGTTAATCAATCCCAGTTATGAAACGGTTAACCCGGTTGAAAACGTTACTCGTGGTATTAAAGCGATATATCCTTTGCGTGGCTTAATACCTCAAGCTACTTTTGCTACCATGGTGCAGGACGTTTTACGTAAAGGTATTATTG
>JAZSLG010000052.1:0-6015 GCA_045535235.1 Candidatus Stercoripulliclostridium sp.
AACATCTACGTTCTTTTTAAATAGTAAATAATCGTACTTTGGACGCCACTGAACGCCACATTTTACACCTTTCTTAAAATCATTCTTTTCTCTTGCGATATTGATTGAAGTAATGCCTTTTAGTTCCCCTTTATCCTTATAAACGGAATCCCAAAATGCGTGATGTCCAATCTGAGTAACACTACCTGGAATATACATATAATCAAGACTTTGGCAATAACTAAACGAATCGGAGCCCAAATATATTAGTCCCTCTGGAAGAGAGTTATAAATATTGTCTCCTTTATATGAATATATATTTTTCAAATTTGTAGCACGGAAAAACGACATGGTTTCCATACGCAATAATCCTTCTGGTAAATATACGATTTGAAGGTCTGTATAATTAAAGGCTAGCTTACCTATTTTTACGACAGTTGTTGGAATTTTGTACGTAAACACTTCCTTTATGTAAGTATCATAATTATTATCGTTAACGTTTACTTCGTTACTATATCCTTTAGTGTTAGATAAATAACTGGAATGTTTTATTGGGTAGCATATTAATTCTGTAATAGCTTTATTATAAAGAACGCCGTCTATATCGCAAAAATATGGATTTTCCTCATCCACCTCTATTCTTTCTAATGCGTTACAAGTATAAAATGATTTTCCATCAATCTCTTTTACGTTTTTACCGATATAAACTACTTCTAATTTTTCATCACAATTAAACGCGTATTCTTTAATAGCCACGATAGGCCTTGCGTTATCTTTGGTAAAATAATAATTTGTTTCGGGATTGCCATCTCCTTCTATATATTTAATATCGGTATAATAATCAATGTATAGTTCTTTAACGTAACCAGTATTATTAAATTTAGTTAATTCTACGCCATCATCAACAGTCTTAAATTCAAAAGTGTCTTTTTGCACCGCGGCTATACTAAAGTAAATTGCTAGCCCTACCGCTACCACAATTATTAAAACAAATAGAACCTGTTTTAATAATCTATATTTTACCGGTTTATTGATGCGAGGCGCCGATAGTCCTTCAATATGAAAAGTCCATACTTCTTCGTCTTTTATATTCAGAAAGTTTTCGACATCCTTAGAAGTTGACATATCATTGTTGTCTATACTTCCCATATTTTTATTTTCAGGGTTAATGTTTAGCTCTTTATTTTCTTTCATCTTCCACCTCTTAACCCACAAAAGTATTATGCACTTTTTCACCTTGTTCTTCCGCGATTTTTGCAGTCACTTCGGCACGTCTCTTTAAAACTTCCATGACGGCCATTTGTTTCTTACTATCGTAATCCCAAAAGAAATAAGGAATGGTCATAAGTAAAAATCCTATTACGTCTATAGC
This sequence comes from Candidatus Stercoripulliclostridium sp., assembly GCA_045535235.1. Classification (GTDB taxonomy): domain Bacteria; phylum Bacillota; class Clostridia; order Christensenellales; family DTU072; genus Stercoripulliclostridium_A. Next base: position 1,352 of record JAZSLG010000052.1, read on the forward strand.
CATAGGAATAATGATTATTTTAATTCTAGATTCGTCAATAAACAAAACGTCCCAATTACTATTAAACCCGAAATTTAATAACATTAAAGGTATGATTAGACTAATAAAAGAGGTTATAGGTCCGGTGAACCATCCAAATATACCCGAAAAACTTTCCAATCTTTCACCCGACAAATACATTTGATAATCGTTTATTCGCACGTTCATATCGTGTCCAACGGACGTCGGAACCGTTTTAGTCATCTCCATTAGGAATAACGTTATTATACATACCGTTCCACATAGCATTAAATTTTCACCAGCGAGTAGAATGGTCAGTATTACTACGGCATTTCCAATCGCGCGCGTTAATTGGTAAAATATCATTATTTGCTTATATGAAAACTTTTTAATAAAGTATGGCGTAAATAAATCGGGAGGAGTACCAGCAAATGAAACCAGTCCAACTATTAATGCATAACTAAGACCACTAAGACGGAACGTGTATAAATATAATACCGTTGTAAACGCAAGCATTCCGTTTCCTAGAGCATCAATAAGCCCCACTATCGTATTTATCCAACGATATTTGTTATTTAATACTCCAAATATACCATCCCAAAACTTAATGTGAACCTTTTTTTCAATAGGCGGTTGAGGTATTCTCTCTGTAACTCTACCTGCAAAAAACATTGTTAAAGATGCCGACGTAATAAACAGGGCTGGAATTACGTATCTAAACACGCTAATATCTGCCCATTCATAGCGCAAAGTACCTATTATTATTGGTATAATAAATCCCATAATACCGTTAAATATATGAGAGAATTTTATAGGATAACTTCTAACGAGTATTCTTTCTTCCAAATTAGGGCTAATATTTTGAGTACACGTTTCCAAACAATTACCAAAGCCGAATACATTGTAAACGGCAAATAGCAAGTTTGCTACCCACACTCTCGTTACAACGTCTGGAATGTTATAAACTGGTAACCAGCCGATCAAAACAACCATTATACATTTGGGTACAAAATCGCAGTATAAAGAGTACTTGTATCTACCAAATTTTGGAACGAGTATCTTGCGCCAAAAAATATTGCGCGCCCCTACCCAACCTGAATATAAAATGTGTGTACCAAGTATCTTAAAAACCGAAGCCGCATTTAATCCTTCCAATCCGTTCATATAAGTAATAAACGCACCTGATTGATTGAATATCTGCGAAATATCGCCAATAATAAGGCCTAGACCAACAGCTATAAGAGAAATATATAACCCATAAAGCATATATTCATTTTTTTTGGGAAGATTTGTTAAATTATCACAAACGTACCACCAAATTAAAGACCAAATATAATTGAGTGGCATGTTTATTATCCCAATAATCGAATAAGTTAAGTATGGCAATTTATAATGATACATCATCAAGTAGCAACCAGCGCCAAAGAATATATATTCTAACGTTTTAGCCCCAGTATAGTTACTACCAACTGCTATGAAAATATCCTTATATTCTTTGTAAGGAACGTATTTACCCTCCGCAGGTTCGCTCCAATGAGTCTTAATCTCCTCAAAAAGCGATTTTACTTTTCCGACTAGAAAATCTAATTTGCTCATCCTCAATTTCCTCTTTCGTTATACTATAATATTAACATAAATTTACAGTATGTTCAAGATGCAACTTTAAATAAAAAGTATATATAAATATATAAGTGAATATATTCTTCCTATGATAAAAATTAAAATTCATCCGTTATTCGTTTTATACACCATAATACTTGTAATACAAAATCAATTTATTTATTTACTATCAAGTTTAGTGTGTATTGCAATACATGAACTTTCACATGCAAGAATGGCATACTATCGCGGATATTATTTGGATACGGTTAACCTAATGCCGTATGGAGCCATGCTTTCTGGAAAAGATGAATTTAACGGGAAAGATGGATTTCTTATTGCTGTAGCAGGCCCTTTATCCAATATCATTTTATGTATTTGTTTATTAGCTTCATGGTGGATATTCCCCACTGTGTATAGTTACACTAAAATCATTTTTGATGCCTCAATTGCGCTAGCATTTTTCAACTTATTACCTATTTTCCCATTGGATGGGGCAAGAATACTTCTTTCTGTTGCAAAACACCCGCAAAAAACAATTGTTGCTTTAAAAGTTATAGGGGTTATTATTAGTGGTTTATTTGCAATAGCGTTCTTTGTTAGTATTTTTTACTCAACAAATTTAAATTTAGGTATTATGAGCGCAGTACTGTACGTTTCAACAAATAACGCTAGTGAAAAAGAAGCATATAAACAAATTTGTAACAATTGCCTATATATAAAAAGAATAGACGTACCAATCAAAAAAATCACTCTAATAATACATCAAGACATTAAAATCATACGCCTATTAAAACACGTTAGTGCCGAAAGCGAAACAACTTTTGAAATTGTAAACGACGACTTAAAAAAAATTAAAACGCTTAGCGAAAATGAATTAAAAGCTATTGCCACTACAGCAAATTTACATACCCCAATCAAAGAATTTTTATATCCTTAAAGTGTCTATATTTCAAAGTTATATTTAGTTCTTGAACTCCACTATTATCATAGAAACGGTAACTTATATCCTCTTTTTGGTATACTAAATAGCTATTTAATACTCTATTAATATCCTCTATTATCAAGTTTCTTAATTCCTCACTTGGTAAATTATCTTTTGAAATACTCTTATTCAAACGTTCTAAGTCTACTGTTCCTTGTTTTTTTCTTTTCATCCAAATATTCTCCTAAATATTCCACTTTTAACCGAGCTATGTTTTTTTATTCCTCGTCCTAATAGAGTTTGTTTAATATCGTTATACGATTGTATTACCTTATCTCTTCCGCAACCAATAATGTTTGAATATACTCCTAATTTATCGCTTTCCGGAATTACACCATATAACGGCACTCTCAATAATTCAGCTATACTTTCGGCATCTAAAATTTCTCCTTTATTAAACAAATCATTCCTAAACCTATTCACCACTACGCCCATTCCTTTTAAGCCATAAGTGGATAACACACTTATTGCTCTATCCGCGTCCTTTATTGCACTAACGTGTGGCGTAGTTACTATAATGGCTTCGTTTGCCGCACTAGCCGCACGATGCAAACCATTTTCTATTCCTGCAGGCGCATCAATTAAAATCACATCAGCAATCATACTTGCCTCGTTAATGATATTAATAAACATTGTCGTTGTAACCCTATCTGATACACTTACTTTTGACGATGGTAATAATTTTAAATTTTGTAAACTTTCCATTCCTATTAATGCTTGGTGGATTTTAACTCTATTTTCTAAAACGTCTACTAAATCATAAATTATTTTATCTTCTAACCCTAAAGTCACGTCAAGATTATTTAGTCCTATATCAGCATCAATAAGTATAACATTATATCCCTCTAATGCATATGCTATTCCTAAGTTTGCGCACACGGTAGTCTTTCCTACCCCACCTTTTCCTGATGCTACTAAATATCTTTTTGCCATAAAAAAACCTCTCTTTATACTAACGCACAAAGAGAGGTATATTTTAGCAAAATTTAAGGATAATTACATATTTTTGAGTTCTTCTATTCTTTCAAGTAGTTTTGCCTTCTTCTCGGTGTTTGCTTGCAATTTTGCTTTTTCATTCTCAATAAGTTGTTTAGGAGCTTTTGCTACAAATCCAGGATTATTGAGCATTCCCTCGCTACGCTTTATTTCGCCCTCCATTGTCTTTAATTCTTTGTTCAAACGTTGTAGTTCTTTTTCAACGTCAACAAGTTCACCAAGAGGAATATATACTTCAGCGCCACTAGCTACTATAGATACGCTCTTTTCCGTTACTTCAACTTTGGATGAAACGAACTTAACGTTTTCTACGTTTGCGAGTTTCTTTATATAGCTTTCATTCATAGCTATATATTTTTGTTCGTCAGTTACAACGTATAGGTTTAGTTTCTTTGAAACTGGAACGTCCATTTCTGCTCTCAGATTGCGGACGGAACGAATAATTTCTTTAATCGATTCAAACTTTTCATAATCCTTTACAAAATTACGATTCTTATTATACTTGGGATATTCGGCAAGCATAATCGTATTCTCCTCACCACATTCTTTCCAAATGCGTTCGGTAATAAAGGGGGTAAAAGGATGCATCAACTTTAGAATTTGCTTTAGAACGTAAGTTAATACCGCCAACGTTTCGCTCTTTGCTTTTTCATTATCAGAATATAGAGCTGGTTTGGTAAGTTCAATATACCAATCACAAAAGTCTGACCAAATGAAATCGTATAGTGAAGCGTTTGCCATACCTAATTCATATTTCTTTAGGTATGCGTTAACGTCACGAGTAACTTTGTTAAGTTTGTATAATATCCATTTATCAGCCGGAGTATATTTAAATGTACCAATCTTCGGTAAAGTTTTGCCTTCACTATTCATAAGAACAAATCTAGAAGCATTCCATAGTTTATTCAAGAAATTACGAGCAGGCTCAATCTTATCTTCACTAAATCTAATATCAGAGCCGGGGGCTACACCCGTGGTAAGACTAAATCTCAAAGCATCTGCACCATATTTGTCTATTAACTCCAAGGGGTCAATACCATTACCTAAAGATTCTGACATTTTCCTACCCTTAGCATCTCTAACT
>JAZSLG010000042.1:0-11309 GCA_045535235.1 Candidatus Stercoripulliclostridium sp.
GCTCTACCATACCCTTGCCCAGTAGTAACGAGCGTGCATTGGAGCCAAGGAAGGCGCACCTTGCAATTTCCGTCGCGTTTGGAAGACTAACTTTTTCCACTCCGCTACCCTCGAATGCACGCTCACCAATATAGCGCGCGCCCGAAAGATTAATCTTGTTTAGGCTTTGGGTACCTCTTAAACATTCTCTTTCAAAGTGAGTAAAACGCTCGGCACCTTCAACCTCTTTTAGCGAGGTTGCGTTGGATAAAAAGGAGCTTGGGAGGGTGTCTGCTCCCTCCGTTAAAAAGGTGAATTTTTCTAGTCCCGAGCATCTTGAAAAGGCGTTTTCCGCTTTGGAAATATCTACTTTGCCAACCAGCGTAAAATCTTTTAGTCCCTTACTACCTTCCAAATATCCGCGTTCCATTATGGTTCCGTCTTTGTCGGCAACAAGGTAGTTTGGGGTATCGTTATTAAAGTATAGGTACTCCAAACTTTCACAACAATCAAACATGCTACTTGGGAGTAAATATTGGGGAGAAGTAAATCTTACTCGTTTTAAGTTCTTGCAAAAAGCAAAGCAATATCTACCCAGACTACGTGAATCAACCGTTAAATCGGTTAAACTTTCGCACCCCCAAAAAACGGAGTCTAGTAGGTGGGTTGCGCCCACGTGAGATATCTCCAAACTCTTGCATTTCCTAAACGCGGAGTCGCCGATAAGGTAAAGATTATTATCAAGGTTTATCTTTTTAAGGCGGTGTGAATTTCTAAAAGCATTGTCGCGAACGTGCGTTAAAGTTTTGGGTAAATTGACCTCTTTTAATTTGAAGGAGTTGGTAAAAGCGCAAGCAGAAATTTCGCCAAGGGATAGTACTTCATTATATTGGCTATCGTCCTCTGCATTAACGCGGTAGTTACTCTTTAGGGAGAGGTTAACCATGGTGTTATCCTTGCACTCGTCCAAAACGGCTAGGGAGGTAGAGCGAGAATAGGTGGAGCGTATAGTAAACAAATCTTCGCCCACGAGCTCCTGTATTTTTTCCACTTTGCGTTCGGTTGTGTCGCGCTCCGATAGATATAGTATCTTGTCCGAAAAGGCTTTTTCAAAAAGTGAAATGGTGTAATCGCTAACCTTGTGACCCGCCTCAATCAAGTCTAGGAGCATACTGTGACCGCTGGAAACCGTTTTTCCGGGAAGAGGAATATTTATGGAGAAAAACTGTTTATCGTTTTCCAAAACGTACTCGATTTCCTTGTTGCAAGCAGGGGAGAGAATGGAGTTTTCACTAAGGTAAAAAATTATCCCTTTGCATTGGAATTTGGAAATATAGGTTTCGGCAATATTCTCCCAATTTTCCCCAATATGCATGTCGCTGTCGTACCAAATATTAATGCCCTTGTCTTCGAGGAGCAGTATATCTTTAAGGACGGTTTTGTAGTCTTTGTGGGAGTAGGAAACAAAGTAGTAATCCTCTTTATGTGCGGTAGGTAGCACCTCTTTATTTAGCTCCAAAAAGGAGTTTGAAGAGGCGAGAGCAGATAATTTTTCATCCAAAGTCAGCATAGGAAAAAAACCTCGATTTATATTCCTAGTAATTATATCACAAACGTAGGACCGGTGCAATAGGGGTGGGAACAAACTTTAACGATAATAGTCACCAATTTTCAACTTGTCGAATATCTTATAAAAAGGAGAAATATAATATGGATATAAACGAGTATATTAAGCGCAAAAACAAGGGCAAAAAGGAAAGGCTAACGCCGGAGGAAGCGGTGATGAAGTACTCCAAGATGGACGAAGCCAGCCTTATGCAAGAGTTATTTAAGACGGCGGAGGAAGGGCGCAGGAACGGCGAGTTAGACAATGGCGTACTGGACGGATTCATGGAAAAGATGGCGCCATTACTTTCCAAAGAGCAAGCGGAAAGAATGAAAGAACTAATAAACGGACTAAAAAGGTGAATATGGATTTATCTCAAATGTTGCCCCTTCTCATGATGCTAAACGGTGGGAATAAGGCTAGTAACGGTGGGGGCGGAATGCCCGATATGGCAAGTCTATTAAATATGATGGGTGGCAAGAGTACACCCCCAAAAAGTGGGGGTGGAATGCCCGATATGGCAACGCTATTGCAAATGATGTCGCTAATAAATAGCGGTGGGTTGGGTAACCAAAATGGCAACGGTGGAAGCACAAATACTAAAGAAAGCGCAAAACCACTCAACCCTGATATGAGTCACGTTAACGGTATGCTCAGCCCGGAAATGCTAGCAATTTTATCAAATCTTGCTAGGGGAAAGTAATCATTTTCAAAAAGTAAGGAAGATTACTAAACCTATTTTCTATTCCATTATTCATTGGCAATCTCCTTATACATAAAATGTATATTTTGTAACTCAATTATACATAAAATGTATGATTAAGTCAATATATATTTGGTGGTACTCATGTTAAAAGAAGAACTTGGTGCAAGATTAAAAGAGTGTAGAGTGGGACTGGGTTTAACGCAAAAGGAAATTGCGGATAAACTTGGCGTTGCTCAACCCGTCTATCAAAGGTTTGAAAAGGGTATTTTTGAGTGCAATTATGAACAATTAAAGCTTCTTTGTGAAATCTTTGACGTTAGCGCCGACTATTTGTTAGGGCTTGCGGATTATTAGGATTTATTAAATGATACCTTGTTTAAGGTGATTTTTTATTTTTTGGTATTGACATACGCGCGCTTAAAGAGTATCATTATTTTAGGGATTGTTCTCGACAGTTAAATATTGCATCGACTATTATATTGTACCCTAGGGGACAAAATAAGTATCAACTAGTTAAAACGTAGCCAAGAGAGGATTTACTTATGCTAAAATTACGTCGAATTAACCTTACCATTATTTGCCTAATCGCTTTTGTCGTAGGCATTTTTTTATTTGTTTCTTTCTATAACCCCGTTATAGGAGCCAGTGCGGAAGAGAGTCATACTGCTTGTGAAGGATACTGTTTGGTATGCGATTTGGCGGGTAAAATTAACGCTTTGCCTGCTTCCCATGAAATAACGGCTGATAATCTTGCTGAAACAATACAACAAATAAACGATATTGACCGCATCAAATTTAATTTAACAGACGAGCAGTTTTACGAGTTGACTACTTTGGTTGAAACCCATGATGACGGTGTGGATAGTAACGTAATTACCCGTTATGCCTCTGCCGTTGATAAGGCACGAGAGCTTAGCGGTTCGGGTGTAAATTTAGTAATTGCAAAGTCTTTCTATTTAGAAAACGAAGTTTTGAGCGATACCTCTTCTGCCGAGGTTAGTTTTAGTGTTAAGAACGTTGCAAGCGGAGCCGTTACCGAGCTTAAGCTCTTCGATTTGAGTACTTCGACCAGTGCGCTTGGTGAAGAGTTTTACGGTTTGACTGCGGAGGGTTGGCGTTTTGGATACGTTCTTCCCAAAGGCGAGTACGTTATTGAGGAAACCAATCTTGATAAACCCATAACGATTAACGGCTCTAGTGATTATTATCATTGCGTTAGCGTTACTGACGGTGTAAACGAAGTAGCGGGTAATAGCATAACGGTTACGCTGGGAGATGAGCCGGTTAGCGTACTTTTTAGCAATTCCAAGTGTGAAAACATTAACGGTGTACCAACCGAGGGTGAAAAGGAAAGTTATATTACCTATGACTGTAACGTTTGCGGTGAAGCCAGTGCAAAATATATTATTATCGCACCCGAGGGCGCCGTTTATGACGGAGTAAGTACTTATACCGTATCTACTCGAACGGAAACTCTTGCCGATTTCCACTTTGAAACTGCCGATGGTGTAGCGGAGATTACCTATGAGTTTAGAAAGTACGACGTAGACTCTTGGACTAGCGTGGCGGAAAGCGAGACCTACAAGGCCGGACACTACAAAGCTACGTTGACGTTAAGTGGAGTTAGTACGTCGGTTGAGTACGAAGTAAATTATCCTGCCCCCAAAATTCTTTTCACCTCTGCTCCCGGCGGATTAACCTACGGCTCGGTTAGTGGAGATATTGGCGTTCTCATCAAAGAAGAAGAGGGCATGCGTTACGAATACCTATGGTATGATAACGAAAATAACGTAATAGAGGGTGAAACCAATTATAAATATACTTTACCTACCGACCTTTCGGCGGGCGCGTATATTTATACTGTGGAGGTAAGATGCTACGATGCTCTTGATTCTTCCAGTGAGCCAATGTATTCCAGCATATTCGAGTCTATTGCCGTTAACGTGGATAAGCGCTTGGCGATTGTGGTTGTAGACGACCAACAGTCGGAATATGGTGAAGATCAAGTAGCGTTAACGTCATCTATTAACGGTATTTCAAGCTATGATACGCCCGAGTCCGTGTACGAGTTATCTTGCGAGGTTGACAGTTACTCCACTCCCGGCAGTTACGTAATTACTTCTACAATCATAAATGAAAACTACGATATTACGTTCTTTGCCGGCACCTATACGGTAAGTAAACGTTACTTGGATTTAAGCATTGCCGATTTAACCTCGGAGTATGGCGAGGATCTATTGGATATAGATTACACCATCGACCATGGTACGATTGCAAACGGAGCTTCGGAAGAGGAAATATTTAACGTTTATTGCGATGCCGATCCATATATACCCGGTAGCTATGAAATTTACGTTGAATGTTTGGATGATAATTACGAAATTTTCTATGCGACCTCGTTTTATACTGTAAACACCAAAAAGGTAAGCGTAACCTTTGGCGATGATAGAGAATTTATATATAACGCATCCTATCAACATCCCTCCTACGTATGTAGCGACCCCGAGGCAGTTCCCGTTATACATTCGGCTAACAACGTTGGCACGCATACTGCAACGGTAGTGGGCTTTACCTCGGAAATTTACGAGTTGGAAGCTCCTGCTTCGGTTGAGTATGAAATATTACCCACGTCAATTACCATCAAAGCCGATGACCTTTCTAAGCAAGTAGGGGATATCGACCCCAAACTAACCTTCTCCATTACGGGTATGGTTTATGGTAACTATGGCTTTAAGGATTTGGTTCTTTCTCGTGAAGAGGGCGAAGCTGTCGGCGACTACGAAATTTATATTACCGTTGACGAAAGCCAAAACGTAAACTATGACATTACTTTGGTTGGTGGCGTCTTTAAGATTTACAATTCTCTTGCCGGACTATCAGCCGAGTTTGATGAGTTAAAGGCAAACCTTGATGAAGCTCTTCAAAGTAAGGCAAGCACCGAGGAGTTGGAAAAGGCAATAAGCGACTTGGAAAAGGCTATTAAAAAGGCGGAAGAGGCGTTGGGTTACGCCGAGGCAGACGAAAAAGTAAAAAATGATTTGTTAACCCAAATTGAGGACGTCAAAGCTGAAATTCTTGACGCCGTTAAAAATATTGCCCGCGATGAAGTAGAGAAAGAGCTTGGTGCAAACCAAGGCGGTGAGGGAAATGATATTGTGGAAGCTCCCTCTAACGACTCTACCATGCTACTAATAACGGTAGCAAGCATGGGTGGTGTAACAGTAGTAATGCTAATATTCCTCATAGTACTATTTGCAAAACGCTTGGGTAAGAAATAAGGAGAGTAAATTATGTGGGAAAAATTGACGTCGCTTTCAACCGGTGACCTCACAGTCATTGGAGTATGCATATTAGCCGTCAATCTACTGCTCGTTATACTCATAACCATAGCGGTAAACAAGAGGGCTAAAAAGCAATCGGCAGTAACCGAGCCTATTAGGAAAAAGGTGGCTAATAGTGGAGTCTACGTTTCGCCTACGCCACTTCGCGTAAACTCGCCCCTTAGTCTTAACGTTTTGGGAATACGCGAAAACCTGAGTCAAGAGTATCAATACGGAGTAAATTGGGCAACGAGTGCTATCCAACAAAGCTATAAAGGTAGCGTACCGCCCGTAAAAATAATGAACGCCATGCTGGATTTTGGAGATGGAGAGGAGGTAAAAACAGTATATGGAGAATATGATATTAACAGTTTTATCGACGGCAGTACTTTCCGCGGAAAGTATTTTAGAGCAAGAAAGCTCAAACGAATAGAGAAACGTATACCTTTGGAAAACAAACACGCAAGTGTTGTACTAGGGACTATAGTACCTAAACACCAGTAAAAACGCGTTTCTTTGGCGAACAGCTTTGAAAAATTAAAAGAAGCCGTCGGGGCGCAGTACGAGTAGTACAGCAACCCCTCGGCTTTTTTCTTTTCCTTCGCTCTTCATCCAAATAAACGCGTTTTTAGACCAAGTATGTTTTTTCGCGTTCTTCATCTAAACTAACGCGTTTTTAAGAGGCTAGTCAATGGTGAGAACAAATTAAACCTTTTCCTTGTGAACGTAGCAACGCGTAGTGAAGCCGTTCCGCGTTCCTCGAACAATTCGCAGTTACTTTGGTTAACCCAAAGACTACGTGGCTATCACCAAGTGTTGTGGTAACACAAGTTAATCGTTTTACTCATCAGGTTTGCTACGCAAACTACTGCATTCCGCACTTAAAAAAATCCTTGTGAGTGTAGCGTTAGCGAAATGAAGTCATTCTGCATTCTGAATTCTGAATTCTGCATTCTGAATTCTGCATTCATATGACTTTTCCTTGTGAGTGTAGCGTTAGCGAAATGAAGTCATTCTGCATTCTGCATTCTAAATTCTGCATTCGCGTAGCGTTGTTCCGCGCTTCGCACTCCTTCACCCAACTTTCACTTGACTATTTTTTACTTTTGTTTTACAATATATTTACTAACTTTTTAATCATTAAAATTACAAAAGGTGACCATGAGATTAGACCAAAACGTTAACTCCGTTATCAACGAAATTATGGCAGGTGATAATACTTGCGTTTTCCTATTTGCGAATGAAGAACTCAATAAAGAAGACTTCGTTTCCGAAATTTCCGCTAGGTATTTTAAGCATTTTTGGTTTTCTCCAAAATTGGACGATATGTACGAGCTTTGCATGACGCTTGCTGAAAGCATCATGTTTGAGGATGCTTCCACCAGGCTAAGGCTCCGTCAACTACTGTTTTGTCAATCCCAATATAACGGACCCAAATCGGTTATTAGGAGCATATTGGAGTATATCAAAAACGTAAAGAGGGAAGTGCTAATCGTTTTTGAGGACATGCATCTTCTTCCTAACGATTACGATTATTCTTTGCTTCGTTATTTTATTAATAACGCACCTCGCAACCTTAAAATTTTGATTTCGTCAAACGACTTTTTGCCCATCGGTTTGTATGGATTCGAGCCTCGTTACCCCATGCTAATAGACTCCAAAATTTTGTCGCACAAAACCGACGAGTGTTCTTACGAGGAGTATCTATCCGACTTGGACGAGAGTCAAGTAGCATTCCTTTGTTATATTGCAAAGGCTGGTATGATGTCTGCAAACAGATTGAACGACTTTTATCCCGAGGGTTGTAGCGTGCTTAAATATTTGTCACGAAAGGGTCTTTTCGTGAGAGAGCGCGCTCGTTATTATCACAACGACTACGTATATTTGTTAGACGATAGTTTCCGTTCATATTTGCTTTCCGTTTCCGACAGGTATGAGAAGTATCTTGGCGACTACGCTTCAACCGACCTAAACGACCTTATCGTAAGTGGAATTACCGATATAAACCATAACTATTTCGATTATGCAACCTATGCGATAAAGATTAAGAGCTACGCTCATGCCGAAAAGGCGGTAGAGTGCATTTTCCATTGTCCCAACCATATTGCAAAGTTACCCAACTATCTAAAAGCTCACAAGGAGCTACTAAAGTTTAACCCCAGCAAGGAATATCCCTTCGTTAGTGCCTTTAAGATTTGCCTCGATACCGTTCAAGGCGTGGCAAACGAGGACACTTTGATAGAGGTGCAAGCGTTAAAGTTACGCTTTAAGGAAAGGGGAGATTTAATAACCTACGGTCTACTTTGTACCGCCGAGTGTATGTTGCACGATGGAATGGGGGAAACCGAAAAGGTACTTGATTTAATCGAAGAGGTCAAAACCCTAAAAGATGCGGACGAAAGGCTAAAATACGTTTACGTAACCGTTCTTCTAATGATGCCCAATTTCCCAAGATATTCCAGTCTAAAGGCCAGTGAAATAGAGGCGTTACTCCAAAACGATGCCGTTAAAGATGAGTTTTGGTATTTTAAGGCGGTGGAAGATTTGGGCTTTTACTACTATACTCTTGGTAATTATCGCAAGTCTTTGGAAATGGCTAACAGTTTGCACGAGCTTTTACCCACCTACGTTGTACCGCCACGACTGGTTGCCATGTGCTACTTTGATTTAACCGAACTTGCTATTGTGGAAAGAAGGGTGGACGATGCTCTCAGTTTCTCTTTGGAAAACGGTCTGGAAGAGGAAATTCACATGCTTTATACCGCGAAATCGCTAATATATGCCTATCGTGGTGATAAGGAAAATTCGGTAAAATACAGCGACCTATCCTTGCAAAAGATTTGTGTTAGCGATAGTTATGAAAAGTTTTTCACCATCATGGTAAGGATATGGCAACATGCTAGAGCAGGGGAGCACGTATACGCCCACGATTTGGCTCGCGTATATCTTGCTTATGCTCGTGCAAAAGCGCCCGAGTACGTTCCCTTCATGCTATCCGCCCTCGGTTACGCATTATTCAAAATGGGGAATGTGGAGGAGGCGTATCAACTTGCCAAGGAGGCTATTAAGAGGGGGGCAAATCGCTCGGTTGCTTGGCTAATGTGTATGGGAATAGCCACCAACTATCTCCTCTACAAAGGTGACGTCAAAGAGGCCGATTTGTTACTTGGCAATATTATCAAAGCCGCTTCCACTCATGGTATGCTAAAGCTTATAGTAGACTACGCCATCGACGTTTTTGCTCCCATTTTGGATTACGCGGAAAACAACGGTATAGAGCCCCAAGCAATTGCCGAAATATTGTCCCAAGTTCGTCTAAAAGAGGGTAAAGAAGAGGTATCTTCCGCCGTAAAGATTAATATGTTCGGCGACGTATATATTACCGTTAACGGCAAGGAACTACAATGGAAAACGAGAAAGAGCAAGGATTTATTCTTGCACTACGTTCTTGCAGGCGACGTTGGTATAGACCGTAACGTTATTTTGGATTTCTTGTGGAAGGACTACTTGTACGAGAGTGCGATAAACAACCTTAAGACCACCAATAACATTATAAGAAAGACCTTGGACGGTGCAGGCGTTAAGTACAAAATCAATTATCTAAATTCCCGCTATTCCATCAAGGTTGAGAACTTGGATAACGATTACGTCAGATATAAAATGCTGGTCGAAAACTACGGCAAAGAGCCGGAAATCATGCGTAAAGCCGAAATCATGGACGATATTTTGAAAATCTACAAGGCGGACTTTGCTCTCGATATAGCATATAGCGACTTTGAACACGAAAGGGTTAGCATCAAACAAGAGTTGGTTATCAATATGATTAAGCTCATCCGTGGGCTTGCTAAGGCGGGCGAATACGTGGAAAGTAAGCGCTTCCTCAATTCCCTAATGCTAATAGACAGCGATAACGATTACAATCACATGGTTTACGAACTGGATAAATTTATCAAATTAACCAAATAGGTGGCTTATGAATTTTACTACTGAATGGAAAGACTACAAGGTTATTGCTACAGGTAACGGATATAAGCTGGAAGATTTTGGCGGTATCGTGCTACTCAGACCCGACCCCCAAATTATATGGAACGCTCCGTTTGATATGCGCTCATACAAGGGCTTGCACGCCGTCTACGAGAGGAGTAGCACCGGCGGCGGAGAGTGGATAAAACTAAAGCCCATCCCCGAGGAGTTCAATATTCATTGGAGAGAGCTAAAATTCTCTCTCAAATTAATGGGATTTAAGCACACCGGCGTTTTCCCCGAGCAAGCTTACAACTGGGGTAAAATGCAAGAGCTTATTAGGAATGCTAATCGCGAAATAAAGGTACTCAACCTTTTCGCCTATACCGGTGGCGCAACTATCGCTTGTGCTAGCGCGGGCGCAAAAGTTACTCACGTGGACGCCGCAAAAGCTATGTGCGAGCGAGCCGGCGTAAATGCCAAAATTTCGGGCTTAAAGGACAAACCTATTAGATATATCGTGGACGACTGTTTCAAGTTCGTAGAGCGCGAAATACGTCGCGGAAACAAGTATGACGCTATTATCATGGACCCACCCAGTTACGGTAGGGGACCAAGAGGGGAAATGTGGAAGATAGAAAACAAGTTGTTTGAACTCGTCGAACTTACCTCAAAAGTGCTAAGCGACGACCCGCTTTTCTATCTCATTAACAGCTACACGACGGGGCTTCAACCCAGCGTTATGAGCAACGTATTGGAACTTGTGTTTGGAAATACACCGCATTTTTGCAATTCTTATGAAATCGGCTTGCCAACCGAACAAAAAAACATTATACTACCTTGCGGAGCAAGCGCTTTGCTTGAATTTGGGAAATAATTATGGAAAAATACGACTACAAAGACATTAATATCGTTTACGAAGATAACCATATTCTCGTTGTGGTTAAGCCACAAAATCTACCCACTTGCGGTGACGAAACGGGCGACGACAATCTACTCGATTTGTTAAAAGCTTATATCAAAGATAAGTACGACAAGCCCGGCGACGTCTATCTTGGACTAATCCACCGTCTAGACCGCCCCACAGGTGGCGTCATGGTGTTTGCAAGAACCTCCAAGGCAGCAAGTAGACTTAGTGAAAACATTAGAAACGGCGAGTTGGAAAAGCGTTATCTTGCCGTAACTGTCGGCGTTCCTCGTGACAAAAAAGGTATGTTGGTAAACGGACTTATCAAGGACGAAAAGCGCAATATCGTAACCGTCGTTCCGGTCAGAATGGAGGGCGCAAAGCAAGCCGTTCTCGAGTATAAAATAGTGGACCAAAAGGACGGCAATCCAAAAATTGCACTCCTCGATATCAATCTTATTACCGGTAGAAGCCACCAAGCTCGCGTACAACTAAACACTATAAATTGCCCCATATTCGGCGATTACAAATACGCTCCTACCAAATCTCCACGTGGCTACAACTTGGCACTTTGGGCATACGAACTCCGTTTCCCGCATCCCGTAACCAAGGAAACCATGGTTTTCAGAGTAAATCCACCATTGGAAGATGTACCATGGAATATTTTTGATATTGCCACCAAGCTCTCACTTATAAAATAGACCACGCTTAAAACGCGTTATTTTAGCGAACAACTTCACAAAACAAGAGCCTCCCTCGGTCGTTTACGAGTAGTAAAGTCCCGTCGGTAGGCTCTTTTGTTTTGCCTCGTTCTTCATCTAAACTAAC
>JAZSLG010000056.1:0-63753 GCA_045535235.1 Candidatus Stercoripulliclostridium sp.
TCCAATTAAAGTAGCGTTCAAAATAACGGCGACATCGCTATCTAAATCAGCATCGTTGATGGTTACTTTAATTTCGCTTGCGCCATCAATAACGTGACAACAAGTAACTACCATGGAGGCATCTTCGCCGGTAACTTTACCATATATAACGCCCGAACCCGCACCAACGTCGGTATTTATTATTACAACTGACGTTTGTATTGCATTAACGATTTCCGTAAGTGACGTTGCCGTATTTGACGGTGTTCCAATTTGGGTAGTTACGTCGTAATTATTTCCAGAATTATCCGTAGGAATATTTGTGTTAGAATTGTTTGAATTATTATCGCTATCTACTTCGTCAAGTGGTTCAAAAGTAATACAAGCAGTTAAACTAAAAGAACATGCGATAATTATTAACGCTACTAAGACTATTGAAAAAATCTTATTACGCTCTCTCATACTTACTCCTTAACATATATTATACTTATATAGTATAACTTATTTGTGTAGGTTTTGTGAATATTTTTTTACCGATTAATAAAATTTTATTCCTTTTCTACATTTTAAGTCGTTTTTCTTAAATAAAGTTTAAAATGTTTAGTCCTAACCCTTTTATAATGAGCTAAACGGAAGGTGAATTATGCTAAATCACGATATTAAGAACGGAACTTTAACTATTACTATGAGTGGTGAAATAGACCACTCTAACGCACCAAAATTTAGAGTTTGTGCCGATAGCATTATCAATAAGGGAGGGTTTAATAGGTTTGTATTCGACCTGAGTGGTATAACATTCATGGATTCTACTGCAGTAGGTCTATTAATAGGTCGATATAAATTGCTCAAGAAAATGGGCATTCCCGTTTATTTTTATAATCCTTCCAGAGAGGCAGATAAAGTGCTAAAAGTAAGTGGTTTATATACGATTATAACAAAATTGTAAAGGAGCAAAAATGGATATATTAAATATAAAAGTTAACGCCGTTAGTGCAAACGAAAGTTTTCTTAGAAGTACCGTTGGTGCTTATTGCACTAGAAAAAATCCCTCAATAGAGATTATTTCCGATATAAAAACCGCAGTTAGTGAAGCGGTAACTAATGCGATCGTTCACGGTTATTCGGGCGACGTCAAAGGAATTATAGACGTATCTGCAAAAATTGAAGAAAACGTATTATATATAAATATTAGCGATTATGGTAAAGGTATTGAAAACGTTGAACAGGCCTTACAAGATTTCTATACCACTAAAGCCGACGAAGAACGCTCTGGGTTGGGCTTTACAATAATGCAAAGCTTTATGGATACATTAGAAGTATGTTCTGTCCTAGGAGAAGGTACGTCTGTTAAAATGAGCAAACGTTTGGTGGGATAATGTTAAGCACTTGCGAAACACTACAACTGATAAAAGAGGCAAAAGAGGGTAATGATTCCGCAAAAGAAAAACTAATTAGCGAAAATTTGCCCTTAATTAAATCAATTGTACGCAGATACAAAAATAAAATGGTTGATTACGAAGACCTTATTCAACTTGGTACGTTGGGTTTAATTAAAGCTATAAACAATTTTAATACCGAGTTCGGCGTTAAGTTTTCCACTTACGCAGTTCCAATGATAGCTGGTGAAATAAAAAGATTTATCCGTGACGACGGAGCGATAAAAGTAAGTAGATCAACAAAAGCACAAGCCTTAGAAATTAATAAATACGTTGACGAATATAGAGTAAAAGAAGGTGAAAGTCCGACAATAGAACATTTAGGAGAAAAATTCAACCTTGAACCCAGTGAATTGGTTTTCATATTGGATTCAACTAGATATCCCGTTTCTATATATCAAGAAGCCGAAGATGACGGTTTACCTCTTGCTGATAAAATCGCCACTAACGAAAATCCGGAGGACGAACTTGACAAACTAATCTTAAGAGACATTATTGCAAATCTTCCCGAACGTGATAAAAAAATTATTCTTTTAAGATATTTTAGGGATAAGACCCAAACACAAGTAGCAGAGGAACTGGGTGTAAGTCAAGTTCAAATATCAAGATTAGAGGCGAAAATATTACAAAAAATGCGAGAAAATCTAAAAGTAGATTAATAAGTATATTATTTGTAAATTTGTTAAAAATCTCCATAAAGGGGATTTTTTATGCGTAAAGAAGCATTAGAATTAGACGAAACATTTTCTCCAATCGTAGAAAATAGCTTGGAGGATAAAGATGAACGAGCCTAACAAAGAATATCTGGACTTGGTTAAAAGTAAAATGCCAAAATCCCAACACCTCAAAACCATGTTTAGAGCATTTTGGGTTGGGGGTTTTATTTGTTGCATAGGACAAGCTTTTAACGATATATATACCAATTTTTTGGGAGATAAAATGCCCGAAGATGAAATTTCGACTTTAGTAACGTTAACTTTAATAACTATTACCGTTATTTTAACAGGACTAGGAATTTACGATAAAGTCGGTTCTTACGCCGGAGCAGGCTCTATTATACCCATTACAGGTTTTGCAAATAGTGTTGCTAGCCCTGCCATAGAGCATAAAAGAGAAGGGGTTGTATTAGGCCTTTGCGCCAATATGTTTAGCGTTGCAGGCCCGGTAATAGTCTTTGGCATTACCTCGTCAATTATAGTTGGTATAATCGTTCTTTTATTTAGAGGAGCTTTCGTATAATGCAAAATCAAACCATTTTTTTTAAAAACGATATAAAAATTGAAAATACCGCTACAATTGTTGGTCCAAAAGAACATGATGGTCCAATGGGAAAATATTTTGATAAATACGTTAAGGATGATTTACTTGGCCAAAAAAGTTATGAAAAAGCCGAAACTAAACTGCATATTTCGACAATCAAATATCTATTAAATAAATCGGGATACGAAGATAAAGATATCGACCTTTGTCTAATGGGTGACTTGATGGATGAAATTAGCGGTTGTAACTTTACTATGCGAGAGTTGGATATTCCGTATATGGGTGTATATAATGCTTGCGCTACCTTTGCAGAAAGTTTGATTATAGGTTCTAATTTGTTAGATAGCGGTAATTTTAAGAGAATAATATGTTCTACTTCCAGCCACTTTTCTACAGCGGAAAGACAATATAGATTTCCTTTGGAACTAGGCAATCAAAGAACTCCACTTTCTCAATGGACTTGTACCGGCGTTGGAGCAACTCTAATTAATCGTGAAAAAGGTAGCGTTAAAATAGATTGTGCAACAATAGGTAGAGTTATAGATTACGGCGTTACCGATGCAAACGATATGGGAGCTGCAATGGCTCCTGCTGCGCGAGAAACCTTGCTAGCTCACTTTGAAGCTACTTCTCGAGATCCGGACTATTACGATTTAATATTAACCGGAGATTTGGGAGAAGCAGGGCATAGATTACTTGTGTTGCTAATGGAAGAAAAGGGTATACGATTAAAAGATAACTATACTGATTGCGGTATATTAATATTTAACCGCATGGGACAAGACGTTGGGCAAGGGGGAAGTGGAGCCGGTTGTTCTAGTTCTGTTTTTAATAGTTTCGTATACAAAAAATTGATGTGTGGTGAACTAAAACGTGTACTTTTAGTTCCAACAGGTGCGTTAGTATCTAAAACGAGTAACCTTCAAGGTGAAAGCATACCCGGCATTGCTCACGCAGTTAGTTTTGAAAGGATATAACTTAGTATGGTAATTGATTATCTAAAGGTTTTTTTAGTTGGCGGTTTGATTTGTTTAATAGGACAAGTGCTGATTAATACTACTAAAATGACTTCAGCAAGAATACTAGTAGGATTTTTATTAACCGGCGTTATTTTAGAAACTGTTGGCGTCTATAAGTACGTTAGAGAATGGGGACAAGCAGGGGCAACCGTACCTATAGTGGGTTTTGGCTCTAATTTAGCAAAAGGAGCTATTGAAGGAACGCTAGAGAATGGAATTTTAGGTGCAATTACAGGAGGCATCGAATCTGTTGCCGGTGGCATTGCAGGCGTTATTTTCATAAGCTTTATAGTAGGACTAATTGCTTCATCAAAAACTAAATAGCTATATTGACTTTTTAGGTGAGTTAGGATTATAATAATCCTATGGAAAAATTATTTGAAAAACTTGATGCAATAGTAATAGTATCACCGTCTAATTTATTTTACTTTACTCACTATTCCAACGACGATGCTGCCGTATTATTAACCAAAGAAAAAAAATATTATATTTGTGATAAGCGCGTTAGTGAAGAAGCAAGTCAACTTTTACAAGACTTTGAAATTGTAGATATAGGCAAGTCTGGTTATTCCGCGACTGCTAAAGAAATGATTTTAAAAATGGGTTTTAAAAAGATCGGTTATGAAGACTGGTCTATTTCTCATAAACAGTACAAAATTTTAGAATGTACAGGTCTCTTTAAGAAATATAAACTTTATCCTGTAGAGCATTTAATTAGTGAACTTCGTTCGGTTAAAACCGATTTTGAGGTAGAACTTATTAAATCCGCACAAAAAGTAACCGATAAGGTATTCTTAGATACGTTAGAGTATATTAAACCCGGAATGACGGAACTTCAAGTTGCCTCTTTTATGAATTCTAAAACGTATGCATATGGTTGTGAGTTAGCATTTCCACCTATAGTTGCTTTTGGTAAAAATACATCTAAGCCCCATGCACATCCCGGTGAAAACGTTTTACAAGAAAACGACGTAGTTACGTTGGACTTTGGCGCAAAATACAAAGGATATTGTTCCGATATGACACGTTCGTTCGTCGTTGGAACGCCTCCAGAGGGCTACGTTGAATTATACAATGCAGTGCTTGAAGCCCAAGAAAAAGCATTAGCTAACCTTAAGGCCGGAATCAAAGGTAAAGAGGGGGACGCAATTGCACGTGACGTCCTCATTGATAAAGGATACGGTGAATATTTTACTCACTCACTTGGTCATAGTCTGGGCATAGACGTACACGAGGGACCCGGTTTGACTCCGAAATGTGAGGAGATTATTCCCATTGGTAGCGTTCTTTCCGTTGAGCCAGGAGCTTATATAGAGGGAAAATACGGTGTAAGAATAGAAGATATAGTACTTTTCCAAAAAAGTAGGGTGGATAACTTGACAAATTCAAATAAAAATTTAATAATAATAAAGTAATACAACGGAGGTATATTTACTTATGGCAAATAAACTAGCAGGCGATTTAAGAAAAGGCGATACTTTTGAAATGGACAACACCGTTCAAGTAGTTGTTGATTTCCAACACGTTAAACCCGGTAAGGGAGCAGCATTCGTGCGCGTAAAGATGCGTAACGTTATGACTGGTAGCGTTCTTGAAAAGACCTTTAACCCCAGCGAAAAGTTTGATTTAGCATATATCGAGCGCAAAAAAATGAGCTATAGCTATTTTGATGGCGACGATTTATATTACTTTATGGATAACGAAACTTACGATATGATTCCTATGAACGGCGTACTAGTAGCAGACGCTCTTCACTTTATCAAAGAAGGTTCTATCGTTGACGTTGCTTTCTACAAAGATTCTCCCTTTAGCGTTGAACCCGAAAACTTTGTAGTTCTCCAAGTTACTGAATGTGAACCCGCTATCCCCGGTGCAACTGCTCAACCCGGATCCAAGCAAGCAACTCTTGAAACCGGCTACGTAATCCAAGTTCCTTTGTTTATAGAAGAAGGTGAAATGATTAGAGTTGATACTCGTACCGGAGAATATATGTCACGCGCTAACTAATAATTAGAAAATAAATAGGACGGAAGTTTTTACTTCCGTCTTTTTTTATGCATTTTAGCATATTATTTCCCATGCTAACCAAACTTATCCCATTACATATACTTGAAATAATAAAAAAAAGCGTTTCACTTTCGACAATTACCGAATTACGCTTAAGAAAGGGAAGAAAAACGGTAATTAAGACCGCTAATCGTGTTTATATTTTAGATTATAAACCAAACGATGAAGATTTTACCTACGTTATTAAAATAGCGACTCGAAACTCTCTTTACTCATATCAAGATGAAATTAGAAACGGTTATATACCTTATCACGGTATTAGGATTGGATTATCCGGAAGAGGGGTTACGGATAAGGATAGATTAATAACTATTAAGGATTTTACTTCTCTTACGATAAGAATTCCACGCGAAATAATAGGTGTTAGCTCGCCTTTAACTAATCTTATAAATAATTTTGAAAATACTCTCGTAATATCTCCTCCGTATGGCGGAAAAACAACTTTAATTAGAGATATTGCTAGAGTTTTAAGTAATAATTACGAGACTTTAATTATAGATGAAAGGGAAGAAATTTATAACGATAAATATACGTTTGGCGAAAAATTAGACGTTTTCCTTAATACACCTAAACATTTAATCGTTGAAGGCGTAATACGCTCTCTTTCGCCGGAAATAATTGTACTCGACGAATTATTTGCTAAAACCGATTTGGAGGTTTTAAGAGAGATTACACGTTGCGGTATAAAGATACTTGCAAGTCTTCACGGTGAAAATTTTAATTTATTAAATGCTCATTATCCAAATATATTCGGCTACTTTACTAACGTGATTGAATTGAGTAATAAACCAAGAGTTGGTTCAATAAAATCAATAGTAAGGTTAAAATGATAAAAATCGTTCTGGCTATCGTTATCGTAGTTCTATTAGGATACATCGGTTACGGTATTGAAAAATACTATAAAACAAGACTTAAAATATTGTTTGATTATAAGAATTTTATTGATTTCGTAAGGCGTGAAACAGATTTTTTTAAGTCAAACGTTGAGGAATTAATCGAAAAATACGATTATAGTACCGAATATCTCAAAGCCTTGTTAACTCGTGTTATCAACAACGAAAACTATGATCGTAAATTTCTATCAAAAGAGGAAAGTATAAAAATACAAAGCTTCGTTACTGAGTTATCAAAAGCCGACTATTACTTTAAAAACGTTGTAATAAAGAATGCGGAGGAATTAGTAAATCAAATGATAAACCTTGCAGAAAAAGAAAAAATTCAAAAGGGGGAATTGGGTCGAAAGCTCATAATATTATTGGGAATCGGCTTAATTATATTAATTATATGACGGGAATTGAAACAATACTTAAAATTGCAGGAGTTGGTATTCTTGCTACCGTTATCAATAGTATTTTAGAAAAAAGCGATAAGCGTGAGCTTGCAACTTTCGTTACTTTAACGGCGCTTGTGGTAGTGCTTATTATGGTTATTAGCTTAGTAAGCGAATTACTCGGCACCGTTCAGAACTTATTCGGTTTATTTTAATGACAATAATTAAAGTTATAGGTCTAGCTGTCCTCGGCATGGTTTGCGCCGGTTTATTAAAAGAAATAAAACCTTCTTTTGCTGTTTTTGTAGGAGTTATAACCGGTTTAGTAATACTTTTTAGTTTAATACCGGAATTAAAACAACTTATAAATGAATTTAAGAAGATTGCAGATCTTGCAAATGTAGATACATCTTTAATTATAACCATAATTAAAATTATTGGTATAGGTTATCTTGCAGAATTTACGGCTTCTCTTGCAGACGACTATGGAGTAAGTACTATAGGAAAAAAAGTACTACTTGCAGGAAAAATATTGATTATGGTTTTAGCAATTCCAATTATTTCAAACGTTATTTTATCAATAGGAAGTATACTTACATGAAAAAATTAATTCTTCTATTTTTGATTTTAATAGTAGTTTTTTTTAGTTTTTCTATATCCAAAACAACAAAAATTGCACTCGCGGATAATGAAGTAAAAGAAGAACTGGAAAAAGAAATAGAAGAAAACGTTAACTCTTTAATTGGAGATGATTTGAACCAATATTTTAGCAATATTGAGAAAAATTTTGGCGTTAATTTGAAAGATTTTATCAAAGGAATTATCAATGGAGAAATTGATATTAATGCTGAAAATATAATAGAAAATCTATTAAATTCCCTAAAAAACGGATTAAAAAACTCTCTTTTATCTCTAATTAGTATTATAGTACTAACAATTTTATCTTCACTGTCCAAAAGTTTAACTTCGGGTTTCAAAAAAGAGGGGGTGGATACTTTAATTCACTATTCAATTTATGGCGCTATAATTTGCACACTTACTGTTATAGTGATCGATCTTGTTAAAGGGGTATCGGAAACGCTACGTAACGTAAACGATTTGATAGACGTAGTATTTCCTATTATTTTAACTATGTTAACTGCACTTGGTGGTGTTAACGGAGGTTCATTTTTACAATCGTTAACTTTGCTTCTATCAAATATCGTAATAAAATTAATACTAAATTTAATAATTCCGATATTTTACGCAACGTTAGTATTTACTTTCGTAGGGAACCTTAGCGAAACCGTAAAACTGGAAAAATTTAATAAGTCCTTAAAATCGATTGCAAACTGGATACTTGGAATAGTCTTTTCCTTAGTTACTTCATTCGTAGCTGTACAAGGTCTCGTAGGAGCCAGTATAGATACGATAAGCATTAAAACTACTAAGTTTGCACTGTCGTCATACGTGCCGATTTTAGGTGGTTATCTTTCCGAAGGATTTGATATTGTTATGGCTAGTTGTGTTCTAATCAAAAATGCCTTAGGATTATCGACTTTTTTATTACTAATAGGAGTTCTGGTTGCGCCTTTAGTCAAAGTGCTTCTCGTTTCACTTTCCTTAAAATTAATTTCGGCCTTCGTAGAGCCTATAGGCGAAAGTAAAGTAGCAAACCTCCTTTACGATACTTCAAGTTGCTTAAGTTTACTTATATCTTCAATTGGTGGGGTCGCTTTTTTAATATTTATAATTCTTTCTCTAGTAATCAGCTCGTTTAATGGAGGAATAGTATGAGTAGCGCTTTTTCTACTTACGTTATGAGTATTGTAGGATGCATTTGTTTAACAATATTAATTGATTTATTACTCCAAGACGGCGAAACTAAAAAATACGTCAAAGGTATTAGCTCACTAATCATTTTTAGCGTTATCCTAGCCCCTTTACCTCAATTTATATCAAGTAGCGAGGTTTTGTCAAATGAATACTCTATAGATAAAAATGATATGATAACCTATCAAAATCAGGATTTTTTATACCAGATAAAACAAAAAGAATGTGAGAAAAATATAATTACAGCAAAAGAATTATTGAAAAAAGATGGAGTATTTGGAGTTGATATAGAAGTTGTTTTAAGTTATGGAACAGAGATAAATATACTTAAAATTATTGCAGATAAGAAAAATGCTGTAATAACTAAAAACGAGGAGAATATAGATATTGTAGAGGTAATAAAAAGTTGCATATCAAGTTGTTTTTTTGTAGAAGAAAACTTAATTGAGGTAATAAACTGATGGGAAAATTAAAAGATTTATGGCAAAAAGTTAAATCGATAAAAAATTACGAAATTATTTTATCTTTAATCATAATTGCAATAGTTCTACTAATATACTTTAGTGTAAGCGAAAATGGAAAGATTGAACAAAAGAATGTTGAAAAAACTTCTATTTCACTTACCGACGGGTTAGAAGAAAGGGTAGGTAACATTCTAAATAAAATCGACGGTGTTGGTGACGTAGACGTTCTTATTACGTTTAACTCTACCGTAGAACAAGTAACTGCGCAAACCGAGAATTCACATTCTACTACAACCTCATCGGATAGTAATTCTACGACAACGTCTACATCCACTAGTTCACCAATAATTAGTAACCAAAATGTAATTGTGTTGCAAGAGAAAATGCCACAAATTATTGGAGTTATAGTAGTTGCCGAAGGAGCAGATAACCCAAAAGTAAGAATGAATATATTAAGTGCTGTATCGACGGCACTGGATATAGATAAAAATTCAATACAAATTTTCACAAGGAGCGAACTATGAAACAAAACAGCAAACTTTACAAACTTGGTCAATCACTAAAAGCAAACAGAAAGAAAATAATCGTTGTTTGCACAATGGTTGCCTTATTAATCGGCACCGGTTGTCTTAATTATTTTCTAAACGTTAAGACAAGTGGAGATGGTAGCAGTGACGTTAACTCCACTCCGGAACAAAGTTTCTTTGAAACTTATCGTATAGATAGAGAATCAACTAGAAACCAAGAAATTGCATATCTTGACGAAATAATTGCTTCCGCATCTTCTACCGAAACTGCTATAGTTGATGCCGAGAGCCAAAAATTAAATATTACCTCTTCCATGGAAACCGAACTTGTGTTAGAAGGTTTAATTAAAGCAAAAGGCTTTGAAGATTGTGTTGTAACCATGTCGACGGAAAACGTTAATATTGTTGTAATGGACGAAGATTTAACGCTTGAAGAGGCGGCTCAAATTCTTAATATTGTTGAAACGGAAACCTCTTTTACCGCACCTGACGTTGTGATTATTCCTTACGTATAATTGATTGAGCCGAATTAATCGGCTCTTTCTATTTGCGCACACGTAATTTAATTTTATTTCTTGCAAATAATATATTAATGTGATATTATACACGTATGGAAGAAATTAAACCTCAAGCAATATCAAGATATACGTCTATAGTTGCCTCAATAGCCAACGAGGCAATTAAAAAAGTTCAAGGCATTTCCAAAGAAGACGGAGTTGTAAAGTACCGTCTGGGTTTAACAGGCTTAAAAAATACTAATTGCCACGTTTATATCGATGACGATGGAAAGGTTAGTATAGATATGGTCGTTAACGTAAACTTTGGTTTAAGCATTCCCGAAGTAGTTTGCGAACTCCAAGAAACAATTAAACAAGACGTAGAATCTGCCACCAAATTCACCGTAAAAAGAATTAACGTAAACGTTGCTAACGTAAACATCTAGAGCCATGCACCAAAGAAAAAAATCACGCGACAGCGTTCTTAAACTTATATATGAATACTTGTTTTCCGGTGAAATAAACGAGAAAACTTTACTAATAATGACCTCCGGCGAAATGCCAATGTCAGAAGTTGATTATATTACCACCGTTTATAAAGGTGTTATTAAAAATTGTGATGAATTAAAAGAAATAGTTGCAAAATTTGCTAGAGGCTACGAAGTTGATAGAATATATAAACTCGACCTCGCGGCTTTAATGCTTGCTATTTATGAAATGAAATACATGAGCGAGATTCCTCTTGGAACTTCGATTGCAGAGGCAGTAGAACTTGTCAAAACCTATTCTGCAGAAAAAAGTTATGCTTTTGTAAATGGTATTTTAAGCTCTTATTATAAAGAACTTACCGCAAAATAATAGTGGAAAGAAATTATATTACAGTTACTGAGCTGAATTATTATTTGAGTCGTATTATTGATGCAGAAGAGTTACTGCACAATATGTACGTCCTTGGTGAAGTTAGCGGTTGCTCAATTCATAAGGGCAACCTTTATTGTACTCTAAAAGACGAAAATGCACAAATTAGTATAGTATGCTTTGCCGTTGATAAAACCTACGTTCCCGAAAACGGTGAACAGGTTTTAATGTTTGGAACTCCAACTTACTACCAAAAAACGGGAAAACTTTCTTTTATTGCAAGACGTATAGAGCCTTTTGGTAAAGGTAAACTGCATTTAGAATTAGAATTACTTAAAAAACGTCTTCTCGAAGAAGGTATTTTTAACGACGCTCACAAAACACCACCGCCCGCTTATACAAAAAATCTTTGCGTTGTCACCAGTCTTGAAGGTGCTGTAATACAAGATATTTATTCCACCATTCGTCGCTACAATAACCTCATTAATATTTGTATTATTAACGTTTCCGTCCAAGGTAAGAGTGCGGAAAGCGAAATTATTAAAGGTTTGGAATTGGCCGATAGGGGTGGATTTGATACAGTTATCCTAGCCCGTGGCGGTGGCTCGTTTGAAGATTTAATGCCCTTTAATAGTGAAGGTGTAGTAAGAGCTATATATCGCATGGACACCTATATAATTAGCGCAGTTGGTCACGAAACCGACGTAACGCTTTCCGACCTAGTTGCCGATACTCGTGCTTTAACTCCAACTGCCGCTGCGGAAATGGTTGCTTTCGATACCAAGCAAATGATAAAAGATATTGTTTCTCAAGTTCAAATTGCCGGTAGAAAGTTGGAAAATAAAATTAAAACGAAACAACTTATTGCTACCGATTTAACGAGAAAAGCTACCTATCTAATAGGCAATAAACTCTCAATGATGCAAAATAGGGTTAATGGTTCACTCGATAAATCCAAATTCTTAATTCAAAATTTAGTTTACGAAAAGGATAAACAAATTGAAGTACTATTCAACAAATTAGATGCTCTTAATCCATTACGCATATTACAAACAGGTTATATGAAAATGGAAAAAGAGGGTTACGTCGTTAATTCGGCAAAAGAGCTAAATATTGGTGACGTGGTTAACCTTTACGCAAACGATGGAAAAATCAAAGCAACTATAGATGAAATAGAAATTAATTAAAGAGGTATAATTTATGGGTTTTGAAAAAGACATTGAAAACCTAGAGCGTATCGTTAGTAAATTAGAACAAGAAAGCCTTACTATAGACGAAGGATTAACGCTATACGCCGAAGCAATTAAATTAGGCAAAAAATTGGTAGAAGAAATTAAAGAAAGTAAAGGTAAACTTGAACTTCTTAACCAAGACCTTTCTCGCATTAACCTTGAAGATTGCGAGGTAGAATAATTGGCATAATATGCATTAAATGCTAATTAGTTGCATATTTTTAGAATATATGCTATAATGAAAGCAACTTAATATGGTGGTGCAGTATTCTAGTCAGGTGCGATATAATTGAGGGCGGGGTTAAAATACCGTCAAAGAGCATATCGATGAAGTTTCTTGTGTTTGCTTGAGTTGCCCAAACTTGGGTGGATGCTGGGAGTTAAGGTTTCAGGGCGTCTGATAACGGCATATCGGAGCCGACCCTGTCACCATGGAGACCTATATCGGTGAAGGTAACGCCATAGGCAATCCTTTACTGAATAGGGTTAAACCTGCAATGCGGTAATAAATAACTGTGTGCAGTGTAGCTTGCCTTGAGTGGATACGCGAGAATTAGGGTGTCGGACCTTTTAGAGTACGCGAACTCTTTGGGTCTTTGCCTATGAAACCGTATCTGCAAAAGAGGATAGGTTGTATCAAATCTGTTAAAGAAATTTTCTAGACTGTTTTAAGCCGAGGATTATAGTGTGTACTAAGTGGCGATTCGGTTACGTAATGAGTAATCTTACGATGCGGGGTTTAAAAGGAAACTGCCCAGTCGGCGACGATGGGTAACCCGTAGGGAAATCCTACCGAACCTGATGGCGCAAGGTTTACTTGGTTTATTACCACCATTTTAAGCGCAACTTTATGGTTGCGCTATATTATTAATTAGACTATGAAACACGAAAATAACGAAATCAATTCCCATATTTTGACTGAAAACTCGGAAAACCTTTCCGAGGAAAGTTGTAAAATAAAAAAAGACAAAGATAAAAAAACGGAATCTAAAAAGAAAATATCCGGCACTACTCTTTGGACTATTAAAATCACTGTTGTTACTTTGGTTTTAGGACTATTTTTCTCCTTTATCAGCGAGCTGACCTCGTCTTACGCTCACGTTAGCATTACAATATTGTTACTTTTCTTGCTTATAGCAATTAGTATCATTTGCGACGCAATTGGTATTGCAGCTACTTCGTG
Source organism: Candidatus Stercoripulliclostridium sp. (assembly GCA_045535235.1). Classification (GTDB taxonomy): domain Bacteria; phylum Bacillota; class Clostridia; order Christensenellales; family DTU072; genus Stercoripulliclostridium_A. The sequence goes on from JAZSLG010000056.1 coordinate 13,605, forward strand.
CGACTTAGCACCGCTGTTATCCATGGCTTCAAGGAAGGTCCCAGGTAGTAAGAAAGCCATAGCTCTCGTTAAAAACGCCGAAAAAGTTTCTAATATATGTTGTGACGTAATCGGTGATATTTGCGGTATTATAAGCGGTGCTTGTACCGTTGCCATCGTCGCAAAACTTGTAGTTGATAATTCTACCTTAAATTATTGGATGAGTATCGTAGTTTCAAGTTTGGTGGGAGCAATTACAGTTGGCGGAAAGTCTTTCTTCAAAACAATTGCCATGAAAAATAGTAAGGAAATTTTGCTATTAGTTTCTCGAGTTCTATCAGTATTCAGTAAAAAAGAAAAATAATGCGTATTGATTTATACCTTTCTGAAAATGGTTTAACTAAATCCCGCACACACGCTCAAAACCTTATCAAACTTGGTAAGGTGATGGTTGACGGCACGATAATTTCCAAACCCTCGCTTGAAGTTACGGGCAATGAAAATATAATAGTGGACGATAGGAACGATTACGCCTCTCTAGGTGGCCTTAAGCTTCAAAAGGCCATTAATCACTATAAAGTTGACGTTAATAATAAAATATGTATTGATATAGGTGCTTCAAACGGTGGATTTACCGACGTTCTTTTGCGAGCAGGTGCCAGTAAAGTTTATGCGGTAGATATTGGGGAGTGCGCACTTCCAATAGAAATGGTTGAGGATGATAGGGTAGTCGTAAAAGATAAAATTAATGCCAGATACATTTCTTTTGAAGACATTGGTATTAAAGCCGATATTATAACCGTTGACGTTTCTTTTATATCATTAACTATGATACTGCCTGCTTTAACTCAGTTTTTGAAAGACGACTCCGTGATTATTGCATTAATTAAGCCCCAATTTGAGGTGGGAAAATCTATGCTAACCAAAACGGGTATAGTAAAAAATCAAAAGGCAACTGAACACGCTATTAAGAAAATCACCGATTTTTCTCTTGGTTTAGGGCTGCGTTATAATCCTATAATTGAAGCTCCTCATCCTTTTGAAAACAAAAACAAAGAATATCTTGTTCTTTTGCATAAATAATCTTATTTTTTGCAACGATTTATTTGTATTTTTATATTTTATAAAAATCTCTTGTATAAAAATTGCATTTGGTGTATGATAGTCGTATGAAAATAGGACTTTATTCAAATTTAACGAGGGACATTGGCGCCCGCTACACCAAGGTTGTTTATAACATTCTTTTAGAAAAGAAAGTGACCGTACTTTTTTCTAACGACCTAATTGGAATAGACTTTGGCTCAGATAATGGCGTTAATTATTACGACAACTATAATCTCGCAAAAGAGAGCGACGTCGTTATTGTCTTGGGCGGAGATGGTACCATTTTGGGTATCGCAAAAGAATGTGCCACCTTTAATACGCCCATTTTTGCGGTTAATCTTGGACACAAAGGCTTTTTGAGCGAGGGAAATAAAGAAGACCTTGTACGTGACTTTAACGACCTATTTAGTGGAAACTACATACTGGACAAACGTAAATTATTAAAAGCAACGATAGTAGGCTCTTCTACAGAATATTTTGCTCTTAACGATATTGTTGTAGCGCAATCCCTTTCTCGTATTATAAAAGCGGAAATTACGGTTAATGGTACCTTAGTTGACAAATATACTTCGGACGGTATTATTGTAGCAACTCCAACCGGGTCTACAGCATATAGCCTCTCAGCGGGCGGACCTATAGTCGCGCCGGACGTTTCATGCTTTATAATTTCACCTATATGCGCCCATAGTTTACATTCACGTCCACTTATAGTATCAAGTTCTAGTACCGTTACGGTTAAGATTTTGTCTGCGGAACCTTCCGCAAACGTTAACGTTGACGGTCAAATTGTTAATCTTATTACAAATGGCAACGAAGTTAAAATAACCGACTCCGAACTTTCGGTTTCATTCATTCGTCGTCCTAGTTTTAATTTCTACGAAAAATTATTAGAAAAAATGCGCTACTGGAGCTCTATCGAGGTATAAAATGGCTAGACAAGAAAGACAAAACAGATTATTAAAGTTAATTGAAGAAAGAGATATTGAAACCCAACAAGAATTAACCGATATTCTTTTGAGCGAAGGCTTTAAGGTTACACAAGCAACCGTTTCTCGCGATATACAAGAACTTGGACTTATTAAGACTTCGGCGGTTGGACAAAAATCAAGATACGTTAAGCCTCTTGACCCAAGACTCCAACGTTTACGCATGTTATTCCACCAATCCGTTCTTTCGATTGACTATACCGAAAATTTTATAGTCATAAAAACGCTTGGAGGCTCGGCAAATAGTGCAGCAATGCTATTGGACCATTTAGATAATCCCGAAATTATGGGAACTATTGCAGGTGACGATACCATTTTTATGCTTGTTAAAACCAAAGATGAGGTCGTTAAAATCGTTAAACAACTGAATGATTTCCTAAATTAGTATAGTATGATTACTTCGTTATACATAAAAAACATAGCTTTAATACGTGAGCATACCCTAGAATTTTCCGAAGGGCTAAACGTTTTGAGTGGTGAAACGGGTGCAGGTAAATCCATTATCATTGACTCTCTTAATTTCGTGCTAGGAGATCGTGCGGATAAGTCATTAATAAGGCACGGTCAGTCAAGTGCAACGGTAGAAGCCGTTTTTAACGACAACAATAATGCTAACGTAATTAACGTTCTAGCAGAATTTGGCATTGAAAGAGATGAAACTCTTATCGTAAAACGCACAATGACGGAAAATGGTAGAAGTGATTGTCGTATTAACGGAAGAGCCGTTACGCTTGCTCAATTGCGAAAACTCGTTGCTCATTTGGTTGATATTCATTCTCAACACGAAAATCAAGCACTCCTAAATGAAGCAAACCATATTCTTATTTTAGACAAATACGGTAAATCGCTAGGGGAATTAAAGGAAAAATTTAATCTTCATTATAACGCATATCTTAAAGCTAAAGCAGACATCAACGCTTTTGAAGACGAAAGTTCCAGAGCAAGAAAAATTGATAACTTAGAATATCAAATAGCCGAAATAGAACGCATAAATCCCCAAATCGGAGAAGAAGAAGGTTTAATTACTCAAAGAAACAAATTCCAAAACTCAGAGAGAATAGCAAACGCACTCACGGCCTCTTATAGCGCTCTAGACGGCGAAGAATCGTTTGGGTCGATTAATCTTACACAAATTGCAATTCGTGAGATTAACGCCGTTTTACGCTTTGATAACAAGTTTGAAGCTCTTAGCGAACGTCTAGAATCGGTAAAAATAGAACTTAGAGATATTGCCGATGAATTAAGTAGTGAAATTGAAGGTCTGGCATACGACCCGCGGGAGCTTGAAAAAATTGAAGAACGTATCGCCGAAATCAGAAAAATTAAAAAACGCTACGGCCCGATCGAAGAATTGGCAGAGTTTTTAGAAAAAAATTACTCTGAACTTGAAAAACTGAAAAACGCCGAACAAAAAATTGCCGAGCTAGAAAACATTATGCAAAATGAAGGAAATTTAGCAATAAATTTCGCAATCAAACTGCACGAAGAACGTGAAAGGGTAGCTAAAAAATTTAACGAAGCTATAATTAAAAATTTAAAAGAGCTTGGTATGAAAAATACTACCTTTGAAGCTGAAATTGCCTTCCCGCAAGATGAAAACTCCATTTTAACCAATGCAAATGAAAACGGTGCTGACACGATAAGATTTTTAATTTCGCCAAACCTTGGAGAACCCTTAAAACCCTTATCCAAAATTGCTTCCGGTGGTGAAATGAGTAGATTTATGCTTGGATTAAAAAATATCACCGCAGAGCTTGAAGAAATCGACACTTTAGTTTTTGATGAAATTGATACTGGGATTAGTGGCTTAATAGCAAAAGTAGTTGCTCAAAAACTTAGCGACGTTTCAAAAAATAGACAAGTCCTTGCCGTAACTCACTTACCTCAACTAGCCTCCATGGCGGACCACCATTACTTGATTACTAAGTATGAAAAAGAAGGGCAAACTATTACAGAAGTACGTTTACTTGACGAATTTGGTTCGGTAAAAGAAGTGATGAGACTAGCTGGTAGCGACTCCAATAGTATAGTAGGTGAACAAAATGCCATTGAACTTAAAAATTGGGCAAAAAGCTATAAAAATTCAAAAAAATAACATTTTTTAGCATTAGAGTATTATAATAATTGACATAATTTAGAATAGTTAAATCGTATAAATACCTTCCGTTGACACAAAATAATCGGGAGGTATTCGTATGTTAAAGCATAATAAAGTAAATTTTCTTACCGCTTTTTCTTTGGTGATTTTACTACTTATTTTATCACTTAGTATTTCCATTAGCTACGTTTCAAACGGAATTGCTTTTGCGGGAAATGATGAAGTTTATTTAGGAGGTCAACCCATTGGCTTGAATATTCTTAGCGACGGTTTAATTATTATAGATTATAAGCCAATCATTACTGCTAGCGGTGCCGTTTGTCCCGCTAAAGATAGTGGATTAATGATAGGAGATATGATTATTAGTATAAATTCTACCAATATCAAAACGCCAAGTGATTTGCAAAAAGCAACAAATACTAACGATAAAAACTTTAATTTGACAGTAATTAGAGAGAATAAAAAGTTAAATTTTGTAATCTCTTCCGTTTTTGACCCACTTGCCGGGGCAAAAAAGCTTGGTTTAATAGTTAAAAACGATATTTCCGGCATAGGAACAATAACTTACGTCGATAATAATGGTAACTACTGCTCTTTAGGGCATAAGATTTGTGACCCCAAGCTTAATAATTCCACCCTTTATCAAAATGGAAAATTATATTCGGCAAAAATACTGGGAGTATATAAAGGCAATAAAGACGAAGCAGGAGCATTAAAAGGTACTTTTGATAAAAATTCCAAAGAAATAGGCATAACTACGCGTAATTGCGAATACGGCGTATATGGTAAAATTAACGATAAGAAATTTATAAGTAATACAACAAAGGTTAAATTGGGTTCAAAAAACGACGTTAAACCGGGTAAAGCCTATATTTATACAACAATAGAAGGCTCAACCCCGCAAAAATATGAAATAGAAATAATTAAAAACTATTCACAAAATAGTCCTCAAATTAAAAGTATGGTAATCCGCGTAATCGATAAGCGACTTTTGGATACATGTGGAGGTATTGTGCAAGGAATGAGTGGTTCACCCATTATTCAAAACGATAAATTAGTCGGTGCAGTCACCCACGTATTTCTAAATGATGCTTCTATTGGATACGGGGTATATATAGATTGGCTCTTTTAGAGCATAAAATCAAGCTTTTTGAGTATATTTTATTATGCTCAAAAAACTTGGTTTTTACATAAAAGAAAACGTTTTTTCACTAAAAAAGTGTCTTTTGGACAATAAAATTCATCTTTATATATGTCTTGGAGCTTTTGCTATTGGATTTTTATTAGCACTCAGCAAAAACTATGCCGACGTAACTTCTACTAATAACTTTGTTTACGTAGTTTTTAACGGAAATGGCTCTCCCATTCCTCAAATAATTAGACTTTTAATTTGGTGCTTGGTTATCTATGCCGTATGGTTCGTTACCGCGATTCATTTTTTATCTTTCGTAATAGTAGGCTATGGTAGTATCTTGCTTATTTCGTATATTGTTTTTGCAAACGCGTTTCAAGGCATTTGCGTTCACGTTTTGACAGGTTTGATTTATACAATCATCTACCTTTTACCAACAGTAATAATAGGTTTACTCGGCTTTATTTGCGCTCTTAAAGATATTTATTACATATTGAACTACGACTGCAATAGAAAGAGTATTATTAACCTAGCTTTTCATCAAAAAAGTATAAGAAAAGCTATTACTCCCATTTGGATTTTGACTTCGTTATTGATATTTGCTTATTGGCTTATTTTTTACTTAATTTTAATAATTTTGGTGTAATTTTCTAAGTTTTAGCATAAAAATAGATACTCTCGACATACTAAGCCGAGAGGTTGAATATGAAAAGATTTTTAATTATTTTATTTGCTATTTGCTTTGCGGTTATATTAGCTTTAACACCGACTATTATTGCTGGTGCAAAGCCTGAAAATGATGGTAAAACACCAAATAAATCTAACCTAAAAGCTATTGGGAATTATAATTCTCGCTCATCATTCGTAATCGATTATAATACTGAGCAAGTACTATACGAAAGAAATGCCGACGCTAAATATCCAATTGCCAGCATGGTTAAAATCATGACGTTAAATATAGTTTTTGATGAAATCGACAAAGGAAGATTATCGTTTGATGAAAAAATTACCATTAGTGAAAACGCATCTGGTATGGGTGGCTCTCAAATGTTCTTAGATACCGGTCTAGATTATTCCGTTAGCGATTTAATAAAGGGTGTAACCGTTGTTTCTGCTAATGATGCAAGCGTAGCTTTAGCCGAAAAAATAAGTGGATCAGTTGAAGTTTTTATTGAATTAATGAATGAAAAAGCATTAGAGTTTGGCATGCAAAATACACGTTTCGTAAACGTAACCGGACTACCTCAAGAGGGACAATACAGTACTGCTCGTGACGTTACGAAAATGATGAAAAATCTGCTAAAACATCCAAAATACTATGATTTTTCTACTATTTATTTGGAAAATTATACCCATCCAGACGGTAGGACCACAGAGCTTACTAATACTAACAAATTGGTAAGATTTTATAAGGGATGCGACGGTGGCAAAACAGGATTTACAAACGATGCAATGTTCTGCTTGTCAGCCACCGCTAAAAGAGAAGATACAAGAGTAATCGCAACCGTACTTGGTGCCAAAAGCAGTAAGGAAAGAAACAAAGAAATAACCGAACTATTTAATTATGCCTTTGCCAACTATCGTAATGTTAAAATATTAGATAAAAACAATCCAATCCCGACGGAAATAATCATTAAAGGCGCAAAAAATAATAAGGTTGAAGTTTCGGTTAATAAAGACGTTTTCATTCTTGCAAAACGAGGAGAAAAGCCCGATTTTGATATTGAAATAAGTATTAATGAAAACTTAAAAGCTCCAATATCAAAAGGTGAGAAAATAGGGGTGATTAATCTTGTCGATACTAAAACAAAGGAAATAAAAGAACAAGCCGACTTAGTAACGCTAAACGATATTGAATGTAAATCCTATTTAGATGGACTCAAAGAAATTCTTGAAAATTGGTTCATTGGGGCGTAATATCGGTATAATTTTAGTAAAATATATAGCGCGTGTGTATGCACGCGCTATTTTTTATGTTAAATTAAGTGCGTACACGTGTTGACACGCGCACGTATTTATTATATAATGAGACCATAAATTACTAGTAGGTAGACATGTTTATACTTAACCTCCTCCGTGCCGAAGGTAGTATTTCGGACAAAATCATAGTTGCACTTGCATTTGTTTTAGTTGCTACTTTCTCTATCGTAGTTCACGAAGTAGCACACGGTTTCGTTGCAAAACTTAATGGTGACCTTACCGCGAAGGAAAGAGGTAGGTTAACGCTTAATCCCGTTGCACACTTAGACCCCATCGGCGTTGCTATGATGCTTCTAGTAGGATTTGGTTGGGCTAAACCCGTTCCTATCAATCCAAACAACTTTACCAAACGCAAAAGGGGAATATTTACCGTTTCTATTGCAGGCGTTTGCTCCAATCTTATAATAGCAGGCGTTTGCTTACTTTTGTATTTCTTGTTATATCCGGTTATAGTAAAAACAATGTATGCCTCAGGCACAAACGCGATAGTGAGCGTTTTATTAAATTTTGTATATTCTTTGTTAATATTAGGCGTTCAACTCAATTTTATGCTCGCACTATTTAATCTTTTACCAATATATCCGCTTGATGGCTTTAACGTAGTTAATTCGTTTTTACCCTATGGTAACGGATACCAAAAGTTTATGGTAAAATACGGCTCGTTCGTATTAATTGGGTTAATAGTCATAGGAAACGTTGGAAACATATTTGGAATTAAATGGCTAAACATTTTCTCATTGTTTGGTGATTTGATTTCCACAATGATAGATAAAGTAACGATACAATCGATAAAAATATTCTTAATGTAAAAATGATAGAAGAAATTACCACTACAAACGAAGAGTTAATCACGGATAGCGTAGAAATCGAACCCGAGGTAAGCACTTCCAAATTATCCTTCTTAAACCTCTCGTATCACTTGTACGAAGAGGACGTTGCTCTTGATAAATTACTTGATATTTGCAAGCAAAATAAAGTAGCAATAAGGGATATTTTTATTTCCGATATAACCCAACAATATTTGGATTACGTTGTTGAATTGACCAAAGAAGAGCGCAATTACGACGATATTGCGGACTTTTTAGTATTGGCAGCGACTTTAATTGAGTTTAAGGCTAACTCTTTACTACCCAATTTGGACTTTGACGATAGTGATTTGGACGAGTTTATTTCTGACGAGGAACTATTCTTTAGACGCGCAGAAGAGTACGCCGCTTATAGGAATGCCGCTGAAAAAATGCAAGAACTTGAAATCTTAAATCGCTTTTATCGCGAGCCCGTTTTTGGTGAAAACGAATATAAACTTGTTATAAAAGACTTTTCTCTTCAAAAAATGATAGATGCTTTTTCAAGAATGTTGGAAAGGGCAGAGTTTGAAGAGGATAAGCACGTTGAAAAGACCATACCTAACGAACGTTTTACCGTTGCCGATAGGGTTATAGACGTAGTGGAAGCTTTAAGAGTATATCGCAAGCTAAAATTATTAGATTTATTCGATCCCGATTTTAGCAAACTGGAAATCATTAACACTTTCCTTGCGGTTTTGGAGCTTTGTAAACAACAAGTAGCCACTATATCACAAGAAACCGCCGAAGCGGAAATCTTCGTTGAAGCAACTCAAAATACCGATTCATTTAACGTACAGGAGGACGTATTAAACGATGCCGTTGAATATAATTGAGTCTTTGATATTTGCAAGCGGACACGGCATGCATCGTGACGATATTATCAAAGGTCTTAAAGATAAATATGCAAAAAAAGATATTGAGAAAGCTCTCGATACTCTTAAAGCACAATATTCGGGTGAACGCGGAATACATCTAATCGTTGCAAATAACGTTTATCAATTCCAATCAAATCCCGCACATGGAGAATTGCTTGCTGACTTACTATTGGAAACCAGAGAACGTCAACTTTCCAAAACCTTGTTACAAGTTCTAGCTATCGTTGCTTATAAGCAACCCGTTACTAGAACGGAAATAGAGGACTTGCGTGGCGTAGGTAGTGATTACGTTATCGCCATGTTATTAAAACTTAACCTCATAGAAGCCGTTGGTAGAAAAGATACCATCGGTAAGCCAATTCTTTACGGAACAACCAATGAATTTCTAAAAAAATTCGGTCTGGAAAGTTTGGAAGAGTTGCCCGATTACGACGACCTTATGCTTAAAATTAAGAACAACTTTGAAAAGTATTACGCAAAGGAAAACACCTTGTTCCGCGACCGTAATATTGATATGACACATCCGGACGACGATTCTGATGGAGACGATAGTTTACCTGATGAAGATTACTTTGGCGACGACAACGACGATATTCCCGATTTCCTAGACGGTGAAGATATCGTAGAAATAGATTAACAATTATTAACCAAACACTAAACACTAAACACTAAAAATTGACATCGATTAAGGAGCTAAACGATGCAAAGAATATTTACTAACATTAAGTTCAACTATCGTACAGTTATTTCCATTGTGGTGATAATTTGCTTATTTGCGTTAGGTTTTGCCTTATCTGCTACCCTTCCTCAAATAACCAATGAAGAGACTATCGTTGCAAAAGCGGATACAACCATAAATGCAGGTAACTACCGTCAAGTCATGCAAAATAACGGCGGTACTGGTACGATATCTGGCACTTTCGTTTTAAGTAGCGACATCAGTATATCACCTTCTATTGGATACAACGTTTCTACTTTTAACGGTACTTTTGATGGGCAAGGACACACCATTTACGTTACCGGTTCCGCTAATCACGACGCTCCAAATAACCAAGACAATTATATCGGTTTTCTTTTTGGAACGCTAGGTAGTAGCGCTGTCGTAAAAAACGTTAATATCTCATGGTCCGCTTATTGGAACGTTAGAGAGTCTAACAACGTTACTTCTGGTTCTTATACAGGAAACGGAAGTACAACGTTATACCTTGGTGGACTTTGCGCCCTAGCAAAAAGTGGGGCGAGAATAGAAAACGTTACCTTCACGTTAACTAGTACTATTGCAGGAATTGGTAAAGATACTGGTACAAACCACGAAACCCAAACCAGTGGACAAGGCGCTGTCGTTGGCGCCATGGTAGGCCGTTCACAAGGTGCGAGACTTACTAATATCCGTTTTAATAATAATGGCTCAGTTTATGCTAGAGGACATAACGTTAGTGCCGGTTCATACCGTAAGGGCGGTGGAGTTATTCTTTCTACGGACAACCGTCCTGATAGGGCCGTTGCCGGTGGAATAATTGGTGAATTAGAATCTGGTTCAACCGTTATTAACAATCTTTATTATGGAGGCTCCGGCTTCGTTGGCGCTGCAACTACGGGCTATACTACATACGTTAACGTTAGAAGCGGAGAGAATCAGGTTTTTGCTTTGCATGTTATTAATTTTGCCGGCGGAATTTTAGGCTTTAATTACGGTAGTAATGCTACCCTCACTATAAACGGTATGATTTACAATTACAGCGGTAGATGTTACGTAAAAGAATCAACCGAAAATTCCGGTAAAACTGTAGGAACCATATTAGGTAAGGGTGGCGGTCTTACCATAAACGGTTTATGGCGTCGTACCGACGATAGCTCCAGTTCAAGTGGTGTTGGTACACTTTCTTACTTTAGTGAGACCTCCGGTCCTTCTTATACAGGGGCAGGCGCGTTAAGCGTTGAAAAAACTGTTGCTTCTTCTTCATTTACTAACGTAGCACAAGGTCCAACTTCTGCGCAAAGCAATACGTACAACTTGAAAGAATACAAACCAACAGCTTACTATTTGGGCGAATCGGTAAGCTTCGCTACCGGTATTATATCAGGTATTGAAAACGGATATTTAACTATCGACGCCGTTTCCAACGATCCCAAATATTATATTTCCGCTTTAACTTACAATACTGTTTATAACGGCACTTACACATCACACAATTATTATGAACATCTTGTAAATTCCGTTACCTTTGAGGCAAACGAATATAAAATACCTTACACTTGCTATGAGTTTAAGGTTGTTTTAGCAACAACTTCCGCTACTTTAGAATTTAAGCAAAGTACCGGTAATAAATCATACGATACTCTTGGTATAACCTTTGAAGGTGCAGCTAACAAAGATAATAAAAAGCTATTAAGTGATTTATATTGGGCTTCCGAACACGATACTAATCCTCAAAATAACACAAGAGGTCTTTTGGGTAGTTACCAAGTAACGACTAGCCCGAACGTTGGTACGTACAGTATGGCGCTTTACCGTTATGATGCTAAAACCGGTACTTCAACCAAACTTAAAAACGGCGATGGTCTCGGTTCTAACTTAGAAGACGCACCATCTACGATTTATATTTATAACGACGACCTAATCGCCGATTGTAAGTATACAATTTCTCGTGCCGAAGTAGATCTAGTTCCACTTTCTAACCCATACACAAGACAATACGACGCTACTTCAAAGGTAGATGGCAACAGCTTAATTTATAAATCACATTATGGTTTTTATCTAGCAGGAACAACTAACGAACCTAAAGATACACCGCAATTTACTATTGGTTCAGGTGATTTCTACGATTCAACAGGCACCACCCTAGACGGCTCCGTTGGAGCAAATAAAATAGTTAAAATATCGGGTATTGAAGTAACCGGTAACTATATTCTTTCTAAAAATTCCGGTACTACTTTAACGTTATATAATTGTATTATTACCGAAAGAGTACTCGATTGTCAGTGGCTAGAATATTCTCTTTCCCAAACTTACAATGGTTCTTTATTAACACCCAGCATTGAAGCTACCAACTTGATTCCCGGCGATACCGTATTCTTCACTGTAACAGTTTACGATACCATCCAAGATGCTATTAGTAAAAATCCCGTTACCGGAGTAACGAATGTTAAAGACGGTAGTAAAGGTGATACCGACTATTACGTCGTTAGGGCGACGATAGCCTCTAACCCCAACTATATTATTCAAGGTGGTTACGCTCAAGCATACATGTACGTAACGAAGAAAGAAATAGGGCTCACTTGGACTTCTTTTGAAAAGACTTTCGAATATGCAGACCAACAAGTTACTTGCGTGGTAACCAACGCCAATACCGTAATACCTTCCGGCGAAGACGTAGGTTTACAAATTTCATATTATCACAATGAGACAGCACAAACGACGGCACTACGAAACGCCGGCACTTACGTTGCAACTGCTTCTATCACCAATGAAAACTTCGTTTTAAGCGAGGCTACTCGTACCTTTAGTAACATTAAGATTAATCCAATTGCGCTTGACGTGGTTTTCTATACCGGCAAAGATTACTCCAGCAACGTCGTTCAAAGTTTAGTTTATAAAGGAGCTTCTTACGTTGGCGACGAGGAGGGTTTACATGCTAAAATAGCACCCAACTCAACCGGTAAAGGTCTAATTGACGCCAATATTAGTATTTCTTATAGCGGTGACGTGAAGAACGTAGCTACCTATACCGCAACCGCTTCCTTCGTTGATAGCGACGAAAACTTGAACGAAGACATTATTATCACGAATTATTCCGTAAAAAATTCTCAACAAGCATTGCAAGTAGTTCAACGCGACATTACTTTAACTTACGGACAAGATAGTTTTGAATATGACGGAGATATTAATGGTAAGACCATTACCGCCTCAATAGACGAAGGTAGATGCGATGGTGATATTATTACCGTCCGTGGCGACGTTTACGTTTTGTCGGGCTCTGAGTACGTTAAAACGACAGCAATCAATGCCGGAAGCTATATCGTACAATACACTCTAAACAATTCAAATTACAAAATTAAATCCGGTTACGCTTCACGTAACTTAACTATTACGCAATACGACATATCACAAGCAAATACTAAAGCTCAAATTGAAGATATTGCCGACGTAGAATATACCGGTTATGAAATTACTCCTAACGTTATTGTTAAATTTAACGGCAATCAAATGCAATCTGAAAACTTTGTTGTATCCGTTACTAATAATAAAGTAGTAGGTACCGCTAACGTTACCGTTACAGGAAAGAACAACTTCAAAGGTAATTTGTATTCCACCTTCACCATTACCAAGGCATTACTAACCGTTAAGTTTACTTCACCCACCTCCTTACAATATAACGGCAACGTTCAAAACGTTACGGCTATCTTTGAAGGATACAAAGCAAACGACCCGGAAATTGCCATGTTGATTAGCTACGAAGGTAGTAAAATACCAAAGGATAAAGGTACCTACACGGCCACCGTGTCCTTTGATGGAAACCCACAAAACTATACTCTTTCCGAGTACGAAAAAGATAGACAACACACCTTTGAAATTACCGAAAAACCCATAGAAATCACCTTTAGCGGTTATAACGGTTTAATCTACAATGGTACAAACCGTAAATATAACGCAACTACTAATCCTGATGGTATTAAAGTAGCCTTCAAAGACGATAGCAGTATTTATCCTAACGATAAACTTAGCTTAAGTTTGGAATTTAGAAACGTTTCTACCAACCAAATTGAAGACCCCACTAATGCCGGCACCTATACGGCAACAGCTGAATTAACAGGGGACTCAAAAGCAAACTACACGTTGAGTAAAGACAATCCCACAAGTATTAGATTTACTATTGATAAATATCTAATCGATATAATTTATAATCTCGCGACAGTAAGTCACGTCTATTCTGCATCCGAGAAAAAAGCAACCTATACTATTTCCGAAGAAACTCCTTTAATTATCAACCCAACTACGGGACTTGAAGAAGGAGCCAATATAGTACTAAGGTATAAGAACTTGGATTCCGAGCAAACAATTAACGGCAATCCCGTTAATGCAGGTAGTTATCAAATCGTAGCAAGTATTGGAAATAGCAACTATACCACCGATACGACGAAAGTACAAAACTTTGTAATTCGTAAAGCTCCATTGGAAGTATCTCACAACTTAGTAAACGGCGGTGTTTACTACTACGAGGCTAAAGAAATTAACATTAGCTATAGTTACACTAACTCCACGGGAACCTTTGGTGGCGATACGTTTAGCTTAGTATCCACTTACTACGATGCAACTAATACGATTACCGATGCTTGCATCAATGCAGGAAGTTACAAAGTAACCTCACAACTTCCTACAAATAACGTAATGGCTAATAACTATTACATAAGCAATCCCGACGAGGAAGGTGGCCTTACCCACAGTTCGACCTTTGTTATTAAGCCCAGATATATTAGCGTTAAGTTCGATATGAACAGTAACAATAATACCTATTACTATAACGGACTAGAACGCGTTGTAACCGCTGATATTGGAGAAAACAACGGCTTTATTGACGATAGCGAATATACTAATAATAGTGGCGTAATGAACGATGAAAATGAAAGGGTTGAGGCAGTTACGTTCTTGGTTAAAACCTATCTTGGTACCGTTATAAGCGATGAATACCTTGTTCCTTATATTAAGGATAAAGGAACTTATACGGCTACTGCGGTACTTGATCCAAACAATCCCGTTAACGTCAACTATACCATATACGAAGGAGATCAAAGGGTTTACCCAACGACTTCTACCATAATAATCAACCCAAAAGAAATCGTATTTAAGTCCAATACCGTAAACTTCTCCAAAACCTACGGTGATAACGACCCAAGATTTATTCTACAACTTACCTCCGAAAATACTAACGGTGGTTTGTACGATACCGATGAAATTTACGTTCAAATGATACGTATCCCCGGCGAAACAGTCGGTAGTTACAATTATAGCGGTTTCAATTTCGTTAAAAAGATAGTGGGCGAAAACAATAACGTTTCTTACGAAACCATTAATCCCGAAGACGTGGATAGCAACTATGATATTCAATATTATGGAAATAGTGGTGAAACCGATAGATTTGTAATAAACGTTAAGAGAATTTCATTCGACGCTCAAAAATTTGAGTTCGATTACAAAACCGATATTGTAAATCTAATTCAAGAAATACAACTTAACCTTCCCGCAATAGGAGACGTACTAGTAAGAATAAAACTTCAACCTATTAACGAACTAATTAAGAATGGTATTGATGCAGGCACCTACGACCTTGCTTCTTCATTCAAAGAAGTAAACGCTTTGGGCGATGAAGAAGATAACCCCAACATTGAATGTGAAATGAACGAGGGTTCTAATAAGGGCAAGTTAATCGTTATTGGACGTAGCGTTAAAGTATTGCTTTATAACGTTCCTAATGATATTGAAAAAGACATTTATACTTTCACAAACAATACTTATTATATTACCTACGGCGACACATTTGAACACGAAGATGGTACGACTTCCTACGACCCCGATTATTACTATGGTATATCAATTGATTACGCAAATTGCGACCCCAGTATAACCGAGACTACCTATAAGAGCTTCGTGCGCATTACTCGTGAAGCAATTACTAACTCTTATATCCAAGGTATTCCTTATAAAGAAACCGGATATACGCTAACGATTGACTTCCTAAAATTTGAAAATGGAGTATACGTAGTTGATAAGAACTATCGTGCTGTAGATGAAAACGGTAGGAACGTAAACTACAAACTTTTCGTTAACAAGTTTAATTTGAATAACGTATTTAGCAATTCGACGGAAAACAAAGAAAACTGGCCCGTTGTAAACCTCGAAAAATCTTACGATGGTAATAAATCGGCAAAAATCGACCCCGCTTTCACTAATATACCTGAAATATTCGAAAGCCACCACCTTTCCGTATATGCCGAGTATGACAATGCTAATGCAGGTGTAAACAAGATTGTAAACGTAATCTACAAGTTTAAGGTTAACGATTATGCTAACAACTATATTTTGCCCGGTGACGATGGTAAACTGGTTTATTCCGAAGAGGGTATCATAAATAAGGTTAAATTAACGCTTACATTCAATCAAGCAGATTACGCGTTAACTTACGGTGAATATTATTCCTTTAATCCTAACGGAGAATATGAGGTCGCTTACCCCACGTTGCTTTACAAAGGCTTCGTAAATAACGAAACCCCTGAGCATCTAAACCTTGCCGACAATATTGTATTAACGTATCAAAACAGTCAATCTCTTGCATCCATTCAAACAGCAGGCAGTCATACGATTATAATTTATGACAAGAAGGGCGTATACGACAACTATTATTTGGATTGTTCAGCAACTCAATCGGTAATCGTTTCCGAAAGAATGGTTACCATTACCTCCGGAGCAACGTTCGTTAAAACCGTTGATGGAACTACCTCTGCAGAAATTAGTAGTGAAAACTACGTTATAAACGGTATAATTCCCTCAGATGAAAACACCACTAACGCTCTTAACGTGGTCTACGATGCATATTTGAATTCATCTAACCCCGGTAAAGCAACCGTAATTATGAGAGTAAAAGGGTTGACCGGCACTAAAAATGAAAACTATAAATTACCGGATGACGAAGATAGTAAGACCATACTAATTCCTGCAATAATCAACGAACTTGCAGTTGTTAAGTTTAATAGCGAGTCTTATTCGTTCGACTTTGATAATACACCAAAATCAGTTGCTCCCACGATTGATGAAAGTACCGTACAAGAAAACGTTGAATATATTCTAAAATACGTTGGAAAGCGTTATGATGGTAAAGATTATCTACTACAAACGAGCGCACCCAAATCGGCCGGCGTTTATACAATTAATTGTTATTTCTACCATATTGCTGATAAGAACGACACTACGAAGTATCGTTTACTAGCTTCCACGGAAATGATTATTAATAAGATAACGCCCACGCTATACTTTACCGGTAATTACTCTCAAACATATGGCTCGTTTACGCCCATTAACGCTACTGTAATTGCTCCCGGCCTAAACCAAAGCGTGGAAGTTCGCTACTCGTTTGAAAACGAGGACGGCTCCTTGCCCACGTTCCCGCCGGCAGGAAGACATACCGTATACGCTTCCTACGATGAAACCAACGATTATTTGGACGTAGAAGGCGAACAAATAGTACAAATTAAAACCAAGACCATCAGCGTATCATTCGACGGTTATAAGGGGCTAATCTACAACGGTTACACTCGTAATGATGACATTAATGTAACGTTTAACGGCATCGTAGAAGGCGATACTTGTACGCCTGTTAAGATTTATAACGTTGATGAAGTAAGAAATGCAGGAACTTATAGATTAATCGTAACCCCCTCAAATAGCTCGTATACTATTTCGGGTTCAAACTCTATAGAGTTTGCGATAGCTAAAAAAGTACTCCAAGTTTCGGCACCCTCAGAAATAACTACCACAGCTGGTAATACTCCCAAAATTGAACTCATTTATACCGGTTTCGTTGAAAATGAAGGGGTAGAGGACATTAGCGTTCTACCTACTCCCAAGATATCTAGCGGTAAAGTTGGTATAAACGTAATCGAATTTAACGATGGCTTTGACGAAAACTATTCGTTTAACTATATCAACGGTGTATATACTATAGTATACGAATCCGCGAATGAAGATAAACCCAACGTAGCTCCCTACGTTGTAACCGGTTGCGCAGTAGGAGGAGTAGCCATTGTCTTCGTATTGGGCTATCTCGTAAAGATTGGCAACTACAAAGCAATCACCAGTGGTGTAGCAAAACGTAAGATTAGAAAGGAAATGATGGGTAAAAAGAAATAAACGAAAGTTTGAATTGTAAGTAGAATTACTGCCATACTATAAACGGTATGGCAGTTTTTTTTAGAATAAAAAATATAGGTAATATTATACACGTTGAAATAAAATCAAAAGTAATGCAATATAGGTTTGATTTAACCGTGCAAAAAAACACCATAAAAATAATTACTAAAAATAAATCGAAAATTATATCCTTTAATAGAAAGAAGAAAACAAAACTAGAAAAAGTAGAGAGGTATAATTTACCAACTCCACAATATCCGCTATGTACAATACTCACGCAAAACTCATATTTTTGGATTAGTTTTGGTAAAGACTTTTTCTACCATACAAACGGCTCGATAAAAAGCTATTTAATTCTAATAATCGACCTAATTAAGAATACTAGGGGATTGATTTTTGATGAAAAACTCAAAAATCTGACAATAAATCATATATTCAATAAAATTCAATCTGAGCTTAAAATCGTACTGGATATTCATTATAATGGTATATTATTTTACGTTTTTAAAATACTAAAATCACTATTAACAAGGAGGAAAAAATATGGAAGTAACTTTTAGTATTAATTTAGATTTGTCAAAAAATAAACGTGACGAAAAGTCAAAAAATAATTGTTTAACTAAGAGCAGTAATTGCGGATGCGGAGAATCAAATTTAGAGAAATGTTTAGACGTTGCACAAAAAGTGATAAAAATGATAAAAGTAAAATAAAATTTTCCATTCTAACGATTGTCGTTTTGTTGGTAATTTTTCTTTGCAATATTTTAGTTTTAGTAAAACCAAAGGAAAATAGCCTTGTCGTTAACGCAAAAGATAATAAAAGTTCTTACGTTTTAATAGAACAAAGCACCAATAGAGTATTAAAAGGAGAAAACGAGCATTTTGAACTTCCTATGGCAAGTACTACCAAAATTATGACTGCGCTAATAGTATTGGAAAAATCAAACCTAAACGATATAGTTACTATACCAAATGAAGCGGTAGGCGTTGAAGGTAGTTCAATATATCTTAAAAAAGACGAGAAAATGTCGGTTAAAGACCTTTTATACGGTTTGATGCTTCGTTCAGGTAATGATAGCGCCGTTGCTCTTGCAATTCATACGGCAGGAAGCGTCGATAAATTCGTTACACTTATGAACGAAAAAGCCAAAAGTATGGAGCTTAAAAATACTCAATTTAAAAATCCACACGGGTTGTCTAAAAAGGGGCATTACACTTCGGCATACGACCTAGCAATAATCGCATCAAACGCAATGAATAACCCGATTTTTAAGGAAATAGTTGGAACTAAACTACACACGGTTAACGGAGATGAAAACGTAGAAACAAGGTATTTTGCTAATAAAAATCGCATTTTATATAATTATTCCGGGGGTAACGGTATAAAGACCGGATATACTACCGAAGCCGGGCGTTGTCTTGTTGCAAGTAGTGAAAGAAATGAAATGCAAGTCATTGCGGTTGCAATAAATCGCTATGATTACTTTGACTTTTGCTCTAAATTGATGGACTATGCATACGAGAATTATTGCATGGAAAAGATTTTAGATAAGAATAACGCCTATGCAGAAATCGCAGTTAAGAAAGGCGGAAAAATTAAAAAGGCAAAGGTATATCCGGCTTGCGACGTATACTACCCAATAAAAAAAGACGGTAGCGAGGAAATAAAAACAGAAATCACGACAGTAGAATATCTCATTGCTCCCCACAAAGCCCAAACTTCTTGCGGTACTATAAAAATTTATATCGGTAACCACTTGAAATTTGAAGAAAAATTATATACTATATATAATATAGATAAGAAATTTAGTATTAGTGATATTTGGAGCTAAAATGAGATTGAACAAATATATTGCTGAATGTGGCGTTGCCTCGCGTAGAGCCGCAGATAAGCTCATTACCGAAGGTAGAGTTAAAGTAAACAATAAAGTTGTAACCGCTTTAGGCACCGAGGTAAACGAATATAACGACACCGTTATGGTTGACGAGCGCAAAATCGCGCTCGTTAAGCGTGATATTTACATAATTTTGAATAAACCAAAAGGTTGTGTTACTACCGTTAAAGACGATAAAGGTCGCAAAACCGTTATGGACTACGTTTCCGTCAAAGATAAAAGACTTTTCCCAATTGGTCGTCTCGACTACGACACCGAAGGGTTGGTAATTTTAACTAACGACGGTGATTTATCTTACAAACTAACCCACCCCTCGAATGAAATACCAAAAACCTACGTTGCTAAGGTAGAAGGAACTATCTCCGAAGCAGATATTTCCAAACTTCGTAACGGTATTCCTTTGGACGGAGTTATGACTCATCGCTCTAAAGTTAAGATTTTAGGCGAAGAAGATGGTTTAACTCGCGTAGAAATCACTATTTATGAAGGCAAAAACCGACAAGTTAGACGTATGTTCGAATATATTGGAGCCAACGTGGTTTTCTTAAAACGTACTAAAATCGGCGACTTAAAACTTGGTGGATTAGGTAGGGGTATGTCAAGATACCTTTCGGACAGAGAAATAGATATTTTGAAAAGGATGTAAATGAAGATTTTAATCGTTAACGACGACGGATATACTTCGATAGGAATTAGAAACCTCGCAAAAGCGCTTTCTACAAACCACGAAGTAACGGTTATTGCACCGCTAAAATGCAATTCCGGCATGGCTCACGCCATGACTTTTGGCAAACCTATTTATCTCAAAAAAGTGGATAATCCTGGGGAAAATTACCATTGTTACTCTATTTCCGGGACTCCCGCCGATTGCGTTAAACTCGGTGCTGAATTAATGGCTCAAAATCCACCAGACCTGGTGATTTCCGGCGTGAATACCGAACCAAACATTGGTACGACAGTCGTATATAGCGGTACCGCTAACGCCGCAATGGAAGCATCTTTATTAGGATATAAGGCCATTGCAGTATCCGGAAATCCAACTTGTGACGAAGATTTTGAATATATAATCAACTTTTTCATGGAGCATTTCGACTATTATTTGTCTCTTTGCTCGGTTGATTATGCAATAAACGTTAACATTAATAACGAGAAAATAGGTAATATTTCTCATAAAATAACTCCTCTTGGCGTTCGAGTTTTTAGTGATATTTATCTAGTCGGCAAGCGTGATGAAAACGGTATTCCTCACACTTTAGTAGGAAATCCGTTAGCAATAGCAAACGCCCCGGATTGCGACGTATCTTGGTATCAAAAGGGTTATGCGACCATAACGCCCCTTAGTTCCGACAACACTACTTTTACTGCGTTAAAAATCTTAAAAAGAAAGGGGAAAGCATGAAAGTCGTAGTAATTGGAGGAGGCCCGGCGGGTATAATGTCCGCATTAACGGCAAGTGAAAATGGTCACGAAGTCGTTTTGGTTGAAAAAAACACGAAAATTGGGCGTAAATTATACATAACAGGCAAAGGTAGATGTAACGTTACCAACGCTTGTGATAGTCGTGAATTTATACAAAATGTCGTTTCCAACCCCAAGTTCATGATGAGTTCTATACGCGCATTCGATACCACGGCTACTCAAGAGTTCTTTGAAAATTTGGGTGTGCCTCTAAAAATTGAACGTGGTAATCGCGTGTTTCCGCTTAGCGACAAATCAAGCGATATTATTGATGCGTTACTAAAAGCATTAAAATCTCACTCCATTGATATTAGGTTTGAAACAGAGCTTTTAGACGTAGTAATTAAAGATGATAGAATAGTAAGCGTAGTTACAAACAAAGGAAAAATAGAGTGTGAACATCTGGTTTTAGCCACCGGCGGTGTTTCATATCCAAAAACCGGTAGCGACGGAAAGGGACTTAGTATTGCAAAAAAATTAGGGCACAACGTAATTCCTACGGTTGGTGGACTTAATGAAATTTTGTTAAAAGGGGTTTTGGATTATAAAAACAAGTTGATTTCCACCAAAGAAACGTTGCTACCCGAAGGCTTATCGCTAAAAAACGTTTCACTAAGCGTTATAAACAAAGACAACGGAAAGAGGCTTTCTTACGAGTTTGGTGAAATGCTTTTTACCGACCAAGGTTTATCCGGTCCCATAGCGCTTACCACCTCTTCTAGAATAAATAGGGCAGATTTTAACTCAATTTTGCTAAAAATCGACCTAAAACCTGCTCTCGACGAACAAACTCTAGACAAAAGAATACTATCTGACTTAGGTAGCCAAAGTAATCGTACCTTCATAAATTCACTTACCGGTTTATTACCAAAAAGTATGATTCCTTACGTAGTTGCCGTCACAGGTATTCCTAAGGATAAAATAGTAAACTCTATAACTAAAGAAGAGCGTTTGAGACTACTAAAAGCCCTCAAAGAACTCACCTTCCAAGTAAAAGGTCTAGCGGATATTGACCGCGCCATAATCACGGCAGGTGGCGTCTCGACGAAACAAATTAATCCTAAAACCATGAAAAGTACCGTTATTCCTAATTTATCGTTTGCAGGAGAAATGATAGACGTTGACGCTTATACGGGTGGTTTTAATATACAAATCGCATTATCAACCGGTTATTCAGCCGGAACTAACATATAACTTAAAGGAGATTACAAATGACGTTAAACATCGCTATTGACGGACCTTCCGGAGCAGGAAAAAGTACGATTGCTAAACTAATTGCTAAAAATATGGGGATAACCTATCTAGATACAGGCGCTATGTATAGAGGTCTTGCTTATTTTGCACTCAAAAACGGAGTCGAACCAAACGACCAAGCAAAAGTTTTACCATTGCTTGACACCGTAACCATGGACATTGAATATAATGAAAACGGTCAAAAAGTTATAGTTAACGGTGAAGACGTAACTCCTTATATTCGTGAACATCATATATCGATGGCAGCGTCTACAATTTCAAAAATACATGCGGTTAGACTCAAATTGGCAGACCTACAACGTCAAATCGCTAAAAAGACCGATTGCGTTCTTGATGGTAGAGACATTGGAAGTTTCGTTCTTCCCGATGCCAACGTTAAAATTTACATGGATGCCAGTGCAGAAGTAAGAGCCACAAGAAGAAAAGGCGACTTGGAAGCAAAAGGGGATTTTAGTCACACTTATGATGAAATTTTAGCCGATATTAAAGCGCGTGACTACCAAGATATGAATCGTGACTTTGCTCCCTTAAAAGTAGCCGACGGTGCTACCGTTATTGATACCTCTTATATGACGATTGAAGAGGTAGCAAACGAAGTTATCGCACTATGCAAAAAGTAAAAGTAACGGAGTTTATTGGCGTTTGTAATAGTGTCGATAGAGCTATAAAAATGGCATTTTCAGCCCAAAATGATAAAAAAGCCTACACTCTCGGCCCAATTGCACACAATAAAAACGTCGTATCTTCGCTTGAAAAAAAAGGCATATTAAAGGTTGATAATATTGACGAATTGGAAAGCGGTGATACCCTTATTGTATCCGCACATGGTTGCCAAAAAGAAATCTATCAAAAAGCGGAGGAAAGAGGGATAAGAATAGTTGACGCTACCTGTCCATCCATACTAAAAATCCATAGTGAGGTAGAAAAATACGCTCTTGATGGCTATCATTTAATAATGATAGGTGATAAAAATCATCGCGAAGTAAAAGGCGTAGTTTCATACGCAAGCCACTATACGATTATCGGTGTTGAAGATGAAATCAACCTCCCGCTAGAACACGATCGATATCTTGTCGTTGCACAAACCACTCTTCAGAGTGATAGGTACGATTTTATAGCAAAAAAAATAGAAAATTTGCTTAGCAACCTTAAAAAAATAGTTGTAATATTAAATACTATTTGTTATACTACCATACGTAGGCAACTAGAAGCTCACGAACTATGCAAAAATGCTGAATGTGTTTTAGTAGTCGGAGATAGACAAAGTGCTAACGTTAATAAGCTTTTAGAAATAGCAAAATCATACTCTAAAAAAGCCTACCTAATAGAAAATGTAAACGACCTAAAGTCGATTGCAAAATACAATATCACAATGCCCACAATACTATCGGGCGCATCAACTCCAAAAGAGTTGGTTATGGAGGTTATCAACATAATGGAACAAAACATCAACACTGTTGACGTCAACGAAGAAGTTGAAGTCAAAACCGAAGCAGTTGTTACTGCTGAACCCGTAGAAGTAAAGACCGCTAAAAAAGAGGTCGAAATCACCACCATGGAAGAAGCTCTTAAGCACGGTTTCGCTCCCCGTTCATATCGCGAAGGTATGACCGTTAAAGCTACTATCCAAACTATCGACCCCACCGGCGTTACCGTTTTCGTAAGTCTTAATGGTAAGAACGACTCCGGTTTCATCGCTGCAGATGAAATGGAACTCGACGGAAGTTACGATATGTCTAAATATGCTATCGGCGATAATCTCCAAGCAATCATTATCCCCAAGACCGACGCTAAACTAAAGGCTATCAACCTTTCTAAGAAAAAGTTTGACGAAATCTTGGTTGCTGACGAAGCTGTTAAAGCAATCAAAGAAGGCGAAGAATTTACTCTTACCATCCAAAGCGCAATCAAGGGCGGTTTGCTTGGTAAAATCGGTTCATATTCTATATTCGTTCCCGCTAGCCAAATTAGAATCGGCTACGTTAAGAACCTAGAAGAGTACGTTGGCAAAAAGCTACGTCTCCGCATCCTTCCTCCCAAGGCTGAAGAAGAAGGCGAAGAAAAGAGAAAGTCCAACCCCAAGAGAATCGTTGCTTCTCAACGCATCATCCTCGAAGAGGAAAAGCTTGCTAAAGAAGACGCTTTCTGGGATGCAATGCAAGTTAACAATATCGTTGAAGGTAAAGTTAAGCGTTTTGCAAAGAAAGATGACAAATACTTTGGTATTTTCGTAAGCATCATGAACAAAGATTGCTTGCTACACATCAGCGACCTCAGCTGGACCAAGGTTGAAGATCCCAGCACCGTTCTCGAACTCAATAAGAAATACGAATTTGTAGTTCTTAAGGCAGATAGAGAAGCTGACAAAGTTTCCCTCGGCTACAAGCAACTCCAAAAACAACCCTATGAACTCGCTGCTGAAAAATATCACGTTGGCGACGTTGTAAAAGGTAAAGTTGAAAGAATTAAGGACTTTGGCGCATTCATTAGCATCGAGCCCGGCATCGACGGTTTGGTTCACGTAAGCGAAATTTGCCACAAGTGGATTAGCAACGCTAACGAAGCTCTTAAGATTGGCGACGAAGTTGAAGCTAAGATTATTTCCTTTGAAAAGAACAAGATTACTCTTTCCATTAAAGCACTTATCGAAGCTCCCGTAGTTGAAGAAGTTGTTGCTGAAGAAGGCAAAGAAGAGAAATCCAGCCGTACCGACCGCTTCAACAAGCGCGCTGCTAAAGCAGAAGACAAGGGCGAGAAGAAGGCAAGAAAAGAAAAGGTTGAGGATGACGAACCCCATGAATACGTTACCAGCACCAACGGTGCAACCATGGCTGACCTATTCAAAGGTCTTGACCTTACCAAGTTCTCCGACGACGACGCTGAATAATCGATTAACCTTAAGAAAGACTACTCTAATGAGTAGTCTTTTTTTTGTAACTTATCCTTTCTTTATAGGCTATCTTTATTCTTCCTTGACTTATCGTTTGGCGTAGTGTAAAATATCTATAAATAAAAAAGCACTTGTAAACAAGTGCTTGGCAGGGGAGACGCGAGTCGAACACGCAACCGACGGTTTTGGAGACCGTTGCTCTACCATTGAGCCACTCCCCTAAATTCATTATTGCTATTATAAACAAATTCTTTGTCTAAGTCAATCATTATTACCAAAAAAGGAGTAATTATGAAATATAAAATAGGTTTTATCGGTACGGGCGTTATGGCGGGAGCAATTATCAACCGTATTCTTTCCTCTATTGATACCCTTGAACTTAACGCTAGCGATATAATAGTATATGACCTTGACGAATCCAAGCTCAACCAGTTTACCGCCAAAGGCGCCGTTAAAGGCAATTCTACGGACGAAATATTTAACGACGCTGAAATAGTAATGCTTGGCGTTAAGCCCCAATTCTACGCCGAAATTTTAGCTAATACTAAAGCCATAAAATCAAAATCAATTCTTTCCATAATGGCAGGAGTTAAAATACAAACTTTAAGGGGATTTGTTGGAGGTAGCATCGGTATTGCTAGGATCATGCCCAATACTCCTTGCTCAATCGGCAAGGGCGTTATGGCGTTAACCTTTGATAATTGTGATAATTATACCCAATCTTTCGTATTATCTTTGCTCAAAACCTGTGGTACTACTTTAGTAATAGAGGAAAGTAAATTTGATGCAGTTACTTCTATTAGCGGTAGCGGTCCCGCTTACGTTTACACTTTTGCAAACGCTATGGTGCAAGCCGGGGTAAAGGGTGGACTTACCTTTGAAGAAAGTAAACTTCTTACTCTTGCAACGATAGAGGGTAGTGCATTGTACGCAAACGTTGCCGAATACGAACTGGAAACACTTGTCGAACGAGTATGCAGTAAAGGCGGTACTACCATTGAAGCGGTTAACGTATTCAAAAATAGAGGACTCTCCGAAATTGTTGGCGAAGGAATAGAAGCTTGTAGAGAAAAATCCAAGCTACTAAGTGAAAAATTATGAAAAGAGTAGAAATATATACCGATGGTGCATGCTCCGGTAATCCGGGAATTGGAGGATGGGGTTCAATATTAATATATAAAGGTGTGGAAAAAATTATTTCCGGTGGAGAACTTTCCACAACCAATAACCGTATGGAACTTACGGCTATTATAAAGGCACTAGAGGCTCTTAAAGAACCCTGTGAGGTTTTGATTTATAGTGATTCACAATACGCCGTAGACGCCGTTAGCAAGGGTTGGCTAACTTACTGGCGCTCGCATGGCTGGCGCACAAAAGGTAAAGATGACGTTAAAAACGTTGATCTTTGGGAAAATCTATTGGACATGATGAATAAACACCACGTTAGCTTTGTAAAAGTAAAAGGGCACAGTGACAACGTTAACAACAATCGTTGTGACGAAATTGCCAGAGGTGAAATTACAAAGTTACAAAATTCATAATGCTTGTAATCAAAAAGGGCTCTATCGAGCCCTTTATTTAATTATTTTTTCAAATGGTAATTGTTACTCTTATACAATAACCCATATATTGCCACTCCAATGGGAATATTGGAAGCAATTATTATTGGTGCATAAGTGCTACCAGTCTTCATATTAACGTCCAATAACAAGCTAACAACGATAGTAATTGCACAAATTATAATAAAAGCAATAAATGAATTAGCAAGTGATTGCGTAAGATTAAACTGTGCGCGTATTCGTTTAGTAGGGTTAGTTGCCCAAACCAAAGTTGGAATAAGAGGGATTATGATACCCACAGCTCCAATAATAATATAGGTTAAAGGAGCGCCAAATACTTTTTTAGCAATTATCATAACTAGTAACTCGACAACAAGCATCAAGTAGGTTAATAAAGCAGTATCACGATTAATGCGATTACTATATATAAATTTCAAATAATAGTGGTTGAGACTATTGGCTTTTTGGTAAACCTTTAATTTGAAACCGTCTTCATATAATGACTGCTTAACGTCACCAAAATGGCGTGCTTTTTGGGAGTTTTCAACACGTTCAACCTCGGCTTGGTGAATTGCACTTGATTGTACGATTGCAACGTCCGAGGCACTTTCTTTACCGAAAAAAGCTGAAAGTGCTTCGCGATAATTAACGTTTTCCGTTGCATTATCGTAGGCGTATTTGAGGTCCGGTTGTGAAGATTTTTGCGAAGAAGAGGGGTTTTCCTCGTTATTTTGACCCTCTTGGCTTTCAGTGGGGTCTTCCAGCAAATTACGATGGCGCGCAAATTCACCTATGCCAAGTAACTTACTAGCCTTGGTTTGTTGCTCCTTTATTATAAGAGCTGTTTCCTCGTCCACTTCTTCCTTATCCTCAAGAGGTTTATCATCGTTCACAGCCTCCTTAAGCTCGATATTTTCAGAAGAGGTTTTATCTTTATCTTCAAACTTGGAAGACAAGGAGGTAGGATCGGCGTAAAGCGCGTTTAACGCCTCTTGCTCGGTTGGCGTATTAATTACTTCCTTTTCATCGTTAAAAGCAGAAAAAAAGGAGAAAGACGGGATTGGGCGCTCGCGTTCTACAGGAGATTCAACCTCTGTTTTGTTAGCGGACTTTTCATCCGCTTCGTTAAGGTTAGTTAAATTTTCCACTTTGGCGCCATCTGGAACTTCACTTAGACTTGTAAAAACTGCACCCTCGGGTAACGTTCCGTTTTGAGGTAACGATTCTCCCGCGGGAACGTGAATATATTGTGGAACGTAGACGTATTTTATAATAGGATCGGCGTTTTGGGTAGGCAAAACGGCGGAAGCAACCTCGTCATTAGCATCGTGAGCCTTAACTCTACGCGTTAAAGGGCGAAGTTCGTTGGGATCAAAAGGGGCTTCCACGGTTTTAAGGTCTATTTCTTTGTCAGAGAGAAGTTTGTTTATAATCGTTCTGGAAAATTCCCATTCACGTTGGTCTTGTTCCAAGGTTTCTCTACCCTTGTCGGTGAGTTTATAGTATCTTCTTCTACCACCATTGGACTCGTCGCCATAATAGGAGTCAATAAAGCCTTGTTTTTCCAATCTTTTAAGGCAAGAGTATAGCGTGGGCTGTTTTATTTCATAACGACCCTCACTCAAATCGGAAATGATATCCAAAATTTCGTAGCCGTAACGGTCTCTCTCTGCAAGAGAGTTCAAAATAATAGTATCTACGTGTCCTCTAATTAATTCAGTATTAACGGTATCCATAAAAATCCTTAATGAATTTCGGTACGAATTAGACCTACGACAATGCCCAAAACTTTTATATCTTCGGGATCATAGTACTTGTCTTGCATAAATTTGTTTTCCGGGTGGAGTCTAATTTTACCATTTTCTGCATAAAAACGCTTTACGGTACTCATTTCGTCACCGATTAGGGCAACAATAACTTGTCCGTTACGAGCATTAGGTTGTTGTTTAACGATAATTTTGTCTCCGTCGTTTATGCCTATATCAATCATAGAGGTACCTTCAACGGTAAGCATAAAGGTGTTTTCATCCACACGACTAAACAAATTTTGGGGTAAGTATACGGATTCGTCATTATCTTCTACTGCAAGTTTAGGTATACCTGCGGTAACCGAGCCAACTAAAGGTACTCTGATTACGTCACGAGAAGTCAAACGCTTACCAGTTACTTCCAACCCACGGCTTTTTTGTTTGTTTATACGGAGTTCACCGGCTTCCTCCAACTTACGCAAATAATACGAAGCGCTAGAAGTGGACTTTATATCGAATTTATAACATATTTCTCTAATAGTAGGAGGACAACCACGTTCGTCTACCGTTTCGTAGATATAGTTTTTAATCATCTCCATTTTTTGTTGCATCTCGACGTTTTTGGTCATAAGTGAAACTCCGTGATAATTATAATATAATTAGAATAATTAAGCAATGGGCTTGACAAAAATTCTACTTACTTGATTATATTCTAACACAATATGACAAAAAATGCAAACAAAAGTTTGCATTTTTACTCTAATTATACCGCGGTTTACTCTAATTTACAAAAATTTTTAGAATTATATAACCAAAATAGGGGTATAATGCCCAAATTAATCGTCCTTACGGAGCTTTACCTTGGTAGAAGCTTCACGTTTAATATCTTCATCAATTGCTGCGTAGTGTTTCTTCGTAGTATTAACGTCGCGATGTCCAAGGACTTCAGCTACCATATATATATCTTTTGTTTGACGATATAGCGCAGTACCATAGGTAGAACGAAGTTTGTGTGGAGAAACAGATTTTAAAGGATTTACTACACCAGTATACTTCTTGACTAAATTTTCAACTGCTCTAACGGTAATACGCTTGTTTTGTAAAGAAATAAATAGGGTGTTTTCTTTTTCTAAAAGATTTGCCTTAAATAATCGTTGCTCGCGCCATACGAAATAAATATCAAGAGCATCTTTGACTTCATCGGAAAAATATAATACGGATACGTTGCCACCTTTACGCGTTACCTTGAAGGCTTTATTGGATAAATCTACGTCTTCCATATTAATACCAACCAATTCACTAACACGTATTCCCGTGCCTAAAAATAGGGTAACGATAGCAATATCACGGTCACGCGTGTTCATATTATAACTATTTTGAAACTGAGAACCAAATTTTTGCTCACTTTCAACGGTATCAAGAACCTTTTCAACTTCATTATCATCAAGACGAACTATGGCTTTCTCGTGTAACTTGGGAGTAGCAACTTTAGTGGTTACGTTTTGACTGAGTTTGTTTTTGTTGTAGAAATACTTAAAAAGCGACCTAACTGCGCTAAGTTTTCTTGCTTTAGCTTTTTCTGCGTTACGATAGGGCTTTCCCTTATAAGAATAATAGGATAAATATCTAAGAAAATATTCAATTTCCGTTGCAGTAATATACTCGTCTAAATCTTGTAGAGTAATATCCAAAACGGATTTTCCTACGAATCCCCGCACTTTGTGAACTAGAAAATCAAAAAATATTGAGAGGTCGGTAGCATAATTTAATTTGGTTAAAACAGAAGTCGTTGAATCAATACCCGTAAAATATTCATTACAAAAATAGGGTAGCTCATCTAACAAAGCATTAAACTTATCATATTTTTCTCTATTAAATTGGTCGTAATATCTTTCGTTTGCCATAATTAAATGATAACATATCTATTCGTAAAATACAACAATAATAATAAATATTAATAAAAAAATGAAAAATAGATGGGTGGATAAACAATAAAAAAATTACAAAGCAAAATGAATAAATTTATTAAAACATTTTTTCACGATTAATAAAAATTTTCTTCAACGAATGCAGTATCCGTCAGCAAAAATATGAAATTAAACTTTTCTTTTTTTCAATAAAATTTTTGAACTCGTATATGTATTAATCTATTTTTTTATGATAGGGCTAAGCAATTTTTACATGGGCTAATACGTATTTATCTATTCGCAAAACACCGATTTTGCGAATAGATAGTGGAACGAGAGGAGTAGATTATGGTCAAAAACTAAAATATTTCGGTAAAACTTGACGATTTCGATTTTTTAAGAAAATTTTTCTATCTATTCGTAAAATTTTTCTTGGACTTAATTATTTGAGAAAAAACTTTAATTTATTGCATTGAATTTTTAGAATTTTATTAGATTTTTTGAGAAAGATTTTTAATAATTTTTTATTTGCTTTTAGTAAAACAAGTTAATCAATAACGTTGCATTTGACTTACTGATTAGTCATTATTTCGTTGAGATATTTTTCGTTTTTCTTTCAAGTTTTGCCTTAGAATTCATCGTAGAGGTTAGATATATTTTTGCATATACGTATTAAATTTATTAAAGCTAAATCATTAAAAGAAAAAGGAAATAAAGTGCATGTTTTAAGATATAGACTCATAAAAATTTAATTTTACATAAAATCAAAATAGGGCTTTATTAATTTTTAACAAAGCCCCCTATTGGATTTTTAACGATTTTTTGCAATTTTAGCCAAAATTTTTCTATTTTTCAATAATTCGGTCAATACATTCCGTAAGTGCAATTTTGAAATGTTGGTAAGTAAGTCCACCTTGTAGATAAGCAATATATGGCTCTTTTATGGGTGCATCGGCAGAAAGCTCGATACTCGCTCCTTGAACAAAGGTTCCTGCAGCCATAATTACTTCATGATCGTAGCCCGGCATAGCCCAAGGCTCGGGCGTTACGTAAGAGTCAACAGGTGAAGAATATTGAACGCCTTGGATGAACGTTATTAATTCCTCAGCCGTATTGAATTTTATTGAGCAAATTACGTCTTTCGGTAAAATATTGGGCGTAGGTTTTACGTCATATCCCATCAAATTAAAGGCATTCGTTGCTAAAATAGTTCCTTTAACCGCGTTTGCAACCGTTACAGGAGCAAGGAATAACCCTTCGTAAAAAGGCATATATGAGGCATTATAAGAGCCAACTTCCATACCAATTGAAGGTGCAGTCAAACGATAACCGACTTGGTCAACCCATTGTTTTTTTCCAACTATATAGCCACCGGTAGGAGCTATTCCACCACCTGCGTTTTTAATAAGCGATCCAACGCAAATATCGGCTCCAACTTGAGTAGGCTCCAGTTTATCAATAAACTCACCATAACAATTATCGACCATGATAACTGCATTTTTATCATATTTTCTCACGAAATTAACTATTTTTTCGATATCGGGAATGGACAAAGCATCGCGCCATTCATATCCACGAGAGCGAGTAATCATGACAACTTTAGGCGATTTATTTTCCAAATAACGCCCTATTGATTCATAATCAATTTCATAATTTTTGAGTGCGATTTCATCGTATTTAACGCCGTAATCTTTGAGTGAACCAATATTTTCGCCACCAATAACCTCACGCAAAGTGTCGTAAGGCGCACCAGTAACACAAAGCAAAGTGTCGTTTGGACGAAGTAAACCAAACAAAGCAAGTGTCAAAGCATGCGTGCCGGATACGATATTGGGTGAAACTATGGCACTCTCAGCGCCAAATACCGTCGCAAACAAATTACAAAGCGTATCTCTGCCAACGTCATCATAACCATAACCGGTCGTACCGGAAAAATGTCTGGTCGCAACACGATGTTCACGGAATGCGTTTAGCACTTTCTTTTGGTTATATAGTGCAATATCGTTGTCAATTATCTTAAAAAGTGGCTCTGCCAATTTTTCGGCTTTTTCGATGATTTCTTGTGTTTTTTGGCTCATTTCGTTTCCCTATTTTATAAATTTTGTGTTATTTTAGAATACTTTTATATTCGTTTAGCAACTTTCCCACAGCTTGGTCAAGCGGTTTATCCATATCTACAAAGCGTGCAATATCCTTGTAACGATTGTTAAACCAAGTATCCTGTCGCTTTGCGTATTGACGAGTATTAATATCAATTTGTTCTTTTACTTCCTCAAGCGTTTTTTCGCCTTCAAAGTACCCTTTCCATTCTTTATAACCAATTCCTTGCATTGATTGGAGTTCGAACCCATATCCTTTTTCCAAGAGCCCTCTAACCTCTTCCGCCAAACCTTCTGCAAACATTTGGTCAATGCGCAAAGTTATTCTTTCTCGAAGAATTGCCCTATCTCTTTTGGTAATAAACATGGTTACAGGCTCTATAGGGCTAAATTCCGCACTTTGTGACGAAATAGGTTTTCCCGTATTCAAGACGACGAATAAGGCTCTTAACACCCGTACAGTGTTGTTATAATGATATTTTTCCGCACTGATTGGGTCTAGTTCTTTGAGTTTATCATGCATATATAATGCACCTTTTTCATCAAGCTCCTTTTGTAAGCTTTGCTTCAACTCAGGATTGTCCTTACCACCGCCGTACTCCATTTTGTACAATAGAGAATCCATATAAAGACCCGTTCCGCCAACGATAATCGGTATTTTACCGCGACTACGAATCTCCTTTATGGCAACGATTGCTCTTTCCTTAAAATCAACCACCGTAAAGGATTCGTTAGGGTCAACTACGTCGATTAAAAGCTGTCGCACCGGTATATCTTTCTCTTTTGCCGTACCAATATCCATTCCACGATAGATTTGCATGGAATCTGCCGATATAAGTTCTCCGTCAATTCTTTTTGCAAGCTCGATAGCAAGCGAAGATTTTCCGGTTGCCGTTGCACCTCCAACTATAATCATACACGTCTCCTAAAAAGTTTTTCAAACTCTTTGCGAGTATATACGATTGCAGTTGGTCTACCATGAGGACATTGTAGCGGTAGCTTGCCTTCATTAAAATACTCCATAACTAGTTCAATTTGTTCGTTATCGAAGGTTTTACCGCCTTTAATAGCAGATTTGCAGGCAATTGTTGCCAACTTATCCCTTCCAAGATCACGTATGCTTGAAGTTTTCCCTAGCTTAAGTTCCGTGGAAATTTCGGTTAAAATGGCGTTTACGTCTATCTTATCGGCAATAAGTGAGGGTACTCCGGATACTTTTACAGCATTACCGCCAAAATCATCTATTTCAAAACCGATCTCAAGTAAAGCCTTTTTATTTTCCAAAAGGAGTAATATTTCTTCAACACCATTCTCATATACGTAAGGAATCATCAGCGTTTGAACGCTAATTTCTTTTTTCATCCAACTTTCAACGAGTCTATCGTACAAAATGCGCTCGTGCATTGCATGTTGGTCAATAAAAATAACCTTATCTTCACACTCAATAGCAATATACGTATCAAAAAACTGACCTACTACCCTATAATTTTTAACTTTTTCGGCTAGTTTAGGAGAATATTCATACTCTTCAATCGCTATTGGAGCTTTTTTAGTTAGACTTTCATCTCTTTTATTTTCTTCAATGAAGGGATCAAGTTCGGTTATAATACTTGGTTTAGACGGAGGCATTACGGTAACGTTAGTTTTACCATACAACGGCGCACCGGGAGCATAGGTACTAACGCGAGGCTCGGCAACTTCGTCCAAATTTCGACTTGATTTACCGCGTACTAAACTCAAAGCCTCTTCAAAGCTCATAACTGGTTTAGCTTCGTTAGTAACGCTAGGTTTGCAGTCCCCTATCGGCTCCTCTTTTGCAACATTTTGACCGTTTTCGACCGAAACAGTGGAAAAATCTGCAACTAAATCTTGGCGTTTTTGAAATTCATAACCCTCCAACGCACGCATAACTACTCGATATATGTAGCCGTAAACCTTACGAGCATTTTGGAAACGCACCTCTTTTTTGCTAGGATGAACGTTGACGTCAACTTCGTCAAACGGCATAACTATATTAAGCACGTATATTGGAAAGCATCTACTCATTAATCTACTTCCATAGGCGTTTTGAATAGTAGCCGATAACGTTTGGTCAACAATAACCCTACCATTTAATATAACAATTTGAAAATTACGATTATTTTTGTATACTTCAGGAGGTGAAACGAAACCGGTTACGCGAATACCCTCATTTTCCACAGGCTCTTGGATTTCTATTAGATTTTTGGAAATTTGTGGTAAAAACACACTATCTACCGCACCTTTTAGACCGTTTCCTGCAGAAGAATAGGTCAAATTACCATCCACGTAGTAACTAATAGCTACCTCGGGATTAGCAAGAATAAGCCTAAAAATATGCTTGTTCACGTATCCTTCTTCCGTAGCCTTGGAAGATAGGAATTTATACCTTGCGGGAGTGTTATAAAACAAATTAGACACTCTTATAGCCGTTCCTTGAGAATGGGCGCAATCTCCCAGCTGGGTTTCTCCATTTTTAGCATAAAAATATGCGCCGTGTTCACTTTCATAATATTTGGAACGAATTTCAAACTCCGATACTGCCGATATGGATGCTAATGCCTCACCTCTAAATCCAAGAGTTGCTATTGTATTAAGGTCATCTGCTTCCTTGATTTTACTAGTAGCGTGAGGAAGTATGGTTTTGGGAAGTTCTTCTTTTTGAATACCGCAACCATCGTCGATAACCTCTATACTCTTGATACCGCCGTCTTCAATATAAACGGAAATATTTTTCGCACCGGCGTCAATAGCGTTTTCTACCAATTCTTTGACTACGGAGGCGGGATTTTCTACCACCTCGCCGGCTGAAATCAAATTATAGATACTTTTGTCTAATAGATTTATTTTCATTATTTCTTCCTTCTACCAGTAGGTTTCGTCATTTTTTGAAGGTTTGAGAGTATGGTCAACGCGTGTAGAGGCGTTATATCGTTAAGGTCAATATCGTTTATAATACGCGCTATCTCATCGTATTTACTATCCTCTTGGAAGAATCCTATTTGGCTAGTAGGTACGGCATCTTCCGAAATATTCGCACCAATTTTCGTGCTTAATTTACCCTCTTGACTCTCCTCGATGGAACTCATTATCATTTTTGCGCGGTTTGTAATTTTCTCATTGACGCCGGCAAGAGTAGCTACCTCTATACCAAAGCTCTTGTTTGCTCCACCACGGGCAATTTTATAAAGGAAAGTAATCTTTCCATCGGTATCTTTAATTAGAATATGATAATTTTTAAGACTGGGAAGTTCACTTTCCAATTCACTAAGCTCATGATAGTGAGTTGCAAACAATGTTTTAGCCTTCAACTTTAATGCAAGATGCTCGACGATTGCCCAAGCAATAGAAAGTCCGTCTATCGTGGAGGTACCCCTACCGATTTCGTCCAAGATGAGTAAACTCTTTGGCGTGGCGTTATTCAAAATATTAGCCATTTCCGTCATTTCTACCATGAAAGTAGATTGTCCGTATGCTACGTTATCACTTGCACCAACACGTGTAAATATGCGGTCAACAAGGCAAATTTCAGCCTCTCTTGCGGGTACGAAACTACCAACGTGCGCCATCAGTACGATTAAGGCTACTTGACGCATATAGGTGGATTTACCAGCCATGTTGGGACCGGTGATTATTAAAGTTCTACTGTCCTTCGTCATTACGGTATCGTTTGGAACAAAGGAATTTTTGCGCTTTAACGCCTCAACTACAGGATGCCTACCCTCTTTTATAACCAAATCATCCGAATTATCTTTAACTTTTGGACGAACGTAACCGTTGGCAACCGCAGTGGTTGAAAGTGAATATAACAAATCAAGCTCGGCAACGGCATTGGAATTGGTTTGCAAAATTGCAACAACTTCCATTAAACTATTCTTAATTTCACCAAACAAACTACTTTCCAAAGCAAGAGCTTTTTCTTCGGCACCAAGAATAACTTCTTCCATTTTCTTAAGTTCATCGGTAATAAAACGTTCCCCGGTAGTTAAAGTCTGTTTTCTTTCAAAACGGTAAGGAACCATGGGTAAATTTGAATTAGAAACTTCTATATAATAACCAAACACCCTATTATAACCGACTTTTAATTGTTTAATGCCAGTTTCTTCTCTCTCTTTTGCTTCATATTCGGATAACCAACGCTTTGCAGAAGTCCTAGCGTTACGATAGCTATCAAGCTCGGCACTATAACCATCACGGAAAATACCACCGTCCTTAATAGTAATGGGAGGCGTATCAACGAGCGCACCCATAATATGATTTGCTAAATCTTCCAAGGGATCAATTAAATCGCGGAGAATAATAATTCTTTGACTTTTCGCCTTACGAAGGGAATAAATAACACTTACTAGCTTTTGTAATGAAAAAGCTATTGATTGCGCTCCTCTAGGCGTAATAGTTCCGTATGCAATACGATTACACAACCTTTCTACGTCGTGTATGGAAGATAACGCTTCGCCCAATTCTTCACGCATACTTGCATTCTTAAAAAGGTCTTCAACCGCATCAAGGCGCTCGTTAATATCGCTCAAGCGCGCAAAAGGCTCGTCAATTGCTTTGCGAAGTAGTCTTGCGCCCATAGAGGTACGCGTTCTATCAAGTACCCAAAACAACGAGCCTACTTTTGAGCCGTCAAATAACGTTTTTGTTAGTTCTAGATTGCGTTTGGTGTTAAAATCGATAAACATTTTATCGCCTGAGCGCAATATTTTAGGAGTGCGAACGTGAGAAAGCTTTCTCTTTTGAGTCCCACTAACGTAGTCAAGTAATCCACCCAACGCACAAACTAACAAAGAGCCTTTTTCCAAACCCAGTGAACCAAGATTATTAAGATTATAAAAATTCAAAACCGTCTTTTCTGCTACTTCTTTATCAAAAGAATAGTCGTAATAAGACTGTGGACGAGGCAATTTACCAAGACTAACAGCCTCGTAATCCAATAATTCGGCGTATATTTTAGAGCTACAAATAATTTCACTTGGAGCAATAGAAAGAATGGTATCTTCCAAGGAAAAAGTAGAGTTAAGCGCCTTAACGTAAACCTCTCCCGTGGAAATATCCGTCCAAGCAAGGCCGACGCCAGATTTATCCGTAACTACGGAGATCAAATAACTATTAGCGGTTGCATCAAGCATTTCGTCATCGGTAACGGTACCGGGCGTTATAACGCGAACTACGTCACGCTTAACCATTCCTTTTTGGTCCCCGGGAGCAGTAAGCTGTTCGCAAATAGCCACTTTTTTACCATTTTTAACAAGTTTTGAGATATATCCGTCAACTGCGTGGAAAGGTACGCCACACATGGGCGCTCTTTCATCCAATCCACAATCCCTTCCTGTTAAAGTAAGGTCGAGTATTTTACTGGCTTCCACCGCATCATCAAAAAACATCTCGTAAAAATCGCCCAATCTATACATTAGTATAGTATCGGGATATTGTTCTTTGAGCGATTTATAATGAACCATCATCGGCGATAATTTTTGCTTAACACTCATTTACAATTTCTCCTATAAGGGCAGACGCCTTATTTTTTTCTATTTTAACGTTGACGAATTTGCCAACCATATCCTTTTCACCCTTAAAATTGACGAGTCTACCGGAATTAGTTCTACCGCACAAATACCCTTCCCTGGGCGCGTCCTCGACAAGAACTTCTTCCACTTTACCAACGTAGGTTTCGCTAATTTCCAACGTGATTTTATTTTGAAGAGCAATCAAACGCTTTATTCTTTCACTCTTAATGGCATAGGGTATTTGCTCCATTTTTGCAGCAACGGTACCCTTTCTTGGTGAATATATGAAGGTAAACGCATTATGATAACGCACCTTTTCCACCAAATCGAGGGTGTCCAAAAAGTCTTCTTCCGTTTCTCCGGGGAAACCTACCATGATGTCTGAAGTAATACCACAGTCGGGCATATATTTTTTAATTAAATCTATAAGATAAAAGTATCTATCACGGTCGTAACGGCGATTCATAGCCTTTAGAATCGCATTGGAACCGGCTTGTACCGGAAGATGAATATTATTGCAGAAATTGGGTGTTTCCGCTATTAATTTTATTACTTCTTCGGAGAGATCCTTGGGATGAGAAGTCATAAAACGCAAACGGAATTTAGTGGGAATTTCGGCTATTTTCTTTAATAAAGTGTAAAAATTAACACCATCGGTGCGGTCTGAGCCGTAACTGTCAACGTTTTGACCAAGTAACGTAATCTCCTTATAACCGGAGTTGACGAGGGATTTGACTTCTTCTAGTATTAGCTCGGGGTCACGACTTCTTTCCCTTCCACGAACGTATGGTACAATGCAATAAGAGCAAAAATTATTACACCCATACATAATATTTACCCATGCGTTTGGATAGGAAGTACGATAAGGAACGACGTCCTCTATTACGGGAGGTTTTTCGTTAGTGTCAATTTCGATAACTTTTCCTCTTTTACGAGCGCGACGTTCTTCCAATTCTAAAATCTTGTCCGCAAGAAGATGAACGTTATTGGTTCCCAAAATTATATCAACAAAAGGAAACTTAGTAGCAACAAGTTCCGCCATACCTTCTTGCTGAGTCATGCAACCGAAAATTACTATAATACGGGATTTATCAAGGCGTTTGAGTATTTTTAA
This sequence comes from Candidatus Stercoripulliclostridium sp., assembly GCA_045535235.1. Taxonomy (GTDB): domain Bacteria; phylum Bacillota; class Clostridia; order Christensenellales; family DTU072; genus Stercoripulliclostridium_A. The sequence goes on from JAZSLG010000056.1 coordinate 52,961, forward strand.
CTCACCGATATTGCCAAAAATCTTCTTTTCCGCAGTATCTCGTATACAGCAAGTATTAAAAACGATAATTTTGGCTTGCGCTTTTTCTTTTGTTTCTTCATAACCCAATGCAACCAAAATGCCCGCCACCTTTTCAGATTCGTGAACGTTCATTTGGCAACCAAAGGTTTCGATATAATATTTATTCTCTAAACTAGTGTTATATAAATTTTCCATACGAAATTATTATATCTTATACGCGCGCGTAAATCAAGTATAAATTGTACGAAAAACTTAATACTAATACCACTATGAAGGCAAAAAATATTCTTAAAATAACCGCATTAGTATTATTATTTAGCGTATTTTTTATAATACTCATCGCAAGTTTTTATGCATTTTCCGTCGTAAAAGGCGTAAAATTTGACAAAAATGCATTTGAAAGCACAAACGCAAAAAAAGCTGTTATATTTGACGCAAGCGGAGATGAAATAGACTTTTTCTCTTCTGTAAAGGAGGTAGTTCCTTACGAAGAGATCTCTCCTTATACTATTTATGCATTCGTAAGTTTAGAAGACAAAAGATTTTTTGAACACAAAGGAATTGATTTTAGACGCGTTATTGGAGCTTCCTTAAGCAATATAAAAGCCGGATATTTTAAGGAAGGTGGCTCCACCATCACTCAACAACTTGCTAAAAACACTCTACTTACTCAAGAAAAAACAATCCAAAGAAAACTAAAAGAAGCTAAACTTTCTTTGGAAATAGAAAAAAACTATTCTAAACAAGAAATTATTACGAAATATCTTAATTCTATTTACTTTGGACATTCACTTTACGGTATAAGCGACGCTTGTAAAAGATTATTTAACAAAAAACCTAACGAGATTACCATTAGCGAAAGTGCAATATTAGCTGGAATAGTTAAAAATCCACTAAGAAATTCACCTCTTAATTCGGTTGAGAACGCTTTAGAAAGAAGAAATTTGGTATTAAAATTGATGTTAAACCAGGGTTATATCAATGAAGGACAATATGAATCGGCGTTAAAAGAGTGCTATACGCCCATTACTAGCCATGAAACAAAAGAGATTAATATTCCTTATACACAAACTGTAATTGAGGAGAGTGCAAAACTATTGGGTATAAATGAAAGAGAAATAATTACAGGCGGTTATAAAATTTACACCTATTTTGATAAAAATGCACAAAAATCTCTTGATAACGCCTATTTAAACGAGGAATTAGAGGTTGAAAATGCCAACAAGTCCTATATGCTCGCTAATAATCAAAACGGTGGAATTTGTGCCTACGTGTCTAACCTATATTATTCCCCATATAGTTACAGAAGGCAAGGTGCGTCTACGTTAAAACCAATTATCGCTTATGCTCCGGCATTTGAGCAAAGAAAAATAATTCCTTGTAGTCCTATTCTTGACGAAAAATGTGAAATTAACGGATATTCTCCCAACAATTATCAAAACCAATACTTAGGTTGGACTACTATTAAGGAAAGTCTTACGACTTCCAGTAATGCATGTAGCATTAAACTATTAGATTTGGTAGGTCAAGATTATTCATTCAAATTAGCAACAGAATTAGGCTTAACTTTTAGCCCACAAGACGGTCTTGCCAGTGCACTTGGAGCTACCACTCAGGGTCAAACTATGCCCGAGTTAATTACTGCATACATGAGTATAGCAAACGGTGGAATAAAGCAAAACGTTAGTTTTATAAAGGCAATTTATAACAACTCCGGCAATTGCGTATATAATCATGAGAGTGGTAGAAAACGAATAATTTCTAGCGAAACAGCCTATTTTCTTACCGATTGTCTACTTTCTTGTGCAAAAGAAGGTACTGCAAAAAAGTTACGCAACTTAGATATACAAGTAGCTTCAAAAACGGGAACTAACGGAAATAGTGAAGGAAACTTTGATGCTTGGAATTTGTCTTATACGACCTCGCACACTCTAGCCGTTTGGTATGGTAGCAACGATTACAAGAAAGGGCTTGATTTATCGGTTACCGGCGGTAGCTACCCAACCATTGGCGCTAAACAAGTTTGGAGCACGATTGATAAACCTAAAGATTTTCATACTCCCAACTCAATTGAACAAGTCGAAATAGACGACTATATTTACAAAACCTCGCACGTTCTTATGCTTGCAAACGAAAATACTCCAATTGAATATAAAAGAAGTGTTTTATGTAGCGAAAAACATAATATTCCCGTTAGTAGTTACTTTGACAACGCAATACCGAATGATTTTGAGGTAATTAACGGCGACGGCGAAATAATAATTACTTTTACTAGCAATCAAAAGTTCCCTTTAATTTTAGAAAATTCTTTGGGTGAAGTTCTTTCTAAAATAGAAAAAGGCTCGGGTAAAGTGGAAATCACCCTACCAAAGCCCTATCGTACTTTTGAGTTTTATTATTTGGCATCCTATACCGACGACGGTATACTAATTAAAAAATCACAACCAAAAATGATAATTAACTTATATTAGCCAATCTTTATAATTATATCTCCAGTGTGCGTGGTTATTTTACATACGCCACCACTTGTCGTTTGAGGTACGTCAACCTTTCCGGTGGAAGTTCTAATGGCAAAAATCTTGTCACTAGTGAAAGAGCCTTTGACATCACCCGTGTCGATAGTAATTTCCACCTCATTAACGTCCATTTTTGTAAAGTTCAAATCTCCTGTATCTATTACTGAGGTAAATTTATTATCAATCTTAGCGTTATCAACCTCTACGTCACCGGTATCGGATGTAATTGAAAGATTTTTACAAGTAATCAAATTTAATGATATATCACCGGTATCAACCTCTACTATTACGTCAGCGCCACAAGATAGCAAAGAGGCTTCAATTTCCCCGGTATCTCTTTTAATCGTTAGATTATTAGCGGTAACGACGTTTTCAAGCTCAACGTCACCTGTGTCGCCGGTAGAATTAAAAGTATCGAAAACACCGTTTTCAACTTCCAAATCGCCGGTGTCAACGGAACAATTAATGGTTTTTGCGCTAATGTTTTTTATATCAATATCTCCCGAGGTTGTTATTACGTCAACGGAAGTATATTCTTTTTCGGGCAAATAGACTGTTACAACAGTATTTCTATATCCAAAGAATACCTTTTTGTGGATTGCGGTTATTACTAGAGTATCGTTTTCTACATTTACTGAATGTTTATAATTATTACTTTCAAAACAAACTACTTTACACTCATCGTTATCTGCGGGAACAATTCTCACGTCTGTTCCTTTCACGTCGATAGCAATCTTACTAAAATGTTCCGACAACGCATATTCTCTATTTTCATACTTAAGATTATTCAAATCCCAGCCACTAACGGCAAATAATGCAATAAAAAGGCCTACCGCCAAAACGACGATGACAATAAATATTACAAGTAATATCTTTAGTAATTTAATCATAAAGTCTCCTATAAACAGTAAAACTAGTCTTCTACCGTAATTGTTTCAAATACAGTATCGTTTACGGCTTTTTCAATTAGCGCCTCAATATCAAGCCTATTTTCGTACTCTATGGCATCTTGAAGCTTGGGTTTGATTACTGGATTTTTGGGTAAGAATACCGTGCAACAATCTTCGTAAGGACGAATAGAAATATCAAAAGTATCAATTTTGTTAGCAATATCGATGATTTCCGCCTTGTCGGAGCCAATCAAAGGTCTAAATACGGGAAGGGTTACAACGGAGTTGGTTACTTGAATACTTTGCATGGTTTGGCTCGCTACTTGTCCTAGTGCTTCGCCGGTTATGATGGCACCGCAATCGTTCTTAATAGCAACTCTTTCCGCAATACGCATCATAAATCTACGCATTATGGTAATCATAAACTCCTCGGGGCAATGCTCGTGAATGGCATATTGAATTTCGGTAAAAGGAACAACTGCAAGTTTAATATCACCACAATATGCGGTAAGCTTCTTGGCTAAATCTTTTACTTTTTGTAAAGCAAGTTCGGAGGTGTAAGGGAAACTATGATAATGGATTGCAAAAATGCGCAAGCCCCGTTTTGCCATTACATAACCAGCTACAGGGCTATCTATACCACCCGACAATAATAGCATTGCATTACCGGAGCATCCGGTGGGTAAGCCTTGCGCACCCATGATTTTATCATAAAACAAATATGAATATCCACTTTCACGCAAATCTACGAATAGTTCAAAATCGTAGTCAAAAAGGTCAACTTTTAGCCTACCGCCCGTCTTATTAAGCATATAACCGCCTATTTTTGCGCCTAGTTCCATACTAGTCATGGGGAAGCGCTTGTCCGCACGTTTTACGGTTACTCTAAACGTACCTTCGGTAGGACTAATGGCGTGAGCGATTTTGCACATTTCTTCAACGTCGGTCTTTACTTTAACCGTAGGGCTAATGGAATGTATACCAAAGACTTTGGTTAGACGAGAAATAATTTCATCCATATCTTCGGGAGCAAACTCTTCGATATAATATCTGCCCTGAGTCTTTGAAAAACGATAATTTAATCCATTCAAAGAGTTTTTAATGTTTTTAATAAGTAAACTTTCAAAATAATTACGATTGTTACCCTTCAAAAAGATTTCGCCAAATCTAATTAAAATACAATTATACTCAACTGCCATATTTTTCTAACTCCTTATATACTTGGAGATATTCTTTAACAAATATTTCCGCCTCTTCCATAGTGTTATCAATAAAGAAACTTATTCTCGTTACGCCGTCTACGTACTTGCCTTGTAGTCCTAAAGCTTCGGCAATACGTGTGGAAGCCTTATTTGATGAGCAAGCGCTACCCGTACCTACCATTATTCCACGCCTTTCAAGAGCGTGTTGCATAACCTCTCCGCGCACTCTTGGTACGGAAAAAGTTAAAATATATGGAGAACCTTCCAAAGGCGAAAGAAACTTAATCCCCTCTATATTCTTCAAATTATCGGCTATATAATTGCGAATTTCACTTAGTTTACGCTTTGTATCGGCAAGAGTTGCATATCTGTCAATAACGGCTTTTTCGTATGCCATAATTCCTGCGGTATTCTCTGTTGAGGAGCGTAAACCGCCCTCTTGACCACCGCCAAATACGATGGGATTAACACTCACGCCCTTTGCTATATAAAGCGCACCTACGCCTTTTGGAGCGCCTATTTTGTGCGCGCTCATGGAATACAAATCGATACCGGCACCGCGTAAATTTACCTCGAGTTTACCAAAAGCTTGTACACCGTCGCTATGGAAAAGTGCTTTGGGACACTTGCTCTTTACAAGTTTACATAGACGTGCTATATCGTTAATGGCTCCGGTTTCATTGTTAACGTGTATTATGGAAACCAACGTGACCGAAGGCGTTAAAAGTTTGATAAACTCTTCCTCATCTACTTTACCGTATCCGTCTACGGGAGCAAAAACCACGTCGAAGCCACGTGCTTTTAGTTCGTTTGCCGTTGCATAAATAGCAGCGTGTTCGGCGGAGGAAACAATAACCCTACCACCCTTTATTTTTTTTGAACCAAGTAAAGCGAGGTTATCGCTTTCAGTACCGCCACCTGTAAACACAATTTTACCTTCACCACGTAGCTTTTTTAATATGTTTTGTCTTACACGCTCCATATCTTGCTTAATAGTAAGCGCATTATGGTAAAGTGCCGACGGATTAAAATACTCGTCGGTAAGGTATTTGTTAACTATCAGTACACTCTCTGGAGTGCATTTTGTCGTGCTAGCGTTATCAAAAAATATCATCTCTTTAATTTTACTATGGTTACACCGCGTTCACCCTCTCCGTATATTCCGTCACGATACTCTTTAACTGCGCTATGTTTTTTAAGACAATTTCTTACTACTTCACGCAATTTTCCAGTACCATAACCGTGAACGATACGTACTTCGTTTACTCCTGCAAGCAAAGCTTTGTCAAGATATGCTTCTAAAGCGTGTAAAGCTTCGTCGGAACGCATACCTAGTAGCATTAACTCGGGACTAAACGCCTCGTTACGTAACGTATGGGTTGTTGGCGCAACTTCCTTCTTGATTTCTTTTTTTCGACCTTTAAGCTTTTGGAGTGCGTCAAGCTTAAAGTTACTGTTCATTTTACCCAGTCTTACGACCACGTTATTTTTGTTTATTTCTTTAACTTCGCCCTCAACCTTGAGTGCTTTTACCAAAACGATATCTCCAACCTTTATTTCACTATCGTCTTCTTCACCAAAACCTTCAAATTCGTTATCTTCTAAAACAATATATTTTTCCAAAGATTTGCGTAGCTTTCTCGCTTTGAAGAGGTTTTGTTCTGTTGGCTCTTCTAAAATATCGCGAAGGGTTTTTATTATCTCGTTGGCTTCTTCCATGGCGTCTTCAACCAGACGTTTGGTTTCCTTCCTAACGTTTTCGTTTAATCTTTCGCGTTGTATATATAGCCTATCACGTTCACGCTCTACCGCCTTTTGTGTTTCTTCCGCTTGTTTCAGCGCCAGTGCGGTTCTTTCTTCATTTTCAAGAGCATTTCTTCTTGCGATTTCCAAGGCTTGTAATACGTTTTCAAATTCCAGTTTGCCGTCTTGTATACCGGCTTGCGCTTTATCGATTATACATTCTTTTAGGCCAAGTTTCCTTGCAATCAAAAGAGCGTTTGAAGCACCGGGTGTACCAACAATAAGTTTATAAGTAGGATTATAGGTAATTGGATTAAAGTCCATAGAGGCGTTTTCACACCTTTCTGTTACTACTGCGTATTCTTTTAGCTCGTTATAGTGAGTGGTAATAATCGCTTTAGCTCCACTATCCTTAATATAGGTTGATATGCTCATAGCAAGGCTCGCACCCTCGGTCGGGTCAGTACCCGCACCTAGCTCGTCGAGAAGAACTAAGGAATTTTCACTCAAATTATCTATAATTCTAACTATGTTAGCAATGTGTGAGGAGAAAGTAGAAAGATTTTGCTCTATACTTTGCTCGTCACCAATATCGCAAAATACTTCGTCAAACAAAGCAAGTTCCGCCACTCTTGCAGGAACGTAAAGTCCACTTGCCCCCATTATCGTAAGCAAACCGACAAGTTTTAACGATACCGTTTTACCACCGGTATTTGGACCGGTAATAAATAAAATATCAAAATCGTCGCCTACCCTAATATCGGTGGGAACAACTTTATCTTTATCGATTAACGGATGTCTACCGCGTTCTATTTTTATTATTCCTTTTTCGTTAACGGTGGGACGTACGGAACGGGTAGCGTTAGCGTAATAAGCCTTTGCAAAAATAACGTCGAGACGAACTATTTTTTCAAAGCTTTCCTTAATTTGATCTACAGACGTAGATACCCTAACGGTAAACTTTCTTAATATTCTTTCGATTTCCGCTTGTTCTTCTAAGATATGGGTTTTAAGAACGTTGTTAAGCTCAACGACTGCCATTGGCTCAACGTAGATGGTCTGCCCGGAAGCACTTTGGTCGTGAATAAGTCCGGGGATTGCACTCTTACATTCTGCCCGTACCGGAATAACGTAACGGTCACCTCTAACGGTAACTATGTTGTCTTGTAAATACTTGGAATAGGTTGGACTGGTAAGATAACTATATAGTTTCGATTTGATTTGTTCTCCGGTCTTTTTAATACGGATTCTAATAGCACGAAGCTCGTCGGACGCCCTATCGTGCATCTCGGTATCGGAAATAATGGCGTTATCAATGTCCTCTTCCAAGTCTTTATCTGTATAAATGGAATTGGCAAGGCCTTTTATCAATTTAAGGTTATCGTCGGGAACCTTTGCAATAGTTGATTTTACGCTTCTTGCAACGCGAAGCATGCGTGATACTCTAAGCAGTTCACCCATAGTAAGCACGCTCATAACGGAAGCTTTTTCCAATACGAAATCTATGTTATCAAAGGCAAAGCTCAAATTAGTTGCGTATTCAAAAGCAATTTTATCAGCTTCATACACTTCTTCCAATAATTCGTTAACGTAGGAAAGCTCCCGCATGGGGCGTATATCTCTTACCGCCTCGCGGGCAGGCTCGGAACTTGCGTAAGATGCAACCGAGTCCAATATCTTATGAAATTCCAAAGCCTTTAGCGTTTTTTCTTGCATTATCTTAATTCAATTCCTAATTTTTCTTTGAGTGCGGAGAGTACGTTTTCAATTTCCTTGTTAACGTCGCCGTCTTTAAGCGTTCTGTCCTTAGATTGGAAGGTAAGTTTAACGGCAATACTCATCTTACCCATTTTGGTAAGTGCTTCGCCCTTATATACGTCGAATATCTTACTATCGATTAGTAACTCGGAACCAGCTTCGTTAATGGTGTCAAGTAAAGTATCGGCCTCAAGAGAAAGGTCGCAAACGAGAGCAAGGTCACGTTCCATAGCCGGGAACTTGGAAACTACCTTAAAGTAGGAGAACACTCTTGCATTGTCCTCTATATATTCTTCATCTATTTCGGCAATATACAAGCGCTTATCAACGTCGTATTCTTTGGCAACGTCATATTTAACTTCACCCATATAGCCAACTACCTTTCCATCGGCAGTTACTATTTCCGCAGTACGATAAGGATGCATATAAGCAATATCCGTAGCTCTAAATCTAACGTCAATACGTAAAATGTCGAATAAATCTTCTATTACGCTCTTGAAGCTATAAAAATCTTCCTTGTCGCCGTATGCACCTAAACAGAGTTTATTTTCCTCGAGAGGCAAACGAGTTAAAGGTAATTCGTAAGGAATATAGGTTTTAGCTATTTCAAAGAATCTACCCTTTTTGTTTCCGCGTAGAACGTTAGTTGCCATGGTCTTAATCATACTATGGGCTAGAGTAGTTCTCATTACGCTGTAATCTTCCCCAAGAGGTGAAAGAAGTTTTACGTTACGACGAAGAATGGAATCTTCTTCAAGGTGTAACATGTCCCAAGCCTTGGGGCTAACGAAGGAATAAGTACAAATTTCGTAAGCACCCTTTCCTACGAGGAAGTTCTTAATCTTATCGGCACATTCTTGCTTTTTGGTCTTACCACCGGCAGTCATTTCGGCATCGGGCATAAGCGAGGTTTGTATTGCATCGTAACCGTACATACGAATTACTTCTTCCGCAATATCGTTTACACCAACTATATCTTCACGATAACCGGGAATAACGGTGTGAAGCTTGTCGCCATCTACGGTTGTAGTTAAGGTGAGAGAATTTAGAATGTCCACCATGCGCTCTTGAGGAACGGATATACCTAAAATGCGATTTACGTCGTTAGCGGTAAAATCGATTTCCAAGGTCTTTGCAGGAACGGGATAATTATCTACCGTACCGCTAACAAGTTTACCCCAACCGTTGTTAACTATCATACCAATAGCTTTTCTTAGACCGTATTCTTGGGAAATAAAATCTATACCCTTTTCAAATCTTGCACTACTGTCGGAACGAAGTCCCAAAGTGCGCGAAGTACGTCTAATATTGTCACGAGCAAATCTTGCACTTTCTAAAATTATTACGCTCGTATCGTCAAAAATAGAGTATTCTTTGCCACCCATAACACCTGCAATAGCCATGGGCTCAACGGCGTTACAAATTGCAAGATTATCATTATTAAGAGTGTAAGTCTTGTCATCAAGAGCGACTATCTTTTCGCCTTCTTTTGCCCTTCTTACAACGATTTTGCCACCTTTGATGGTACGAAGGTCGAAAGCATGCATGGGTTGACCTACCTCAAGAAGAACGTAGTTGGTAACGTCAACTATATTATTTATGGGACGAAGACCGCTGGATTTTAGTCTTCTCTTAATATATTCGGGAGACTCGGTAATTACTACGTCGGTAAGCATTGCTGCAAGATATCTTGGGCAAAGGTCGGTAGCTTCGTTTATTACTTCCAAATGTGCGTCAATATCGTTACCAACGGGAATTTCCGCGTAATCGGAAGGCATTTTTAACTCCTGCGAAGTAACTGCCGCTACTTCCCTAGCAATACCCAAAATACTATTAGCATCGGTACGATTTGCCGTAATACCTACGTCCAAAATAACGTCGTCGGTACCCATAACTTCGTTGATATCCTTACCAATGGGAGTGCCGTCCAAAAGCTTTAGAACTTTATCTTCACCTGCGCCTTTATAGTCTGCTTCGGTGAGGTTAAGCTCACTACCACCACAAAACATACCGTCACTATGTACGCCACGTAATGCGCCGGACTTAATCTCCATTCCGCTAAAGAGCTTAGCACCGTCAAGTGCAACGGGAACTATATCACCTACTTGTATCCAACGATTGTTAGTAACGATTTGACGTTCTATACCATCTTCCAAATCAATTTTGCAAACTATAAGTTTATCTGCGTTGGGGTGTTGCTCTACAGCAATAACTTTACAAGTCTTAACTCCTTTTACTAAATCGGCTTGATTAATAACCGCTTCGATTTCAAAACCACAAGAAACGAGCTTGTCAGCAAGTTCGGGAATAGAAATATTATCAATATTAACAAAATCTTTTAACCATTTTACGGGAACTAACATTGCTCTAATCTCCTATTTGAATTGTTTTGAATAACGAACGTCATTGTCAAATAGCAAACGCATGTCGGGTATGGAATACTTAATCATGGTTGCTCTTTCAACACCTACGCCAAAGGCGTACTGGGTGAGGCTGAAGCCGAGAGATACCTGTGCCAGGCAGGGATGAGCGTTCTTGCAAGGCGTTACCGTTCCTCCTATGGCGAAATCGACCTCATAATGCTGGATGGCGATACGCTTGCTTTCATCGAGGTCAAGGCCCGCACACAGCATACGCTCGTTCAGGCCGCCCTGGCCGTAACG
>JAZSLG010000107.1:0-14682 GCA_045535235.1 Candidatus Stercoripulliclostridium sp.
TCTCTAAATTTCTTAAAATCAATAGCTCGTGGATAAGCGCTTGCGCCAGCAACGATTAATTTGACTTTATTCTCAGTAGCTATTCTTTCAACTTGATCATAATCTATGTATCCGTCTTCGCCAACCCCATATGATAGGAAATTATAATTTTTTCCACTCAAATTAACAGGGCTACCGTGAGTCAAATGACCACCATGTCCAAGATCCATTCCTAGAATAGTATCACCATTTTTCAACAAACTAAAATACACTTGAATATTTGCACTACTTCCTGAGTGTGGTTGAACGTTTACGTATTTAACGTTAAACAATTTCTTTGCCCTCTCTATTGCAAGATTTTCTGCCATATCAACGAAAATACAACCACCATAATAACGTTTATCAGGATATCCTTCTGCATACTTATTAGTTAAATGGGTTCCTGCAACCGTCAAAGTGGGCAATGAAACAAAGTTTTCGCTAGCTATAAGCTCAACATTATTTTGTTGACGATTCAACTCTTTTACTAGTACTTCATACAAATCTGGGTCAGCGTTTTTTATAGGTCTTAAATCAATCATTAACTTGTTCCTTTATATATATTTTTCTATAGTGTTCATAATTTGATCTTCAGTTCTTAATCCAACGGTTTTTTCGAGCAATTTACCATCTTTAACGTAAAGTATGGTAGGAATGGTATTAACACCGTAACGGATTGCAATTTCTTCAATTTCATCTACGTCAACTTTAGCAACAATAAAACTATCATTTGACTTATTTGCAATACTCGAAATAATTGGCGCAAGCATCCTACAAGGGCCACACCAGGTAGCAAATAAATCAATTACACAAAGTTTTCCACAATTTACAAGGTTATCGTAATCTTTAACCGTTTTAATTATTTTTTCCATATTACTCCTTTCTATCAATAGCTTGTTCTATTTCTTCATTTATTATTGCACTCATTACTGGCAAATAGTCCACTTTCTTTTTAATTATAAGTTTATCTATTATTGCTACTCCGATAAAGCTTACTATTAGACTTCCAAGTGAGGCAACGAGTGAAATCCATACGTCCATTTTATAAGTACACCCTATAACGACGAACATTACCAAAAGTGGCATAACGTACACTATAAAAGAGGCAGTTAATACAGCGCGTTGTCCCATAGTAACTTCTACTTTATCACCGACTTTGGCATTGAGTGAATTTCTTACTTTTAGTTCAACGTACATTTCTTCTTTGGGCTTTAGACACATATTACAATTCTCACAAGCAGTCTTACGCTCAAATCTTATAGTTGCTGTGTTGCCCTTAATTTTGTGTACCAAACCGATTTCTTTCATTAGAATTTAATACCTAATTCGTCAAGTTGTTTTTGTTCTACAATAGATGGACAATCTTCCATTAAACCAATAGCAGATTGGTTCTTGGGAAAAGCGATAACGTCTTTAATGTTTTCGGTTCCTGTCAAAAGCATAACCATTCTATCAAATCCAAGAGCTAAACCGCCGTGAGGAGGAACGCCATAGTTAAACGCTTCAACAAAATAACCGAATCTCTCGTTAATGTCTTGCTCAGTAAGAGAAATCATTTCAAACATTTTTCTTTGGATTGCTCTATCGTTAATACGAATAGAACCACCACCGGCTTCTTGTCCGTTAATTACAAGGTCATAGGCTTTTGCACATACTTTCAAAGGATTCTTATCCAAGTATTTCAAGTGCTCGTTTTTCGGGCTAGTGAAGGGGTGATGCATAGCGACTAGACGCTTTTCTTCTTCATCGTACTCGTAAAGCGGGAAATCCGTTACCCACAATATGTCGTATACCGATTCATCTATCAAGTTATTTTTCTTAGCAATAGCGAGTCTTAAAGCACCCAAAGCATCATAAACTACTTTATTCTTATCTGCTACGAAGAATATGATATCGCCCTTTTCGCCACCCACTTTTTCAACGAGTTCGCTAAATCTTTCGGGCGTAAAAAACTTTTGTATAGGAGATGATATTCCCTCTTCTTTTATGGAAATATATGCAAGTCCTTTTGCACCATATTCTCTTACAACTTCTTGGTAAGAATCTATTTCCTTTCTAGTCATTTTAGAGAGACCTTTGGCGTTTATAGCTCTTACACTATATCCGCGTTTGGTAGCATTCTCAAAAACGCTAAAACCACAACCTTTAACCAATTTGGTTACGTCTTGAAGCTCTAATCCAAAACGAGTATCCGGCTTATCGGAGCCAAAGCGATTCATCGCATCTTTATATTTTAATTGACGGAAATGTCTAGGAAGTTTTATCCCTTTAATTTCCTTGAATATCTCACGAACCAATCCTTCTACTTCGTACATTACGTCGGTTATTTTATCAACGTAACTCATTTCGATATCTATTTGAGTGAATTCTGGTTGCCTATTAGCGCGCAAGTCCTCGTCTCTAAAACATTTAGCTATTTGATAATAGCGGTCAAAACCGGAAATCATAAGCAATTGCTTATAAAGTTGAGGAGATTGTGGTAGAGCATAAAAGTATGAAGGATGAACTCGAGAAGGAACGAGATAATCACGAGCGCCTTCAGGAGTAGATTTTCCTAGTATTGGTGTTTCAATATTAAGGAAACCGTGTTTGGAAAGATAATTATTAACGACTTGAGCAAGTTTTGCTCTCGTAATTAAATAGTACTGTAAAGAGTTTCTTCTTAAATCCAAATAACGATATTTATATCTAAGAGCCTCGCCAACACTTGCAAGATCAGAAATAGCAAATGGAGGAGTATCAGCCTCTGATAAAATACGTAATTCTTCAACGATAACCTCGATTTCACCCGTAGGCAAATTTTTATTAATATTCTTCTCTCCACGCGGTTGAACGGTTCCTACTATAGCAATAACGTATTCGTTACGAATTTTAGTGGATTTCTCATATACTTCGGGATAATCTGCTTGTACGAAGCTCAATTGTAATATGCCCGTTCTATCGCGTAAATCAACGAATTGAATGCTACCAAGATTACGATATTTTGCTACAAATCCATATGCCGTAACCTTTTTACCGATATCGGTTGAACGGAATTCTCCACACATTTTAGTTCTTTTTAAATTAGATAAAAATTCAGCCATAATTATCTCCTTAAAATTTCTTCTGCAATTTTATTTATTTCAACGGTAATTTCTTCTCCCGTAGCCATAATTTTAATTTTAACTACGCCATTGTTTATTTCATTTTCTCCTAATACGATTACGTAAGAATAGCCTCGCTTACCAGCATATTTCATTTGAGCCTTAAGGCTTCTTCCCATCATATCTGTATCTGCGGAAACATTTTTGGAACGCAATTCAGCCACTAATTTATAAGAAGCTGACATTTGTTCATTAGAAAGAGGCGCCACGTAAACACTTGGAACTTCCGCATTACCAACACTTAAACCCAGAGCCTCAAGCACCATTAATAATCTTTCTATACCCATTCCAAATCCTACGGCAGGTGTCGGTTTTCCACCGACTTCTTTAACTAAATTATTATATCTACCGCCACCACAAACTGTACCTTGCGCGCCAATTGAGGTAGACACGAACTCAAATACCGTTTTAGTATAATAATCTAGCCCCCTAACAATATTGGGGTTTTCTTTATACTCTATACCTAGTGAAGTAAGTATATTTTTAACGTCTTGATGATGTTTTTTACAATCTTCACACAAAAAGTCAATAACTTTAGGAGCTTTGGAATTTACCGCTTTGCAACGTTCTTCTTTGCAGTCTAGTATTCTAAGTGGATTTTTATCTAGACGCTCCTTACAGGTAGCACACATTCCATCAATATGCTCTTTTAGGTATTCTTTTAATGCTTTATTATATTCAGCTCTACATGTTGGACAGCCTATGCTATTCAAGTTTAATTCCAACTCGGTAATACCTAACTTATTAAATAACGTTTTTGCAACGGAAATCACCTCAACGTCGGCATAAGGAGAATCACTTCCGTACAATTCTACGCCAAATTGATGATGTTCACGTAGTCTGCCCGCTTGCGGTCTTTCGTAACGGAAAACGGGTGTTACGTAGTACATTTTCATGGGTTGAGGATATTCGGACAATCCATTTTCAACGTACGAACGAGCAACTCCTGCAGTTCCTTCAGGTTTAAGAGTTATAGAGCGATTACCTTTATCTATAAAGGTATACATTTCCTTATTAACTATATCGGTAGTTTCACCAACGCCACGTAAAAACAATTCCGTATGCTCAAAAGTAGGCGTTCTAATTTCCAAGAAACCAAACGTGGAAGTTATTTCCCTAATTATATTTTCAACGTAATGCCATTTATAGCTTTCGTAAGGTAATACGTCTTTCGTTCCCTTTGGAATATTTATCATAATTCCCTCTTACAGTATATATTTTTTAAGATTCATGTTTTTAGTTACTTTTTCCATGTGGTCAACTACGTACCTTTTATCAATAACTAGTTCAACATCGTCGTGTCCACCACAAGCATTAAAACTAACGTCTTCTAGCAATGTTTCCATTACGGTATGCAAACGTCTAGCGCCTATATTTTCATTACTTTCATTTTCTAAATAAGCTATCCTAGCGAGTTCGCCTATTGCTTCGTCAGTAAATTTTAATTTAATATTATCTACGCCAAGTAGTGCAGCGTATTGCATAATTATGGCATTATCCGGCTCTTTTAGTATCTTTTTAAAGTCCTCTTCCGTTAAGCTTTGCAGTTCTACAACAACGGGGAATCTTCCTTGCAATTCTGGTATAAGGTCATTTACTCTTGCAATATGGAATGCACCTGCTGCAATAAATAAAATGAAGTCAGTCCTAATATTGCCATATTTAGTATTTACGGTACAACCCTCTACTATGGGCAAAATATCTCTTTGAACTCCCTCTCTAGAAACATCCGGTCCATGAGAATTTCCCTTAGAGGCTATCTTATCCATTTCGTCGATAAAAATGATACCTTCTTGCTCGGCTCTCTTAATACCTTCGTTATTAATAGCATCATCGTCAATCAGTTTATTTGCTTCCTCTTTTGTTAAGAAATCATACGCCTCACGAACGGTAATTTTGCGTTTTTTGGTTTGCTTTGGTAAAAATCTATTCATGAATTCACCAATATTATTATCATTTCCACCAAGCGCACCTAGTTGAAGTCCTTTTTGTTGAACTGGTAATTCCATTTCTATCATAACTTTATCAAGTTTACCATCGTTCAAATCTTTAGCAAGCATTTCCCTAATTTCGTTATCGCTTAATTCTGGATGATTTTTCTTGCGTGCTGGGAATAGTCCGTCAACCAACTTTTTTTCAGCGACTTCCTTTGCTTTAGGTTCTACTTCTAAAATCTTTTCTTCTTTTACCAACCTAATCGCAACCTCTACCAAATCCCTTACCATGGACTCAACGTCACGACCAACGTAACCAACTTCCGTAAACTTGGTAGCTTCTACCTTAACGAATGGTGCCTTAACAAGCCTTGCAAGTCTTCTCGCAATTTCCGTTTTACCAACGCCGGTAGGTCCTTTCATTATGATATTTTTTGGAGTAATTTCCTCTCTAACCTCAGGAGATAGTTGAGTTCTACGATATCTATTTCTTAACGCTATTGCAACAGCCTTTTTTGCATCGTTTTGACCAATAATATATCTATCAAGTTCTAAAACTATTTGTTTAGGAGATAATTCTATATTTGCCATATTTCACCTATACTAATTCAACCGTTAAATGATGGTTAGTGAACACACACAAATCGCCGGCAATTTTCATTGCTTGTTCAACGATTGATTTTGCATCCATATCGGTATTTTCCGCAAGAGCTCTTGCTGCAGCTAATGCATAATTACCGCCACTACCAATTGCACAAATACCACTTTCAGGCTCAATAACCTCACCAGTTCCACTTACTATGAGTAAATTATCTTTATCTGCAGTAATGAGCATAGCTTCCAGTTTTCTCGCCTTATCCATACGCCAAGTTTCGGCAAGCTCAACAGCGGCACGAACAAGGTTGCCACTAAATTTTTGAAGCATTGCTTCAAATTTTTCGGACAATGCAAAAGCATCACTTACCGAACCAGCGAATCCTATTACTACTTTATCATCATAAATTCTTTTTACTTTTATAGCATTACCCTTGAATATAACACTTTCTCCCATAGTAACTTGGCCATCACCGCCAACCGCGGTAACGCCATTTCTTTTGACGGCACAAATCGTAGTTCCTCTAAATTCCATTTTAGTTAAGCCTCCTTAACTTGTTCTAGATATATTTTCAAATCATTAATAGCTCTTTCAGCATATTTTGCTTTGCGGTCTTGTTTTTTAACCTTACCATCCAAAGGAGGTAATAAAGCAAAACTAACGTGCATTGGTTGAAAATTTGATTTACAACTTGATACGTATCGTGATAATGACCCACATAAAGTAGTTTCAGGCAAAGATAACGGGGGTTTATTTTCCAAAAATCTTACCATGTTTATGCCTGCAATCAATCCACTCATAGTACTTTCCATATAACCTTCAACGCCGGTTATTTGTCCAGCAAAGAAAACTGATGGATTATCCTTTAACGCAAAGTTCTCGTCCAATACTGCAGGACTATTTATATACGTATTACGGTGCATTACTCCGTATCTAACAAATTCAGCATCGTGCAAAGCCGGTATTAGTGAAAAAACCTTCTTTTGTTCACCAAAGGTTAAATTGGTTTGGAATCCCACCAAATTAACGAGTGAATCATAATTATCTTCCTTTCTTAGTTGCACGACGGCATAATATTTTTCACCATTTTCGCCTTTTATACCGACGGGACGAAGAGGCCCAAAACGAAGAGCATCTACCCCTCTCTTAGCCATGACCTCAACAGGCATACAACCCTCGAATATTTCTCTCTTTTCAAAGTCCTTTAAGACTACCGTTTGAGCAGATACGAGTGCATTATAAAACACGTCGTA
Source organism: Candidatus Stercoripulliclostridium sp. (assembly GCA_045535235.1). Taxonomy (GTDB): domain Bacteria; phylum Bacillota; class Clostridia; order Christensenellales; family DTU072; genus Stercoripulliclostridium_A. The sequence goes on from JAZSLG010000107.1 coordinate 6,944, forward strand.
CTCTTCTTTGCTCATAGGACAATTCAAATAATCGTCACTTCCCTTTCCATAGCGAGCAGACCAAAAAGATTTATTTTTATCGACTGATTCTAAAGTAACTATGGGTGCAACAGCATCGTAAAAGTATAACTTGTCAGCTCCTGTTTTCTTTAATACTGCCTCACTCAGTGAATCCGAAGTTAATGGACCCGTGGCAATAATTACGTTGTCTTCTACCGCAACAACCTCTTCTCTAACGAGTTTGAAATTGTCAAATTCACTAAGGCGTCTTTCTATTTCTTTTGAGAATATCGTTCTATCAACCGCAAGCGCTCCACCTGCAGGAACTCTAGCAATTTCAGCACATTCCAATATAAGAGAGCCAAACAACTTCATCTCGCTTTTTAGCAATCCTTGTGAAGTCGTAGTATCCTCACTTTTTAAGCTATTAGAACACACTAATTCAGCAAGACCATCGGTTTTGTGCGCAGCAGTATTCTTTACGGGACGCATCTCGTAAAGTTCAACGCTATATCCTCTTTTTAATAGCTGGTAAGCAGCTTCACATCCTGCAAGCCCACCGCCAACAATCTTAACCATTCGAACTACTCCTTTGGAATAACCGTGTGATTACATTTACGATTTGAACAAACGTATTTAGTCGTATCGTTTTCTTGTACTATTTTCATAGTACTTGCACATTCCGGACAAAGAATTGGTGCAGGCAAATCCCAACTCATAAAACTACATTTGGGATAGTTTGAACATCCATAGAATACTGAGCCCGACTTTTTACCATGTCGTTTACTAATATCTCCACCACATATGGGACATTTGCCAACTGGTTCAACAAAATTCTTTATATTCTTGCATTCTGGATAGTTAGGACAAGCAAGGAACTTACCATATCTACCCTCTTTGATTATCATTTGTGCACCACATTTGTCACAAATAACGTCGCTTACTTCTTCCGGTAAAACTATTTTTTTGCGTCCGTTATAACTTGCCTTTTGCAAATCTTCTGCAAAGGAAGGATAGAACTCTTCTATGATTTTTTGCCATTCTGAGCCATGCTCTATCAAGTCCAGTCTACTCTCCATATCTGCGGTAAAGTGTATATCTACTATATTCTTAAAGCAGTTTTCCATAAATTCGGTAACGGCTTCACCTAGTGCTGTCGGCTTGAACAATTTTTGTTCTTTCGTAACGTATTCACGCTTGGTTAGGACAGAAATTACAGTTGCATAGGTAGACGGTCTACCAATTCCGTTTTCCTCCATAGCTTTAATAAGGGTTGCTTCCGAATAACGAGGTTGAGGCTTAGTAAACTTTTGTTCGTTCTTCAAATTTTTAAGTTTCAAAGAATCTCCATCATTAAGATTTGGAAGATTTCCGCCTATTTCATTCTCTTCATCGTCATTTTTTTCCAATTCATATACTGCAGTATAACCTTTGAAAGTCAAAGCTTTACCACTTACCTTAAATCCATAATTTTCATTAGGAGTAACGGTTGCTTGAACTCGTACGTTCATTGTGTTATACACCGCTGGCGTCATTTGACTTGCAAGATATCTAAAGTAAATCAACCTATATAACTTATATAAATTTTTAGGTAATTTATCTTCCAAACTTTCAGGAGTTCTCTCCAAACTGATAGGTCTAATAGCTTCGTGCGCATCTTGAACGTTTTGACCTTTAGTAGTATAGATATTAGGTTTTGACGGAACGTAATCGTTACCATATTTATTTAAGATATGCTTACGGGTGATTGCTTGCATTTCCGAAGAAATCCTAACCGAGTCAGTTCTTATATAAGTAACGAGTGCCGTATGTCCTTCGCCAGGAAGTTCAACACCTTCATATAATTGTTGAGCTAATTGCATAATTTGAGGTGAACTTAAACCTAGTTTTTGAGAACCATCTTGTTGTAGAGTCGAAGTAGTAAATGGTGCAGCAGGACGAGATTGTGAAACGCCTTTTTTTACTTTATCTACGCTCCAAACAGCTTTTTCAAGTCTTGCTTCCAATTTTTTAACTTGTTCTTCACTTTCTAGTTTGACTTTTTTTCCATTATAATCTTGGAAACTACTTTTAATTACTGGAGAACGAGTTCCTTCTTTAAGAAGGTTAGCCGTCATATTCCAATATTCTTGTGGAACGAAAGCATTAATTTCTCTTTCACGATCAACAACCATTTTAAGTGCAGAGGACTGTACTCTTCCACCGGAAAGACCGCTTTTTATTTTTCTAGAGAGAATAGGACTAATTTTATAGCCAACCAATCTATCTAAAACACGTCTTGCTTGCTGAGCGTTAACAAGGTTAATGTTAATCTCTCTAGGTGCATCTAAGGCTTGTTTAACGGCTTTAGCAGTAATTTCATTAAACTCAATGCGATTCTTTAAGCCATTCAGATCAAGAACGTTTGCTAAATGCCAACTAATAGCTTCCCCTTCTCTATCCGGGTCAGTTGCTAGGTAAGTAAACTCCGAGTCTTTTACCTCTTTCTTTAAGCGCTTAATTAAATCTTTTTTACGAGAGTCTTCAACTACATATTCAGGCTTAAAACGATTTTCTATATCTATACCCAAAGTCTTTTGAGGTAAATCACAAACGTGTCCGCCGGATGCCATAACGCGGAAACCAGTACCCAAATATTTTTGAATAGTTTTAGCTTTTGAAGGTGATTCGACTATTACTAATTTCATTCTACACTCCGTAATAATTGTTTTCTAGTTTTCTAATAAGACCTACGATTTCCATACGCACCAATAAGGCGTTTAGGTCACTCACACCCAATCCAGTTAAGTCTATTAGGTCGTCAAAGTGCATTTCACTAAAGCTTAATGCATCTATCAATTTTTCTTCCAAGAAGTCAAGTTGCATGGCACTTGCTCTTTTTTCTGGTTGATTTTTAATACCAAGCGCGGAAATAATATCATCTGGCGACAATACCATGGCTCCTTGACATGTTTTAAGGAGCATATTGCTACCTTGTCCGCGTGGTGAATTTAACGCTGATGGAATTATAAATAATTCTCTATTTTGTTTAATTGCATATTCAGCAGTAATAAGCGAACCGCTTTTTTGCCCTGCTTCAGTAATAAGTATTCCTTGTGAAAGTCCACTTATTATTCGATTTCTCTCAGGGAAATTATATGCAAGAGATGGTGTGCCTAGCGGATACTCCGAAATTAATAATCCCTCTCTAGCAATATCATTATACAGTTGTACGTTGTTGGCCGGATATATCACGTCTATACCTGAACCAAGAACTGCAATAGTTTTGCCATCATTTTGTAACGTTGTACGATGGGCTACTGAATCCACACCTCTTGCCATACCACTAACTATAGTAATAGAGCATTTAGCAAGAACCTCGACAAATTTTTCCGTATAGTCACGGCCATACCTAGATGGTTCTCTAGTCCCAACAACTCCTAGGCACTTGGTTTTAAGGAGTCCTACGTCTCCTTTGTAATACAAGATAGATGGAGGAACGTCTATTTCTTCCAGACAATCTGGATACTCGGCATCACCTCTAACTATAAAGGAATATCCCTTTTGATGGTGTAAAGCAATCAAGTCGTCAATTTGTTTAATTTCAAAAGGTAACAACATCCTTTTGTACGCAGCTTCTCCAATGACACTCCTTATTTTATCAGCATATTTTCTAGGAGAATTCATTAAATCTACAGGGTCGCAGATTTCATCCACCGCATTAATTTTTGCCGAAGTTAAGCCAACTATAACTTGAAGCCATATGATTGCTTTATGTCTACTACTAATTATCATTACCTAGATCCTTGGTTTTATATTGTATAGCTTCAGCAACATCGTTTACGCTAATACTTTCTCGTCCTGCAAGGTCTGCGATAGTGCGAGCAACTTTTAATATTCTTGTAAAGCTCCTAGCACTCAAACTTTGTTTTTTGAAAGCAATTTTCATGAGTCTTTCCGAGTCAGCGTCTAGCTCGCAGTATTCGTTAATCATACGATTATTCATCTCCGCATTAACGTTAATACCACTGCCTTCAAAACGTTTCCTTTGTATTTCACGAGCTTTTTCTACTCTTTGTTTTACTACAAAGCTACTTTCTTCATTAGCATTGCTACGCAATTCTTCATACTCTACACTATCGACTTGAACGTACAAATCAATCCTATCAAGCAAAGGACCAGAAATCTTACTTTGATATCTACGCCTTTCCATTACGGTACAAGTACAAGGTTTGTTAGGATCGCGTGAACCATAGTTTCCACAAGGGCAGGGATTCATGCTGGCAACTAACATAAATCGCGCGGGATATTCTATTGTACGCGCTACACGAGTAACGTTTACAACGCCGTCCTCTAATGGTTGACGTAACGTTTCTAACGTCTTTTTGTTATATTCTGGCATTTCATCCAAAAACAAAACACCATTATGAGCTAAACTAACCTCACCGCATTTACTTTGACTTCCACCACCAACTAAACTCATCAAACTAGCAGTATGGTGAGGACTTCTAAACGGTCTCGTTTTCACAATGCCTTGCTCTGCATCTAACACTCCCGCAACACTATGAATTTTAGTAGTTTCAATCGCTTCACTAAAGGTCATTTCTGGCATTATAGTGGGAACGCATTTTGCTAAAAGGGTTTTTCCCGCACCTGCGGGACCACTCATTAAAATGTTATGTCCACCCGCGACGGCTATTTCTATCGCCCTTTTGGCAATTTTTTGTCCCTTAACGTACATTAAGTCAACGCCATATTTATTAACGTTTTCGTTAGCGTTATAATTGCGATATTCTACTTTATCAATCTTTGCAAAGCCACCAATGAAAGCGCAAGCTTGTACTAAAGTTTTTATGGGATATACTTCTATTCCTTGAATAAAACTAGCTTCTACAGCATTCTCACTAGGAATAAGGAACTTTTTATATCCATTCTGAAGTGCAGATATTAAAATGGGCAACAACCCGTTTATTTTTCTAACACTTCCATCCAAAGACAACTCACCAACCAATACGAAATCTTTAATTTTATCAAGCTTTATTTGTTCCGTACTTGCAAGAAAACCGATAGCTATAGGAAGGTCGAATGAGGAACCATCTTTCCTAACGTCTGCTGGCGCCATATTGACGGTTGTTCTTCTTGGAGAAAACTCAAAGTAAGAATTTTTTATTGCGGCTCTAACCCTGTTTCGAGACTCTTTAACAGCGTTAGAAGGAAGCCCTACAATATCAAAAGAGGCAACCCCTTTTTGGGTGTCCACTTCAATATCAACGGGGTATCCATCAAGACCATCAAGAGCAAAACTTTTTACAGTTGCCAACATATGAGATTCTCCAAATAGCAAGCGAGAGCCATTTTACTGGCTCTGCTTGTTAATAATTTATATTATTAATTGTTATCGTCTTCCTCGTCATTACTTTCTTTACGAGTTGACCTCTTGAGCTTTCTTTCTTCATTAACTTCCTTGATTGCCTCGCCGGTTGCTTGGAAGAATGCTCCAGTTTTTGAAATACCTAGTTTCAGTTTGGATAATACTTTTTGAGAAGTGTATTTTACATATTCAACGTAGGGTACGCTAATGGGTGATTGCTCAACAGCTTTCTTATTAATTAATATGTCGTATACTACGATAACGTAATAAACGGCTGCAACCAAGCTCAACGAGCCCATAATATATACGATAACCGTAACGTCGTTAGAAACTGCAACAACTCCGGTATTGGTATAACCCGCAACAAGATATACGTACGCCGCGTTAACATAGGCAAGGATAGCATAAATAACGAATGCAACGTACAAACGAGTATCCTTAATAATTGCACTAACAATAAATAGTAAAGGTAGTGAAACGTACAAAGAATAGTAACTCATATTGTTTGCAAAAGTCCAGAATGCAATAACACAAGTTGCGGCTACGAGAGTTAGGTCAATCCTATTTCTGCTTCTATAATAAGCAAAACCAACCAATATTACTATGAAAGCAATATAAAGTATAGTTACGAATATAGATTGTATACCAACAACCTTAAAGTTATTTCCTAGTAAACCTTGGAAGTTGAATGCATTTGCAGTGTAAACCGATTGTCCCTTTAACGTATTAATATATCTAGTAAATGCAACTAATGCATCGCCACCAGCTACTTCGTTAAATACGAAAGGTAGAGAAATCAAATAGAATACTACAAAGCTTCCAATTATAGTTGCAATAGGTGCAATAAGCTTTTTATATTGCTTATCTTTGATTGCTCTATAAATGACGTATCCGGTGTAAAGCAATACGGCGGGAGAAACATAAATTGCAGAAACCGTTGTCATGCAAGCTACGAAATAAGAGATTGCCATACCAAGATAACTTCCCTTGTTGAGCAAGAACCATACCGCTAGAACCAATAGGAAAGCCGTAATACTTTCAAACGAACCCCAAGCAGAAGACATTGCAAATACTATAGGAATTAAAGAGTAGAATGAAGCCATTATAGTTGCCCCTACTCTACCTTGTTTCTTAGCAATTATGCAATAAATTAAAGCAACGGAGCCTAAGTCTGCCAAGATGCCTAGCACCTTAATCATAGCAAGAGTCGTTAGAGAAACAACACCTGCTTGTGCGCCCATCGCAAAGAATGCTCTACCGATCAAACCTGAGAATGCAGATAAATACAAGGAAACAGGCAATAAAGTGGTAAAGGTCGTATTATACTCGTACATATAGGGTGCCGAATAATTAGCCAACCAACCACCTATAGTTGCGTTTGCCTCAAGGTCGTAACCGAAGAAACTGGATGAAATACTATCACTACCAGCTATAATGGTTTCGGTAAGCATTATTGCAAGACGAACAATAGTCGCGATTGCTAGAGCAATAACCATTCCTATCCATTTTGAATTCTTCAAGTCGTTAAAGAACTTGTTTTCGCTATCAACACCTTCAAATGCAAGGCTTCTTGAACGAATAGCGTAAGCAACGTAAGCCAAAACTAAAGTTGCTATTGCGCCCAAAATAACGTAAACAATATTAAGGGTAGTCGCTTGTCCGTATACTTGGCTATTTAATTCATAAAAGCCATAGGCTTGTGCATTCTCATTAGCAACAGCTTCGGTAACTCTAGTAATTTGAACGTCTTTAATAAATACTATAGCACTAACGGGTTCGTTTTCGGAACCAACGAAGATAGCAAAATTATATTCTTTGGTACCATCTGTTTTAAAATAGAAGGTATCGGTTACGTAATTACTAGTTACATTACGAACTTCCGAATTCTTATCACCGGTATTAAAGCTGGGATCTTCCTTAAAACCAAGATAAAGGCCTACCCAGGACGTAGCTTCATCTTCCGTACTATACTCAGCGATAGAATCCATATCGTAAGTATAAGTTACTTTATAATAAGCGTAACGCTTCAAATAAACCTTTTGGCTTGCAACGGCGTATCCAGCATTTTGAGTATTAATTTTTAAGCCATTTGAACTTGAACTAAAAACCGATGAGCTAGAAGCACCATTACCGGCTTCAAAATTCCAATCAGTTTTAACATCTTCGTTTTCACCCGTGTAGTTAAAATTTCCGTTTGAGTTAGTAAACGTTAAAATTTGCTTATCGTAATCACTAACGGGAGTAGTTGTGCAACCAGTTAAAAGTAAGGTCGCGAGAATGGCAATAATAGCCACTAATATAACTGTTTTTTTCATTTTTACTCCTAAAAATGGTAGAGGTTGTTACAACCGCGCTCTAAAAAGAGCGCGGTTAAACTATCGTTGTTATT
>JAZSLG010000099.1:0-27872 GCA_045535235.1 Candidatus Stercoripulliclostridium sp.
GATTCCGCACTTTGCGGTGACCGTGACAAACGGCATCGCAAACGCGTCTTTGGCGAAGGAAAACGACGTGGTTACGATCACCGCCAACGCTCCCGCAAGCGGGTTCGTGTTTGACAAGTGGACGACGGAAGACGGCGTTACCTTCGCTTCCGAAACGTCTGTCTCCACAACCTTCGTTATGCCTGCAAAAGCCGTCGCGGTGAGCGCAACTTACAAGGCGATCCCGCAATACACCGTCACTTTCGGCGCAGGCGAGGGTACGGGCTCTATGACAAGCGAACTCGTCAATGAAAACAGTACGTTTGAACTTCCCGCTTGCCTGTTTGTCGCACCGGCAAACAAAGAGTTCAAGGCTTGGTCTGTCGGTAGCGTCGAAAAGAACGTCAGCGACGAAATCACCATAACCGCCAACACCACGGTCACCGCCGTTTGGCAGTTTATCAAAGTCACGGTCTCCTTCGCTGCCGGCGAGGGCACGGGAACGATGGATAGCGTTCAAGTAGACAAAGGCTCTTCCTATACGCTCCCCGTAAACGGCTTTACTGCACCTGACGGCAAGCGCTTTAAGTCTTGGAGCATCGGCGGCAATCCCGCAAGCGTTGGCGCGTCTATCGTCATTAACGGCAACACAACCGTCACCGCGGTTTGGGAAGACCTCCCGACTATGCACGCCGTCTCGTTCAACGCAAACGGCGGCACGGGCTCCAAGGAGGCAGAACAGGTCGAACACGGTACCTACTTCACGCTTCCTGCAAATCCCTTTACCGCACTCGAGGGCAAAGAATTTGCGGGCTGGGCATTCACGGCAAACGGCTCCAAGATCGAAGCAGCAACGATCCAAGTTAACAACAACGTGACGCTCTTCGCTCTTTGGAAAGACGCGGAATCCGCTCCTGGCAATCCGGGCAATCCTGTCGAACCTGGCAATCCGGGCAATCCCGACCAACCTGGCAATCCTGACCAACCTGAAATCAAACCTGTAGAAGAAAAGACCGGGCTTTCGGGCGGTGCTATCGCAGGCATCGTCATCGGCTCTATCGCCGGTGCGGCACTCCTCGGTTGTGGAGGATTTGCCATCTTCTGGTTTGTCATCAAGAAGAAGAGCCTAGCAGAGCTTCTTGCAATCTTTAAGAAGGCTCCCAAAGCAAACCCCAACGTAACTCCCGAGGTAAACGTCGAAAACCTTGGCGGTAGTGACGACACAGCTGAATGATATAACGGTTTAGGGTAAGGGAAAAAATAACGCTCCATTTGGGGCGTTATTTTAATTGCTGTATTTAATAAATTATTTCCTTAAAACCAAAATATAAAATATCGAGTAGCCTATTGCCACGGCGTTTACTACCGCGAGCGCAATACATAGAGTAGGAAAGATTGCGGGAAGGAAGGAAAGACCATTTAGTACGGAAGAAATCGTTATCCCAATATATATGGCAAAAGCTAGGTCACATAGGGTGGCAAGACCACCAAGTACTAATAAAAGCGTAAAGAAAAAGTCACGTCTCATTACCAATATACCCCCGAGTTTTTAATGCTTTCTAAATCACTGGGAGTTGCACCAACGTCCTCACCTTCTGCGTAATATTGCTTTACTATCGTGTGGAAAAAGGGGTCATATTCATAAACGTAATAGTTGCCGACACCTACGGAGAAACCGTTATCACTCAAATAATAATTCTTTGCCCAGTTATATGCCGGTGCATAATTATTGTATCCGTAATAACCTTGGATTTCGGTAAAACCAATAATACCGCCTGCTATAACCGTGCCCTCCTCGGAAGTAGTAGTAAAACTGCCCAAATTAAAGGAGTTAGTTAAAGAGCCTTTCATATAGGCGCTAATCCCTCCAACAAAAACTGCTTTGGTTTCGGTTATAGTAGTGTTTGCAGTAATTTTGCCTAGATTTTGAGTGTTCTCAATGGAAGCGTTAGCATCGTTGTTAATAGCAACTGCTCCACCTACGAAAGTTAGGCCACCAGAGGTCGTTGCGCTCGTAATATTGCCCGTGTTCTTAAAGTATGATAGGGTGCCGTTGTTTACTGCTAAACCGCCTGCCACGTGTTGCTCCAAAGCATCGTCTTTCGTCGTGGTCGTAGTACCCGATACCGCACCGTTATTGGTACAGTTTGATATCGTACCTTCGTTAAGATAGCCCATACCACCAAGGTTGAGATGGCCGTATACCATGTCGCCCGTAATGCTACCGTTGTTTACGCATTTATCAATCGTGCCGGAGTTTATGGTAGTAATACCACCAAGAATAATAGCGGTAGTATTATCCGTTTGAGTAGTACTCCCTTTTATATTGCCGTGGTTTATAGAAGAGGTGATTTTGCCATAGTTACGCATGGTAATGCCACCAATATTTGGTGACCAAAACGACGAGTCGGTAGATTGGGTAAGACTTGCGTAGTTAGTAACGGAAGTAATGGTTGCCTTATCAACGTTTTCCACAGCTATACCACCAACGTCCAAGGTATCGGTAGAGAGTGAAGAGCCTTCTACAACGGTAGAGTTTTTTATAGTTGCGTTGTTTATTCCTACGATACCCCCAAACACAGCATCTCCGTAAGTGGTAGCATTCGAGTCGTTGCTTCCCTCTTTAGCATCACCCGTAACGTTAAGATTATACTTGACGTTGCAGTCGCTAATTATGCCTACGTTTTTGTAAAGTAGGGTGCCTATAATAGTTTCTTCAAGAGCCGAAACTTCATTTATATTACCGTTAGCTATTAAGTCTATGTTGGAGAAAGTACCCGTTGAAACGTAGGCGACGAGTGCGCCTTCGGATTTTACCGTTAACGCTAAATCTTCAAAGGAGAAAGATACGTTTTCTATTTTACCACTAACTGAATTTACAAAGTAGGCGCTGTTTAAGGGGAGTTCGTTGCTAACCTCGGTAAAGACGATCTTGGTGTTAATTAGACTTCCCGACAACTTTTCTATTAGGGCACTATCGCGCGCTCCTTTTATCGTTAGGGTGTTTCCTTGTCCGTTAAGGTGGATTTTGAAATCCTTCTTAGTCCACTTATCGGCATCAATCGTAAGATTACTCTCCAAAGTGTAGTAGCGATCGTTTTCATTAAGGGCAAGCTCAAAAAGAGAAGTGGAAAGTATTTTTATCGGGTTATCAATAGTACCGTCACCGCCAAGTAGGGGTGGTACTGCTTCCATAGCAACTATGGCGCCCGAAAGGAACACTGCACATATGCATATTATTGTAAGGACGGCAATCAGTTGGGTGTGATTCGGCTTTTTTGAACGCGGAACCACAAATGAATTACCTTTCTTTTTTACCGCCACGTTATGGGTAAGGCGGTAAATCTTTTTTACTCTATCTATATTTTGGGTTTCCTTAAGGTGAATACTTACGCTTTGTGAGTCGCAAAGCACGGCGCCCATTTCAATAGGGGTAACGATTTGATTGTTTAGATATAAACGAAGAGACTTTTTTGCCCTCTTTTTGAAGAGTAGATAATCTTCATAATTTTCTTCCACTCGGTTGTATTCTTTGATTCCCGAAAGGATTTTTTCATATTTTTTTACAACTTTGTACGATGAATATAGGTAAGCGAGCGACAAGATTGGGAAGCGACCGAAGGCAAGGGAAAAACTCTCCTTGTCAACAAGAAGTTTTTCTAGGGATTTAACGTCGTCCTCAATTACTGCACGTCTTATTAGTTCCCAATTATATTGCTCCCCACAAGTAAGATTTGGAGGAGATTGTGTTGCTGGTCCCTTTCGCATTATCTTTTTATTTTTACCTTCCTATCGGTTGCCCATTTGTCCAAAATATCGTATAGATAGGCCTCGTTAACGTCATCCTTTTCTATCAATTGACGAAGAAGTCTATTGGTTTCTTTGTAGGTAGAGGTAAGCTCCTCAATGGATGTCTTTTCTTGTGAAATACGGCTAAGCATAGCTTCACTACCACTCTTGACGGCGTTTATTTTTGCATTGGAATCGGCAACCTTTTCCGCAACGTCCTTGTTGATAAAATCGTTCATGCGTCTTACGTTATCGTCGTAGTTTTCAAGGGTGCGTTGCAATTCTTTAACGTTGTAGCTTTTGCGTTTTTCATCAAGAATACTTTCCAGTTTACCTAGTTGAGTTTCCGCCTTGGTTTCCAAAGCTGAAATATTTTCCAGCTTGTCTGCCACCTTTTCCACGGTGTTGAGTAGCTTGGAAATATCCTCGGTATACTTGTTGCTCATTTTCATAAACCTATCGATTTGGCTTGCAAGGTCGGTAGCCTTTTCCGCTTGTCCGGATAGAGTGCGATATATTTTATCAAGGTTGGTTTTGGCATCCCCGCTAAAAGCTTGGTTTAGTCTATCTATATCGCCTTGCAATCCCGAATAGGTGGTAATAAAATCATTAAGATTGTTTTGTATGGGATTGAGCAAGTCACGGTATCCTTTGAAGGTTTCAATCAGCATTTTTACTTCGTTATTATCCATTACCTTTTCTCCTTTAACGCTTTAAGCTTAGAGCCAAGAGTTTTTTGATTTTCTTTTAGTTCGTTCAAGTCACGTTTTAACGTGTCGATTATCAGTTTTTTTGCAACGTCGTTGCCGTCCAATTCGGGATAAAATCTTACTATATCGTAATCAAGCGCGCCACCGTCGTTTTTGAGTGATGCTTCCATAAACTCAATAAGCTTTAGGTCGCCCGAAAGACGGAAGGTTTCTTTTGCATCTTCATAAAGACCCTTTTCCCAATATCTAATTCCTGCCTCTCGGTAATTGCCGTAACGAACGTATTTTTCGTTTACCTCAATGCGGTCAAGAGAGGCAGTGCGCCTGAGTTCGTCGTCCAAATTGAGTGCGGTAATGCGTGCGTTTTCGTATTGGCCAAGAGATATGAATTTTCTTATTCTTTCCAGTAGTTCGTCCTCTTCTATTTCCTTTACGGACAAGAATTCGTCCATATTACGTAAGGCGTCTTTAACGCGTAACTTGGTAAACTCTTTGCGGAAAAAGTCGTTAAAGGCGGGGACTTGGCGCTCTTCGTAAACGTATACGTTTAATTTTGCACGAGAGACCGCAACGTAGAAAAGATTAAAGTAATAACGATATACGCTATTTTCATCCGCGGTCTTTCGGTTAACCATAATTCGGTCTAGGGTTTCCCATTTGTCATAGTTTGCGGAAAGTACGTTATACAAAATTACCGTATCGCGTTCCAGTCCTTTTATTTCCGAAACCGTTAGGATTTCACGATTGCCAAGTATTTTACGCATGGCGGTTTTTTCGCGTAACGAGGGAACGATTAGAGTATAGTCGCCGTATTTTTTTGCTTTTAGTTCTTCAATAAATCCTTTGCCTTCTACTAATACGGCTTGGGTTTTAAGGTCGGTATCAACGCTAACGCCCCTAAGAACAAAGTTGTGCGTACCAAATTTTTGTACGTTTATCTTGCCTAACTCCTCAATAATTTGGGTAATCTTTTTGGTGTTGCGGTAGTTGTTTTGTAGTTCTTTAACGTCGGTTGCGTCCTCTTGGTACATTAAACGTTTCAAGTAGGAAAAACTAAAATAAGAGGGGTTTATCATTTGTAGAGCGTCGCCTACTGCAAAAAGTTTTCTCGTAAGTTCACTCATTAAATGCAAATTTATTTCCGTCATGTCTTGTACTTCGTCAAGCACTATTAGTGAATAATTTGGGATTTTATTAAGATTTTTAAGGAGAGCGCGACTCATAATATTGTTATCGGTATAACCGCGTTTTTCCATATAAATCTTGTAGTCACGTGCAAGACGATATATGACTTCACATTCGGTACGGGTAAAAGAGCTTGCTCGTTTTTCGGCGTATTCTTCCAAACTCAACATGTCTTTTAGTGCAGTGCGTGGCTCGTATGAACCATATATAACACCATATATTTCCTTGTAAATTACCTCACCGGAAAGATTTTTTAACTTTTGTACTTGACCTTGTACGAAAGTCTCTTTCAAATAGGAACGAGTAAATAACTCTTCGCCGGAGGGAGTAGTTTGTCCGCCAAGATATTTCTTATATAGGTCTTCAATGAGGAAATAATCTACTTTTTCGGCAAGATATTTATTGATTACCTTTAGCTTTTCTAAAAGCTTTTTTTCTTCATCCACTTCAAGGTAGATGCCAAGTCGGTTCTCTATTGCAGTTTTTTTGTCGCCAACGTAAGTTACCGCACCCTCTTCCATAGATTTAATAAGGGTGCTTACGGTATCGTTAAAAGCACTAACTTTTGCTTGGGTATCAATCAAAAGGCCACGTGAAAAAGTGGAATACATGAGTCTACCGCGATATTCACGACAGGCGGCAAAAATGATTTTATCTATACAAACGTTGGTTTTACCGCTACCGGCAACACCTTGGACGAGCATATTTTTATCCTCGGTTTCCACAATTTCCTTTTGCTTTTTACTAAGCATTGGAAAACTTGCTTTATCGGTGCCGGCAACGCGATAAATCTTTTTGTAATCGCCTTCTTTTGTGCCGTCATAGGCAACGGTAAGTATCCCCTCGAAGGTTTTTAGAGTGTCAAGATAGTACAAAAATCTACCGTCGTTATATAAAATTTCCTCTTCAGTCGTATGATAGGAGGTAAAAATGATATCCTCTTTTTTTAGAAAATCGTGGTCTAAAAACGCACCTAGAGTAAAGTAAAAGTCGTGTTTACCGTAAAGGCTTAATTTGAATTGTTTGCCAACGCCCACTAGTTCTTGGATAACAGGTATGAGGCTTTCTGCAAGTTTGGATAGGAAAAGGTCGTGGGAGCGTATTTTCCTAATTTGCATTTCGCACTTTTCCGTTTTGTATACGGAAGTACGGGCGGATAAAACCGTCGCGCGTGCAGAAATCGTAATTTTCTTATTGAAGGCACCCATTAGTTTCTATTTTCCTTTATTAGCAAAGGGGTGATAATTTCGTCCAAGTTTGCACCCGATGAAAGTTTAAGCGGAATAGATAAATTTAACCTTAAATCCGTTAAAATTTCTTTGTCGTAATCGTAAAAGCGTATCCTTTCCGTGCGAGATTTTTGGTAGACGGAAACACGTTCTTTTCTTAGTATGCCTTGCTCCTTTGCTTTGTAGTAATCGTAAAGGCGTGCGCGCAAAACGAGGTGGGCACGATTGCGATTTTGCAGTTGAGAGCGCTCCTCTTTGCAAACTACGACTATACCGCTTGGTATGTGAGTAAGCCTTACGGCAGTGGCTACTTTGTTAACGTTTTGACCGCCTGCTCCTGATGAATGGAAAATATCCGTTTTAAGGTCTTTGTCCTCTATAATAACACTTACGTCATCCATAATTGGAAGTACGGAAACCCAAACGTTAGAATTTCCTATTTTTCCACCGCTACTATGATGTATGCCGGTTTCACCTTTTAGCTTGAAGTACGCACCTACTCCTTCCAAACTGAGAGAAACAAATTTTTCCTCCCACTCGCACGTGGAAAGCTTGTAAGCATTCTTTTTTGCGTAGTTTGCGTACATGGTAAAAAGTTCTTGTAGTAGTGGTGTGCTTTGTGGGTTTTCTGCACGAAGCTCTATTATGGCACCACGCTTATCGTCTTTTCCTTTGGGCAATAGCTCTTGGGTTAGGCAGGTGTACAAAGCAGAGGTTTCTTCTTTATCACCAATCTCTATGGCTATCTTTAACGCTTCGCCCAACTTGTAACTTTCTTCAATGCCGTTTTTTTCTTCGGCGTATTTTAGATATAGACGATTGTCCGCAATGATTTCCGGACTCTCTAAGTACTCAACAAGCTGAACGTATCTTGCTGAAATCGGTTGGTATCTATTAAGAAGAGCCTCTATTTTTTTATCCATATTGTTATTATATCAAAAAACCTTTATTAAATAAAGTATTTTATAATTAATTACGCGCGTAATAATATCTTGATAAATTCTTGGCGAGGTGTTATAATATTAGCAACTCGATTTTTGGAGGCTACTATGAGTTCGGTATGGGGTTCAAACCTTAAACTATCTCTATTTGGCGAAGCTCACGGACAAATGGTCGGTGGTACTTTGCATAATTTTCCCGCAGGCGTAACCGTTAATTTGGATAGGATTAAATTGGGACTAAAACTGCGTCAGGGTTCAAATAACTTTACCGCTGCACGCAAGGACGAAGATAGACCTACTATTATTTCCGGCGTAACCAACGGTATAACTAACGGCTCGCCCATCACGGTTGTCTTTTACAACAAGGATGTTGACGTGGTGGATTATAAAAAGGAAGTACCGCGTCCCTCACACGCTGACTACGTAACCAACGTTAGGTATAACAACCACGCCGATACTTTTGGCGGTGGGCACGGCTCGGGTAGAAGTACTCTCCCTATAGTATTTTTTGGTATGCTTTGCGCCGACTACCTTGAAAAGATAGGTATTAAGGTAGTATCTCATATTAAATGTATCGGTGAAATTTACGACGATAAATTTGGTAACGATTTTCCCATTGAATTAATAGATAGGCTCAATTCATCACCCTTGGCTACCATTAATACGGAAGTTAGAAAAAGAATGGTATCGCTATTAATGGGTATTGGTGCAACCGGTAATAGTATTGGTGGAGCAGTAGAGACGGCGGTCGTAGGCCTTCCCGCAGGATACGGTTCACCCATGTTTGACGGCTTGGAGTCCAAGATGGCTTCCTTCTTGTTCGCTATACCGGCAGTTAAAAGCGTAAGCTTTGGTTACGGGGCAAGGTTTGCTCACGCTCTTGGTTCAGACGTGGCCGATAGCTTTGTGTTAAATGATGGAAAGATAGAAACCGATAATAATTATAACGGTGGAATTAACGGTGGAATCAGTAATGGGATGCCCATTTTAGTTAGCACATCATTTAAGCCCACGCCGAGCATTAAGCAACCCTTTAAGACTCTTAACTTTGAAACCAATAAGATTGTTAACTTGGAAGTAAAAGGCGAACACGTTACTTGCCTGGCACCAAGAGGAACTATAGTTGTAAGTAGCGCGGTTGCCATTTGCGTCCTAGATAGTGTAATGGAAGGAAAGGGCTATTTTGAACTAAATTCAGTAGCTGAGGATACGGAAAACGAGTAATATGAAGACAGTGCTGGTTACGGGTGGTTCGTCTGGAATAGGCGAACAATTGGTTAGAGAATTGGTAGAAATAGGATACAGGGTATACTTTACTTACTGTACCGGATACGAGCGTGCAAAGAAAATTGCGAGCGAAACCGGCGCCATTCCAAAATATCTAAATCTACTTGATAGGGAGTCTATCGAGGCGCTAGTTAAAGAGGTTAAAAACGTTGATATTCTAATAAACAACGCAGGTAGGGCGGAGATAAATCTTTTCACTTTGGTAAGCGAGCAAGACTACGACGATATGCTTGGCGTAAACCTAAAAGGTGCATTCCTTCTTACACAAAAGATAGTTCCAAACATGATTTCCAAAAAGTGGGGACGCATTGTTAACGTTTCATCAATGTGGGGAATTACTGGAGGATCATGCGAAGTACATTACTCGGCATCAAAAGCTGGCATGATTGGTTTTACAAAAGCATTGGCAAAGGAACTTGGACTTTCCGGAATAACGGTCAACTGCGTTGCACCCGGACTTATAGATACTCCCATGAGTGACGTTCTCGACGAAGAGAGTAAACAAGCTTTTTGTAGCGAGGAATTGGTAATACCAAGAATTGGCGTTCCTCACGACGTTACCCACGCTATCAAATTTTTTATTAGCGAGGATGCCTCCTACGTGACCGGACAAGTACTTGCCGTTGACGGAGGATATACCGTTTGATGTATCGCGTTCTTTTTGTTTGTCACGGCAATATTTGTCGTTCCCCTATGGCGGAATTTATAATGAAAGATTTGGTGGAAAAGAAAAAAGTCTCTCACCTTTTCCATATTGAGTCGTGCGCTTGTCACGACGATGCTCTTGGTTGTAGACCACACCGTGGGACTAGGGAAAAGCTAAGAGAGGTTGGTATTTCTACCGAGGGTAAGGTAGCAAGATTAGTTACCTATGACGATTACGAAAGATTTGATTATATTATTGCTATGGATAGGTACAACGTGTACGATTTAGAATACAAATTCCGTGGCGACCCCGCGGGTAAGGTTAGATTGCTACTAGACTATGCCGGTATAAAAAGAGACGTTGCCGATCCCTGGTATACCGGTAATTTTGAGGATACTTATAGCGACTGCCTAACGGGGTGTAACGCTTTACTAAAATATATCCTAAGTAAGAATTAATAGGGAGCAAGATGCTCCTTTCTTTTTTGAATATTTTGTTAAAAAGCTACCTTGAATTATTTTAGCATATATGATAACATATATGCGTAATTAATTTTACTAAAGGAGGGGGAGATGTCTTTTTTTTCAAAAGCCAAAGACAAAGTGAAAACACTTGCAGTCAACGGCTACGGCTTTGTTAAGGCACATTGGAGTAAACCGTTGGATGGTGAATACCTTAGTATCAAGGAGTTTTTATCATACTGCTTTGGTAATATGGGTATTAGTGCCTTTACTTTTTTAGCAGGCGAAACAATTGCTTTTACCGCAGGATATTTTTGTGGTTCCATAATGGGAATATCGCTAATGGATTTTTCCATTATTTCCATTATTGCGTTAATCGTTAAGTACGCAACCATATATATGGAACCGCTAACAATGACGGTTTTTGAGAACCTCGGTAAGGTTGATAAGAAAACTGCAAAAAAATGTATTATAGCGTATTCGGTAACCATAATAGCCGGTATAGGATGCTATTGTATTCCTTCTACGGCTTGGGGAATGGACGTTAAAATTATTAAAGGACTTCCTCAAATAGTTGGTAACATTCTTATTATTAGTGGTATAGGAAACTTCGTAAATTGGTTTATTCGTTCCAAGCTTTGCAGAAAGTATGGTAGGTATAAGCCTTTTATGATGATGTACGGCATTCCTATTGCAATACTCACCAGCCTCATACCATTCGTGCCGGCTACTTTGGAATATACCACTAAACTCGTATTATTACACGCACTATTTACTTTACGCTCACGTTTTACGGCATTATATAGTGATAACTCTCTTGCAATAGTTGCAGTTATTACACCCAATTCAGTTGAGCGTCAAAAAGTATATTCTATTGGTGGTATTGCCATAGGACTACTTCGTTCTATATTTAGAATTATATTCCCCATGATGATAGTCCTCACTGGTGGATATTTGGACGTTCGTTCCTATCAAATATTTATCCCCGTTCTTGCCACTATTAGTTGTGTAGCCGGTATGTTATTTGCCCAAGTACAAGAAAGAGTCGCGGAAAATTATGAAACTAAACCCAAGGTTAAGTTTGGTACCGCTGCAAAGAAGCTACTCAAGAACAAGTTCTTCTGGATAATAAATATTTGTGCTATCTTTGAAGGTTGGAACGGTTATGCAGACGGCGTTATGAATTATTTCCTAATTTATAATCTTCGTCTAGAGTGGATTAGCGGTATAGTAGGTATCGTGGGTATTACGTCTGTAATAGGGAATCTTGCTACTCCCACTTTAATTAGAAGGTTTGAAAAGCGTACCATACTACTAATAGTACGTTCTTGTTGGATGGTTGTAACCGCAGGATATTTGCTTGCAATAAAGTTTGATAGCGTTGCGTTGTTAATACTATTCGTATTTGTAAGGAGCGCGCTTACGGCATGCTCAAACGGTATTTCCAGGAGCCTAAACGCCGATATTTTGGACTATCATCAATGGAAGAGTGGAGAGAGAGCCGACAATATGGTTACCATATTCGGTTGGTTTACAACGCCTATTACCACAACTATAGGGCTAGTAATTCCCATGTTCCTAGAGAGGGTTGGTTTCACTTCCGACTGGGACGTAATGTTTGATAGCGGTATCTTCCAAAACGTAACTACCATATACGTAATAGTATCCGTCGTAGCATTGTTTGGCTCAACCGTTCCCTACATTTTCTATAATTTGACACGCGCTCAACACGCACAATGCGTAAAAGAGATACGTGAAAGAGTGGAAGCGGAAAGACAAGCGTTAGATGCCGAGCAAGGTGACCTCGCATTGGCGGTTGCTAGTGCCGAGGCATCTGTCGAAATCGCAATAGACACCCAAGAAAGCGTAATGGAAGAGGAGATAAGCAGTGATGAAAAATAGAACTAGAAAGGTTATTGCTACGGTTTGTATTTTAGCTCTTACGTTGGTTTTTTCCGTACTTCTAGCGGGATGCAACAAGACTTGGGAAAACAATATTGAATACGTTGTGGAAGAAAACGGAGAAATTACGATAGCGGGGTACACTGATAGTACCTTAATTCACGAAATTACCATTCCCGATGAAATTGAGGGTAAACCCGTAACGAAAATAGGGGCTCAAGGCGTCGTTAATGCCGAAAACTTGTATACCATATATATAGGCAAAAACGTGCGAGAAATAGATACTTGGGGCTTTACCAACTTGCAAGGACTGGGAGCCGACGAGTATGGTAAAAATGGTAAAGGATTTGTGGTAGATCCCGAAAATCCCTATTTTACCTCGGTTGACGGCGTACTATTTAATAAAGATATGACGGAGTTAATTTATTATCCAGTTAGAAAGGGCGCCGATATAGATAATAAGATGAACGTTGAAAGTTACGCTACCTACGTCGTTCCCGAAGGAGTAAAAAGTATTAGAGGTAAGGCATTTTATCATTGCTATTATTTGCGTGAAGTAACCCTTCCTTCTACGTTAGAAAAGGTAGGCGAGATGGCGTTTTTCAAATGCAGTGAAATGGCTTCTCCCACTCTTCCTGAAGGGCTAAAGACAATCGGAAAAGACGCTTTTAGCTATTGCACTCGCACCGATGACGGAGACATCAAAGGCTTTACAACCATAAATCTTCCTGCTAGTGTAGAAAGTATTGGTGATTACGCATTCTATAACTGTCGTGCCGTTACCACTATTAATATTTATGGTAAGAGTGAGGCACAAGTATCTAAGCTACAAGATGACGGCATTTTTGGAACCAAGTGGTATCCTACCGATAACGGACGAAAGATGAAAACCTATAAAATTTACTATAAGTAGACACTTGCAGTGATATTTCTTGTTTAATAATGAGATAAAAACAAAAAAATAACGCGCTTTAGTAAAGCGCGTTATTTTAATTTATGGTAATTTAATCCTTTATAATTATATCGGCTACGTACAAACCGTTAGCACCTGCTTGTGCTAAGCCACGAGTAATGCCGGCGCCGTCGCCGATAGTATATATGTTGTCGCGTATTCTAAAGTCGTTGTCTCGGAATTTGGGTTTGATGGAATAGAATTTTGCCTCTACGCCGTAAAGCAAGGTGTCGTAGTTAGCCGTGCCGGGAGCGATTTTATCAAGAGCATAGATGGTTTCTATAATATTATCGAGCTGGCGCTTGGGGATGCACAAGGATAGGTCGCCTGCAACCGCGTTCAAGGAGGGACGTACACGAGATTGTTTCAAGCGGTGATCGTTGGTACGACGATTGTTTACTAGGTCGCCAAAGCGTTGGACGATAACTCCACCGCCTGCTATCATGTTTGCAAGTTTACAAATGTGTTTTGCGTATGCGATAGGCTCGTTAAAGGGTTGGGTAAAACGAGTGGTGGAAAGTATGGAGAAGTTTGAATTTTGGGTTTTAAGAGCAGGGTCTGCGTTAGCGTGACCGTTAACGGTTAGGATACCATCGTTGTTTTCGATAACGACTTCGCCACCGGAGTTAAAACAGAATGTACGAGTGCAGTCACCGTGGTCTTTGGTGCGATAAAAAATCTTTGGCTCGTAGATTTTTTCGGAAATTCCTTCCCAAATAATTCTGGGTAATTCCACTCTAACACCCAAGTCAACTTGATTGTTAATAACCTCAATACCGTTCTTTCGGCACCATTTTCCAAACCATTCGGAACCACTTCTGCCAATAGCGAGAATTAGGTCGCTATAACCAATGTCCTCGCCTTTGTCGGTAGTTACGTAATTTTTATCAATATTTACGTCCACAACTGCGGTTTCCGTAATAACGGTAACGTGCTGGTTAAGGTAATCCATTAACGCGCTCATTACTCTAAAATTACCATCCGTTCCCAAATGCTTTACCGTTGCTTGGAGTAGGTATAAATCGTGCTTTAAGCACTCTAATTTTATTTCGTCACTGGGAGAATAGGTCTTCTCGGTTGCGCCAAACTCGTTTAATATGTCGGATACTTGGTTTATGTAATCTAGGGTGAGTTTTTCTCCAAGATAATCTTGCAACCATCCACCGTACTCGGTAGTAATGTTAAACTTGCCGTCACTAAAAGCACCGGCTCCGCCAATACCTTCCATAATGGCACATTGTTTGCACTTTATACAACTTTCGGTTTTGTGGGTAGCAACGGGGCATTTGCGTTTATCGAGAGCTCGACCGCGGTCTATTACGCAAACCGATTTTTTTGGGCATTCTTTGGTTAGTCTGTATGCAGCCATTAAACCGCCTATACCGCCACCAACTATAACAACGTCGTAATTCATAAACGTCTCCTTATTTTTTCATTCTAACCTATTATAGCACAAAATGAATATTGTGTAAACAAAGAAAGCGTGCTATAATTTTTTTATAGGAGAAATTATGCTAAAAATAAAAAATGGAAAATTTTATTTGAGAGGCGAGGAGTTTAATTTATATTCCGGTGCAGTTCATTATTTTAGAGTACTTCCCGAGTATTGGCGCGATAGGTTAGTTAAATTGAAGGCAATGGGTCTTAATACCGTTGAAACCTACGTAGCTTGGAACGTCCACGAAAAAAGGGAGGGTGAATTTGACTTTAGTGGAAGGAACGACGTTAAAAAATTTATTCAAATTGCAAACGAACTAGGGTTATACGTTATAGTTAGACCCGGTCCGTATATTTGTGCGGAATGGGATTTTGGTGGTTTTCCGGCTTGGCTATTAAAATACGAAGATTTACGTTTGCGCTCAAACGATCCACGATATATGTATTACGTAAAACGCTATCTTGATAGGCTTTTTGCGGAGATAAAGGATTTACAAATTAGTAGGGGCGGTAATATTATCGCCATGCAAGTGGAAAACGAGTATGGTAGTTATGGTAGGGATAAAATTTATCTTAGCGAATTAAAGAAAATATACGTTGAGAACGGTATAGACTGTTTGCTTTTTACCTCCGACGGAGATAATAAAACAAATCTTTCCGGAGGCTCGCTGGAAAATGAGCTTATGGTAGCAAATTTTGGCTCCAATCCCCAAAAGAGATTTATAGACCTTAAAGAATTGCAACCCGACAAGCCTCTCGTATGCGGTGAGTTTTGGTGCGGATGGTTTACTAATTATGGTGGAAACTATAACGCAGGCTCAAGTGCGAGTCAAGTGGCATCCTATCTCAAAGAGTTTATAGATATGGGAGCCGGTTTTAATTTTTATATGTTTCACGGTGGTACCAATTTTGGATTAACCGCAGGCGCCAATTGTTACGGTAGATATACTCCAGATATAACTTCTTACGATTACGGAGCACCGCTAACCGAGTGGGGAGATTATACCGAAAAGTATTTCAAATGTCGTGAGGTACTATTAAAAGCGCAAGGGTTACCTATTGGGGAATTGCCTCCTTCGCCCAAGACTAAGGCATATCCTAACGTTAAGTTGACCGAAAAGGCGGAATTAAAAAAAGTAATAGATAAGTTTGCTGTAAAAAATGAAAGCCATATTCTCTATCCCATGGAAAGTTACGGGCAAAATAGCGGATACATCTTATATTCTACCGAGTTTAGTGGGAAATATAGAGATACTTTTCTTACCATTAACGACGTGCATGATATTGCTTACGTATTTATAAACGGAGAATTAAAGGGGAGATTCAATCGCCTGGACGTTGATTATTATAAGGGTGGTACCGACACGTTCAAAGTGCCAATAAAGGCATTTGATGGCAAATTGCGTATCGATATTTTAGTAGAAGCAATGGGTAGGGTTAACTATGGCGATAAGATATACGATAGAAAGGGATTAAAAGAGGTGAAAATTGCCGAGCAAAGGATATATGGTTGGACCGTGCGTAGTATGGGAATGGAAAGCGCTCCGCAAGTTCCCTACGACCCAATAGAAAATGCAAAAGAGAATATTTCTTATCCCGCTTTCTTTAAGGGCAGTTTATATCTAGAAGAAAAGTGTGATACGTTTCTAGACTTAAAGAACTTTACTAAAGGGGTGGTCTTTATAAATGGTTTTAACCTTGGTAGATATTGGAATATTGGACCCGAACGAACCTTGTACGTTCCTGCTTCTTTATTAAAAGATGAAAACGAAATAGTAATTTTTGAGCAAGAACAAGCTTATCAAAACGAGGTGTCGTTTGCTAAAACTCCGATTTACGGCTCCTATTTGCCAAAAATCAGTAAGCCAAACAGACTTTTTGGTTGGATAAAGAAAAAAAATAAATTTGGTATGTAAAAGAATCGTTGCGCCGTAAGGCTCGTTAAAGCTAATTAGTAAAAATCAAAATTAGATAGTTAGAAGGGTGGAAAACGAGGTTGTTTTCCACCCTCTTTTTAACGCAATTTTAATACAAAAAAAGTGGTGGAAATTATTGACTTACGCGCGCGCATACATTATAATATTTTCAAAAGAGAATAATCTTTCTCTTTTTTGTTGCGAGGGCCGTTATGCAATATCAAAAAGAAGACGTAAGGAAACGGATAGTAGACGCTGCAAAAACAGAGTTTTTGCGCGTAGGTTTTTACCGTGCCAGCATGCTTCAAATTAGCAATCGCGCCCGAGTTCCAATTGGCAATTTGTACCGTTATTTTGCTTCTAAAGAAGCTCTTTTCGACTCTATAGTGGGTACTGCCAAAGAACGCATTTTGGAAGTAATTAAAGGGGGATTGGGACTAACCGTAAAAAGCGATGCCCTTCCTAAACAAGAGACTATATTAAAAATGGATAAAGTATCGGATAATTTCTTGGAAATTGCTAGGGATTACCAAAAAGAAATGATACTGCTTTTGCAAAAGAGTAACGGCTCCAAACACGACGGATTCATAGAAGAAGTCGTAGGCTACGTTAAGGACTTACTCAACGAGCGCGTCAAAGCTTCAAACGACACTCCGCATGAGTTTTTATTCGATTTGATTGCCGATAACGTTACGCGCGGAGCATTTCGTATTATGATAGAAAGACCTTTTGAGGAGCAACGCGAGGAGCTCACAAGATTGTTAACTTTCTACTTTGCTAACATCGAGGATAGGCTATATTAGGATATAGGGGAATAAATGAAATCTTTTGCACGTTTTGTCGTTAATAATAAACTTTGGATAGTAATTATTTTTACTGTCCTTTTAATTGCGTCTATCGTAGGAATGACGTTTGTTAAAGTTAATTACAACGATTCGGCGTATCTTCCCGATGATAACTTGGTTGCAGAAGGTCTAAAAGCCATGTACGGTGAGTTTGGCGAGGGCGGTAACGCTACCGTTATGCTTTCCGATACGGACGTTGAGAGTGCCGTTGAGTTCAAACAAAAAATGGAAGCAATCGAGGGTGTAGCCGACGTTATTTGGATAGACGATATTTTCCTTTCCGATGAAATTTGGGTTATAAAAAAAGCCCAAGAGAGTGCTGAAATTTCTCGTGGTAAAGCTGTGTATTTTATAATGCATATGGTTGACAAAATTTCCACTTTGAACGAGGCGGAAATGAATGCTATTAGTGCTGTTCTTGGTGGAGGCGCACTTGATATGAATCAATTGTCATCCGTACTAGATAAAATTCAAGACGGGTTAAGCTCAAGCGACAAACTCTTATTCGTAAATTTTATTTCCGGGATGCAAACAGCCGTTGATAGTCCCGACAGTCCATTCGCTGGCACCGGCGGTGGCTTCGATATGGCAATGTTGGATCAATTTAAGCCCAGCCTTGAAATGTTCTATCACGACATTCCCAAGTTTGGCAAGTATGCTCTTTTCCAAGTCGCATTCGTTAAGAGCGATTACGATACCAAAACGATGGACGCCATTGACGCCATAAAAGATATAGAAGGTTATCAAATTTCCATAGTAGGTAACGCTGCAACTACCTATAATAGTATACAGCTCGTAAGCAAGGAAACTACGATTTCCACCATAGTTGCGGCAATTATCATAATTTTAATTTTATTGCTTACTACCACCTCTTACTTGGAGCCTATTGCGATATTAATTCCTATTGGCGTTAGCGTGCTTATGAATATGGGTACCAACTGGATTACCCCGTATTTAACGGGTGCCGGTGGCGTTTCCTATATTACGCAAAGCGTATCGGCGGTACTCCAACTTGCTCTCACTATGGACTATTGCGTAACGCTATTACACCGCTTCAAAGAAGAAAAGAAGAAAGGATTAAAGTCCAACGAGGCTATGGTAGACGCTTTGAGTTCCAGCTTGAAAGCAATTGGTAGTGCCTCGCTTACTACGGTTGCTTCTTTCGTTGCGTTAATGTTTATGAAGTTCAAACTGGGAATAGATATGGGCTTTGTATTAATGAAGGGAACGGTACTTTCCATACTTTGCGTTATCTTCCTAATGCCAGCCGTAATTCTTTATATGGAAAAACTCCTTGATAAGACGGAACACAAAACATTCAATCTTAGCTGGAGAAAGTATAGTAAAGGTCTAGTAAAATCTCGTTTCTACGTACCTTTTATCATAATTGCGATTATAGTACCATGCATTTTCCTACAAGGACAAAACTTTTTCGTATATGGTCCCGAGGCAAGTATGGGTGGCACGGAAAGTGAAATTGCCGCCGATAGAAAGGCGATGGAAACGGTGTTTGGTAAGCAAAATCAACTCATAATGTTACTTCCAATTGAGTACTACGAAAGTGGTGTTGAACTTGAAATTACCAAAGAACTAGCCAAAGTTGACGGTGTGTCGGTAGTACAAAGTTATTCTTCGTTCGTTGAGCAAGGCGTACAAGACATGATGCCCCAAAAATTCCTAAAACAATTCCTCGCCCACGGTGAAGACGGTAGTGCCTATACTCGTGTCGTCATGTTCCTTGATGCAGAAGAAGAGGGCGAAGCGACTACGTCGTTAATAAATGAAATAAGTGCAATCGCAGATAGATATATGGCAGAAAACGAGGATTTGGGACAGGGGTACGTACTCGGCATTTCTTCGGCGACGCTAAATATTAAGGAAGTGGTTAACGTTGACTATGATTTGATTAGTTACGTTTCGCTTGGTCTAGTTGCTCTCATATTGTTAATTACGTTTAAGAGTGCGATATTACCCGTAATATTAGTCATTGTAATACAGGGCTCGGTATACGTTAATATGGCGGTACCTTATATTACCGGACTAATTCAAAACGAAGCTCAACCCATCGTATTTATAGGATATATGCTAATTAGCTCCATCTTGTTGGGTGCCACGGTTGACTATGCGATACTTCTTACCGATAGATATATGGAAAATCGTAAGATCATGGGTAAGTATGACGCAGTTAGACAGGCTCTAGCGGATAGCTCCCGTACTCTTATTACATCCGCGGGCATTTTGACGGGAGCAGGCGCTGCTGTACAATTCGTATCCACTCTCCCTGCGACCAAAGTAATAGGCGCCGCAATAATGCGTGGCGGTATATTGGCATTCTTGTTCGTTATCATACTACTTCCGCAATTACTAATACTACTTGACAAAGTAATTAGGGTAACCACTCTTGGTGGTAAAAAGAACATGATTTCATCCAAGACCATATTGGTCGCACCGGAAATTGAAGAAGCGTCCGTTATCCAACAACCCAAAGACAGCACGCCTTTCTGGAAACGTCGTAAAAAATATAGCGAAATGACCTCTGACGAGCGCGAGGATGCCATTCTCGAAAACATCTTGGAATCCATAGATAACCCCGATTTTGACCCCAACTATGAAGATTTGCACGACGATGAATAATAAATCGACAAAGCCCACGAACGTGGGCTTTTAATTTGGGTAAAAACTTACTCTATGAATTTTACGTGAAATATAGTTAAAAATTCGCCTCAAGCTCTTGCAATCATTAAGTGTAGTGTTATAATGAAATTAAAGTTGGGGACACTAGGAGAGGCGTAGTATGAAAAATAAAATATTGATAGCACTAACTTTATTTGTCGTTTGCTTTAGCACGTTTATTATCCCTATTAGTGGGAATACGGCTTATGCAAATTCGGCATTAAAATATTGGGAGGGTGTGACCGCGAGTGGTGCGATAGTTATAAATGAAAACGTGCCTATTGTCGTGGAAAATGAAAACCTAACTTTTGATATAAACGAATTTCCAGCCAAAGAAGATTATTATAGTGGG
This sequence comes from Candidatus Stercoripulliclostridium sp., assembly GCA_045535235.1. Taxonomy (GTDB): domain Bacteria; phylum Bacillota; class Clostridia; order Christensenellales; family DTU072; genus Stercoripulliclostridium_A. The sequence goes on from JAZSLG010000099.1 coordinate 20,305, forward strand.
ACATCACAAAATTATACCAGTAAGGTGACAGCCGAATATAGTTTTTATAATCCAAGCGAATACGAAGTGACTGCGACGCTTTTATTCCCTTATGGTAATCTTCCTATGTATGCCAATAACTCCAATGATTTGCAATATGGTGTAAAAATTAATGGTGAAACCATAGCATCGCAAAAACGTCATACGTATAATCAAAGTTATAGATATGATTTTGATTATAAAGTTGCGGTAACTCAAATTCAAGATACTTTTAAATCCGATGAATTTTATGCACCAGATATGCCCGTATACAAGTATTCATATACTGTTTCGGATTTATCGGTGGAAAATGGTGTTGTTTCGTTTACTTTGAATTATGCCAGTAACGTAAAATATTATTTGGTAGGGGGTAGCGCTAAAGAAGAATCCGATAAAAAGATATCATATGGAGCTTGGGTTAAGTCTGGCCAAACGGTTGTCCTATACGTGATTGGCGAAGATGTCGATGTATCAAATCATGCTTTTTATGCTAATTTTGCAAGAGAGTCCGAGCAATGTAACGGAACTCTAGTGTTAAAAGATAAGGAAGAAATAACTTTTAAGGAATTAGTTTTATCTGCACGCGATGAAAGTTCTGTCATTAATGAAGTAGATTGGTACAATGCTACGATAGATATGATAAACAATGGCTATGACTTGGGTACAAATCTAAACAATTATTTTATGGAATGGTACCAATATGAATTAAAGATTTCAGCAGGGGAAAGGGTTACTAATACTGTTGTGGCACCGCTATATCCAAGCATTAACGAGAATTACGAACCGACTAAGTATGATTACGTCTATTTATTATCTCCGGCTAGGTCTTGGTCGAATTTTGGTGAATTAACCATAAATATTAATACTACGGCTTATATGCTGGAAGACAGCCTTGGTGGGTTTGAAAAGGTTGACACAGGTTATAGGTTGGTACGTAACGGCTTGCCGGAAAAAGAATTGGAGTTCACTCTTTGTGAATCAAAAAGCCCTAAAAGAGTGATTAATTGGGCTTATTATTTGGTAATTATTATACCTATTGCAATCCTTTTAGCCGTTATTGTAATAATAGTAACAATCGTTATAGCGGTAAAGAAAAAACGTAGAAAAAAACCTAATGGAAAGTAGTATAGCGAAAAAAAGCCTTGTTGGTTACCGTAATAGTCATAGGGATTTTTACGGTAAACCTTAGGGTTTCAAATTAACAAGTTAAGGCGTGGCGTGATGCCACGCCTTTTATTCCGTAAAATCATAGATATTATTCCAATACGTCTTGACATTGTTCCGTAAAATGAGTATAATATTCCATATAAGGAGTGATTATTATGGCAATGAACGCAAAACAAGTAGCTGAAAAGTGGAATATTTCCGATAGACGTGTTAGAACGCTATGCGCTAACGGTCAAATTGACGGCGCATATCGAATTGGAAAGATTTGGTATATTCCTGATGGCACGGATAAACCTCAAGACGGTAGAATTAAAGCCAAAGAAAGTTTAACTGCGCTTATTGAAAAGAAAAAAGCGGAGCTTGATTCACGTCGTCCACTTACCGAAGGCGAAGTACAAAGACTTTACGAAGACTTTATGATTGAGTACACCTATAACTCAAACGCCATTGAAGGTAATACTCTTACGCTTCGTGAAACGGATATGGTACTTCGTGGGCTTACTATCGACCAAAAACCGCTTAAAGACCATATGGAAGCCGTTGGTCATAAAGACGCTTTTTATTTTGTTGTTGACCTAGTAAAAGAAAAGGCAGAGCTTACCGAGTACGTTATAAAACAAATTCACTCGCTTGTTCTTGCCGATAAACCTATGGATAAAGGCACGTATAGAAAAGTTCCCGTTCGTATTCTTGGTGCTCATAACGAGCCTGTGCAACCTTATTTAATCGAGCCAAAAATGAACGAGCTTTTGCAAAACTTCAAAAACGACAATACAAATATCGCTGAAAAACTTGCTCTTTTCCATATCAATTTTGAAGGTATTCACCCCTTTATTGACGGAAACGGCAGAACGGGAAGATTGCTTGTCAATTTAGAACTTATGAAAGCGGGCTATCCACCGATTGATATCAAGTTCACCGATAGAAAGAGATATTACGACGCATTCGATAGTTATCACGTTAAAAAAGATTTGTCACAAATGACTAAACTTTTTGCTGAATATATCAACGCAAGGCTTGATGAATATTTAAAGATTTTACATTAAGAAGTTTTTTTCAAATAACGGAAATCTTTCTAGTTTAGAGTTAGGAGAATATACACTCGTAAATAAAGACTATAAGTTTTATATTAAGTAGATTTTGCCACAAAACGGCGCAAAATTGAAGCAGGTAAAGAAAATTGCCACAACTCACACTTTTGACTTAAAGCATATGGGAAACCCATATCTATTTTTGAGCAAAGAAAAAGAACTTAGATTTTCACGTCTAAGTTCTTGTTTTTTTAACCGCTTGAAAACTGCAATACTATAACATTTTAATTGTTTCTAAAAATCCCTATGGCTATTGCAGTTTTCAACAAGGCTTTTTTATGATTAAAACTATTATTTTTCAACTTTGTCTTTGGGCGCTTTTTTGGGTTTTGCAAAAGATTTGGTTGCATTTGCGATATTGGTAATGTGGTCTGCTATACGTTCTACGTCATTTGCAAGACTAATATATAAGGCACCTGTTTCGGGGTTGCAAACGCCTTCGTTGAGACGCTCTATGTGTTTTTCACCCATCAATACTTTCATATCGTCGGTAACTTGTTCGTAAGTGTAAAGGGTGGGAATAAGTTCGGGAAGTTCTTCGTCGTAAATCTTGTACGCTAAGTTGAAAAGGTTATCGATAGCTTCACGAAGCTTTGCTACCTCTTCCAAACTATCCTCGGAGAAAGAAAGATTGTCTTCTTTTAGACGTTCGGCGTATTCGAAAATGTTTTCGGAATAGTCGCCAATACGCTCAAGGTCGGTTACGGTGTGGTGGGCGGTACCCAAGAGTTGGTTGTCTAGCTCATTAATATCCATTTGGTTAACCTTAACCAGATATTTGGTTATCTCTTTGTGTAGATAGTTGAGTTTATTCTCGGTGATTGCTAATTCCTCTTTTTTGGAAACGTCAACTTGGGTAATGGCATCTAGTGCAAGGTCTAGGTTTTGTTTAGCCAGTTTGTACATATTAAGAATTTCTCTCTTTATATTTGCTACGGCAAGAGGAGGAGAGGTAAGTACTTGCTCGTTAAGGAAATAAAGACGGGGAATATTGTCGTCTACTTTACCTTTCTTTTCGGGAACGATAAGCGTCGCCAATTTAACGAGGGGCTTAATAAAGGGTAGTAGTACTATGGTAGTCGCTACGTTAAACATGGTGTGTAGCATAGCTATTTGCATTTGTGCGGTATCAAACCAACTCATGAGTAAGTTTGCGTACTTTGCAAATATATCGGTTAGTAAAAAGAGTATGCTACCAAACAGATTAAATAGTAGGTGAACGATGGCAACACGCTTTGCATTCGTAGTTGTACCGATACTGCAAAGTAGGCTGGTTACACAAGTGCCTATGTTGGAGCCGATAATTACGTACATTGCTTGGGGAAAGGTAATGATTCCCGCCGCACTCATAGTTATAACCAGACCCGTCATTGCACTAGAACTTTGGATTATGCCGGTTATTAATGCGCCAAGTAAAACTAGTAAAATAGGGTTGGTAACGCTTTGCAAAGCGTTTACGATTACAGGAGCATCCTTAAAACTTTCCATGCTATCGCCCATGACTTGTAGACCGACGAAAATCATACCTAAACCGCAAACGATAGTACCTATCTTTTTTAGAATATCCTTTTTTGCAAACATGAGCATGAAGGCGCCAACTCCTGCAAAAGCGGCAAAAATAACGGTAAGTTGTACGTCTTTTATACCGCCAAAACCTAGAGCAACTATTTGAGCAGTTATTGTAGTACCAATATTTGCTCCAAATACTACGCTGGTTGCTTGGGGTAAGCTCATTAGTCCTGCGTTAACGAAACCTATTAGCATGACCGTAACGGCACTCGAACTTTGTATAACGGCGGTAGTAGCCGCACCTATTCCAACACCCACGAAGCGTGATTTATCAATAACGCTAAACATTTGTTTAATGCGGTTACCTGCTACCGCTTCCAAATTATCGCCCAGTATTTTCATGCCGAAAATAAATACACCTAAACCGGAAAGTGCTGCTAGAATGGCATAAAAGATTTCAAGACCTGACATAATTTTTCATCCTTATTAGTGTTTTAGTACGATTAAACGCACTATTGATAGAGCCACAAACTCCACCATTACTATTATAACCATAAATTTGTCAATAGTCAATAATAAAGGTAATTAGGGGAGCTGAGTTGACAAATTTGCGTATTGACACGCACGCGCGCGCTATGATATAATTACAAATAGTAGAAATATCGACCAGGGGTTAGAATGAATAGACTGTATAACGAGTTTTAGTAATTTTTTAGTGCTTGTTTTAGCGTAGTTTGACCCTAGATTAAGATATTTTAGCGCTCGTCAAAGCTCCATATTCCGCTTATTGTGAGGTATGAGATAGATAAAACGACGCTCCTAAAGCATATTATGAATAAATGGCGTGGGAAACCACTGTTAATTTATGCGAGTATGATAAATATTTGATAATATATTAAACCAAGGAGAATAAAAAATGGCAGAACTAAAAGGTATCTTTTACTATGGTCAAACGGCAAAAGGACATTTCAATTTCCACTTGAAAGCCCCAAACAAAGAAACAATCGGTGTATGTGAAGGCGCTTATGCAGACCTTTCCAGTTGCAAAAAAGGTATTGCATCAGTACAAAAATTCGCGCCTATAGTCGTTGACAAAATCGAGGACCTTACTCTTAAAAAACCCATGGATCCTCTAAAGTTCCCCAAAGCAGAAGTTTACCAAGACAAACAAGGGAAGTTCCGTTTCCGCATTTATGCAAATAACGGCAACTTGGTTTGCATCAGCGAGTCCGGTTATGCTAGTAAAGAAAGTGCAAAAGCCGGTATTGCATCGGTTGCAAAGTGGGCTCCTACCGCCGACGTTATGAGCGAAAAAGATTACTTGGAGTTAAGTAAGAAAAAATAGTGCCAATGCTAAAGTACCAAAGGAATATCCATAGTAGGATATTCCTTTGTCGTATTAATTTGTCGTAACGTATTAAACGATGAGCGAGGTCTCGTCGACGTTTTTTTGTGTATGAAACAATGCATGGAAAAATAAAAGGGGAAGATTGAAAAATCTTAATTTTGGAGGCATTATGAAAATCGTAAAATTGATAAATGATAATTGGCTTTTTACCAAAGAGGGTAAAAGCGAAACCGTATGCGTTCCTCATTGTTGGAATGCTATCGACGGACAAAATCAACCGAACTACTATCGTGGTAACTGCTCCTACGTTAAAACTTTGGAGGGCTTGAGTGGTATTTCTATTATTCGTATTGAAGGAGCAAACTCGGTGTCTTCCGTGTATGCGAACGGTACGCTAGTTGCTACTCATCGTGGCGGTTACTCCGCGTATAGTGCAAATATTACCGACTACGTAGTAGACGGCAAATGTGAAATTAGAATAGAGGTAGATAATAGTGACTTTGAGGACGTCTATCCCTCTACTGCCGACTTTACCTTCTATGGTGGACTATATCGTAACGTAACTTTGTTTACCAACGTAGGAGAGGGATATTTCGACGTTGTAAATTATGGCGGTAGTGGTATTAAAGTTACCCCTGTATTAAAGGATGGAAAGTGGGAAGTAAGCCTCATGGGCGCAACTTTTGGAAAGGCCGATAGCGTAGACTTTATTGTTTTAGATGAGGAAGGAAAAGTAGTAGCAACGGCATCTGCTAAACCCTATGAAGAAATTGTTGTTTCAATCGACAATCCTATACTTTGGGATACTAAAAATCCATATCTATATTCCGTAAAAGCGCAATTGGTAATCGATGGTGAAACCGTTGACGAAAGTAGCACTCGTTTTGGTTTAAGAGAAATCGTATTTGATAGCGAGCGTGGTTGTATTCTTAATGGTACTCCCATCAAGCTAAAGGGTGTATCTCGTCACCAAGACAGGGAAAACCTTGGTAACGCACTCACCTATGATCATATTAAAGAAGATATAGAAATTATTAAGGAAGTTGGTTCTAACTCCATTCGTCTTGCACACTACCAACAAAACCAAATCATATATGACCTTGCTGACGAAAACGGTATTTTGGTTTGGGCGGAAATTCCAGTTATATCTCGTTGGTCACAAAAGAAACTTGATAACGCAAAATCACAACTCGTCGAGTTAATTTCTCAAAACTACAATCACCCCTCTATATTCTGTTGGGGCGTACAAAATGAAATTACCATTGGAGGCGGTGGTGGCGCAAGCAAAAAGTGCGTTAAAGGTGTAAAAGAGCTAAACGATCTTGCTAAGTCTATGGATGCTACTCGTCCTACCACCTGCGCACAAGTTATGATGGCATCTAAGACAGACCCTCTCAATAGTGTTACCGATATTTTAGGCTTTAACATTTACTATGGCTGGTACGTTCAAAGATACGTTGATATAGATGCTTGGCTAGACGAGTTCCACGCACAAAACCCCAACCTCAAACTATGTCTTTCAGAGTATGGCGCAGAAGCCGTTCTCCGTTACTGGTCTTCAAACCCTGCTCAAGGTGACTACGGTGAACAATATCAAGCAATTTTACACGCTCACTATGCGAATGCAATTATGTCCCGTGACTGGATGTGGGGTGGATACGTATGGAATATGTTCGACTTCGGCTCTGCAATTCGTAACGAAGGTGGTGTAGCCGGTAAGAACAATAAGGGCTTGGTAACTTTTGATAGAAAAACTCGCAAGGATTCCTTCTATGCATATAAGGCATATTGGAGTGATGAAAAGTTCGTTCATATTGGTGGCGAAAGATACGTTGAGCGTGCAATAGGCAAGTCAAGAGTAGACGTGTTTAGCAATTGCGATTCCGTAGAACTATTCGTTAATGGTACCTCGTATGGCTCACAACAAGGAAAACTTACCACCTTTGAAGTAGATATTGTTGCAGGTGAAAATGAGATTAAAGCAGTTGCCGGCGACTGTAATCACGTAATTAAGGTTCAAGGCGTTGAAGAAGAGCCCGCATCTTATAAGTGCAATCAATCCGGTAACTTAGTTCGCAACTGGTTTGCAGCCGACGATGCAACAACTGCAAAAGATTGTCTTTCCGTAAACGATAAAATTGGCGTAGTCCTCAAGAGTGAAGACGTTAAGGCAATGTTAGGCTCCAAGATACCCATGTGGCTTGCAAAGATTGCCTCTCCCTTCAAGGTTAAGACTTTACTAAAGATAGCTCGTATTTCACCCGAGATGGTAGGGATTGTTAATAATTTTCTTCAAACCATCAAAAAGTAAAAACGCGTTATTTTAGCGAACAACTTCACAAAACAAGAGCCTCCCTCGGTCGTTTACGAGTAGTAAAGTCCCGTCGGTAGGCTCTTTTGTTTTGCCTCGTTCTTCATCTAAACTAACGCGTTTT
>JAZSLG010000009.1:0-2319 GCA_045535235.1 Candidatus Stercoripulliclostridium sp.
GTTACTTTTGTAACAACTGGACCAGTTTGATACCAATCTGGTCATTTCCATAAATCTTGCGTCCCATTTGTCCATAATTCACCTTCTAATAAATCTTGATTTATTCTAGGGTACCATATAAAGCAACAAATTTCAACAACAATTTCAATTTTTTTTATTATAGGCACTTGCAATAGCGTAGTTACTGTGGTATAATTCCCCTTGTTAGCAATCGTCTAGCAAGAGTGCCAAATCGCATGGTTGGTCAAAATCGGTTACATCCTACAAATTTTACCAAAAATTTTATAGGTGTTTTAATCTTCCTTGCGTATATTACTCATAGCAAAAATCAATGAACGACTTTTTTAAGTAAAGGAGTAAAAATGAAACTAGTACCTTTGTTTGATAAGATAGTAATCAAGCACGTTGAAAGCGAAGAAACCACCGCTAGCGGTATCTTCCTCCCCACTTCCGCACAAGAAAAGCCCCAAATGGCAAAAGTAGTTGCAGTCGGTGAGGGCGGAGTTATCGACGGCAAGGAAATCAAGATGGTAGTTGCAGTCGGCGACACCGTTCTTTACAGCAAATATGCAGGTAGCGAGTACAAAATTGACGGTGAAAACTACGTTATCATACGTCAAAGCGACGTTCTCGCAAAAGTTCTTTAATAAAAGGAGAAAGTTATGGCAAAGCAATTCAAATATGGCGAAGAAGCAAGAAAAGCGTTGGAAGCAGGCGTAAATACCCTTGCAAACACCGTTAAGCTCACCCTTGGACCCAAGGGCAGAAACGTCGTTTTAGAGAGAAAATACGGCGCTCCCCTAATCACTAACGACGGTGTTACCATTGCAAAAGAAATAGAACTAAAGGACCCCTTTGAAAACATGGGAGCCCAACTAATAAAGGAAGTTAGTGTTAAGACCAACGACGTAGCAGGTGACGGCACCACTACCGCAAGTGTTCTTGCACAAGCAATCATCCGTGAAGGACTAAAGAACGTTGCAGCGGGCGCAAACCCCATGCTACTCCGCAAGGGAATCAGCATTGCAACCGAGAAGGCATCCGAAGCTCTAAAAGGCATTTCCAAGACGGTTGAGAGCAAATCTCAAATCGCTTCCGTTGCATCCATCTCCGCAGGAGATGAAAACGTTGGTAAGCTCATTAGCGACGCCATGGAAAAGGTTGGTAAGGACGGCGTTATCACCGTTGACGAAGGCAAGAGCATGACTACCGAGCTAGTTGTTGTGGAAGGTATGCAATTCGACCGCGGATACGCCAGCGCTTACATGGCAACCAATCCCGACAAGATGGAAGCCGTTATCGAAAACCCCGTAATTCTAATTACCGATAAGAAGATTAGCAATCTCCAAGAGATACTTCCCCTACTCGAGCAAGTTATCAAAAACGGCTTAAAGCTAGTTATTATTGCCGACGATATCGAAGGCGAAGCACTAACCACTCTCGTACTTAACAAGCTAAAGGGCGTTATTAACTGCCTTGCAGTTAAGGCTCCCGGATTCGGTGACAGAAGAAAGGCTATGTTGGAAGATATTGCCATCCTAACCGGCGGTCAAGTTATTAGTAGCGAAGTTGGTATGGAGCTAAAAGATGCTTCACTCCATCAACTGGGTAGAGCCAGATTAATAAAGAGCGACAAGGATAACACCACCATCGTTGGCGGAGCAGGTGACGAAAGAGCTATTGCAGGAAGAATCCAAGTTATAAAGGGACAAATTGCTACCTCTACCAGCGATTACGACCGCGAAAAGCTACAAGAAAGACTTGCAAAGCTATCCGGTGGCGTAGCAGTTATTAACGTTGGTGCCGCAACGGAAATCGAAATGAAAGAGACCAAAATGCGCATCGAGGACGCACTTTCCGCAACGCGTGCAGCCGTTGAAGAAGGTATTGTTCCCGGCGGTGGAATAGCACTTCTTAGCGTAATCGGAGCCGTTAAAGAGGCAACCAAAGAGCTTAGCGGTGACTACAAGACCGGCGCAAATATCGTAATTAAAGCGCTTGAAGCCCCCATTAGACAAATTGCGGAAAACTGTGGCGTAGATGGTGGCGTAGTAATAAACAATATTATGCACGCAAATAGTGTAACCTATGGTTACAACGCACTCACCGACGAATATTGCGACATGCTAGAGTGTGGCATTATAGACCCCACCAAGGTAACTCGCTCGGCACTACAAAATGCAAGTAGCGTAGCAAGTACCCTACTCACCACGGAAAGTTTGGTAGCGGATATTCCCGAGCCTCCGGCTCCTGTGGTTCCTAATGGTGGAGGAATGCCCGACATGTACTAAAAACGCGCTATTTGGGCGAATAACTTCA
>JAZSLG010000110.1:0-6816 GCA_045535235.1 Candidatus Stercoripulliclostridium sp.
CCTATCTCTTTTAGGAGTAAAAGTCGTATTCAAACGAGCATACTCATTTAATCCCTTTTGCCAATCTTCGTAAAAGCCCATCATAAACGTGGATGAAGCTACCTCTTGCCTACAAATAGTGCCGTGAGGAGATTGGTCACGCGTTAATGACGTATTTGCTCCGGAATATACCTTTAATTGACCTATTCCCGCTATATTGCCGTCGTACAATACCAAAGATTTCCATTCGTTATGCTCTAGCGAGCCTATAACCAACCCACTTTTATCTTTCCAATTTACAAAAGCTCCAACCTCGTGTCCAGCCCCTGATTTAGCCAAAGAATGTGCTTCGTAACTAACCCATTGGTCGTTATCAAAAGGAACGTCTATGAATGAATCGTAGGGAATATCGTTAAGATAAAAATCACCTTTATTCAGTACTAGAGGCGCTACGTAATTGGTTTTTACTCCACCATATAAAATAGTTTTGAATAGCAAATAGTTTGCTTCGTCAAAAAAGTAAAATTTTTGCTCCATATCGGGCTTACCATTTTCACTTAACGCTATTGTAATTTCGCTAACGCTACTCCTAAAATCGTAGGTGCTTGCGGAATATACGTTATGGACGGCGTAATCGTAAGAACGATAAATGTTGCCACTTTCAACGGCTTCAAAGTAAGCGTTGTTTACTACCGCAACTTTACCGTCATAAAGTGAATAGTATCCCTCGGTATAGGTCAAAGTAAACCTATCATTTGAAAAAACGACGTTTTCAAGTTCACTCAAATCTATTTCATTCTCGCCATTTTTAGCAATTGAACAAATTGCTGTTACTAAGCACAATGCAATTAATAATACGACTAAGGTTAGCTTTAATCTTTTCATGTTCCTCTCCCAGAATATTTTAACTCCCCTACTTTATACTGTCAATATCATTAGTTGACAAATCTTTCTAAAAATGCTAGACTACAATCAGTTAGTCAGACGGCTGCACCAAGTGTGAGGAAAGTCCGAGCATCACAGGGCAGAGTGGCAGAGAAATCCTGCCGAAGGCAACTTTAGGGAAAGTGCAACAGAAAATAACCGCGAGAAATCGTAAGGGTGAAAAGGTGAGGTAAAAGCTCACCGGCAGTTCGGCGACGAAATTGGCCGTGTAAACCCCACTCGATGCAAGAGAAAAGGGACTATGGATTGCCCGTCCGTCCCCTCAATCGCTAGACCCCCTAGGTGACTATGGGGCAAGACAGATGGTCGTCAAATACAGAACTCGGCTTATAGACTAACTCGAAAATCCACCTTATGGTGGTTTTTTTGTTTTTGTTTGATTTGGTTGATTTTTTAGTCAATTTTTGTCGAAAGGAGGAATATAATAGAGCTAAAAGGAAGGTTGATATTTTAATAGAAGGCTTTTTTGCATTACTTTCGGGAGTACTATTACTTACCTCGGGCATAGATAACCAAAACTCTTTCCCTCATCCACTTAGTCCCGAAAAGGAAAAGGAATATTTGGAAAAATTTCACGCAGGCGATATGGAAGCACGTGATATTTTAGTTAAGCACAATTTAAGACTAATAGTTTATATTGCAAAAAAATACACCAACTATCCGGATAAAGACGAATTACTTTCGGTGGGGACCATAGGTTTAATTAAAGCCATAAACACCTTCAAAGGCGACAAGAGTACGGCTCTTGCCACCTATGCTTCAAGATGTATAGAAAACGAAATACTAATGGCTATGCGGGCATACAAAAAGCACCGTAACAACCTATCCTTATACGACGAAATCGGTACCGATAAAGATGGTAATCAATTGCAAATTATAGATATGCTCGCAGTAGACGAAGACACCGTTTACAAGCAATCCGAAGATGAAATCACAAGACAAAGCCTTAGAAAGATTATCGAAAAGTATCTTAAACCGCGCGAGAGGAAGCTTCTCATAATGCGCTACGGATTGGATGGTGACGAGCCAAAAACACAACAAGAAACGGCGGATGTTTTGGGTATATCTCGTTCCTACGTTTCCAGACTGGAAAAGGCGGTACTGGAAAAGCTCCGTACCGCCTTAAAAGAAGAAAATTTTGAGTTTTAATTAAATAAATTTAATTAGAAGTCTTTTTCTATTTCAAACTTCTTATCGTTAAGATAATTTAGGAAAGCACCTTTTGGGAAATTGAAGGCAAGCTTACAAGCGGTAAGATATTGCCTTTTTGCACGCATAACTCTGTTAAGTTCAAAGTCGCCGTACTTGGTGTCTCCAACGATAGGATAGCCTGCGTAAGCAAGATGAGCGCGAATTTGGTGGGTTTTACCACTGTGGAGAGTAACTTCAACCACGGTAGTATCCTCCCCTATTTCGCTTGGCTCAACCTCGGTACGAATGGGAACCGCGCCGTTTACTTTAATATCGGTAATGGTAACCATTCCCTTTTCGGCATCTTTAATAAGATATGCTTTAAGGTCGAGATGCTCGGTTAATTTTCCACCTACCAAAGCAAAATATTTCTTTTGAATAAAGCCCTTCTTAAATCCTTCGCGCAAACATGCGCCGGCCTTTTCGTTGTGGCTCATTATAAGTAAACCTTTGGTATTGGTGTCCAGTCTGTGTGCAAGTTCGGTGGGTTTATTTAACGTAGTTGAAATACGGTTACAAAATTCCTCGCTTGAAACTCCGCGTGGCTTTACTGCAATTAGTAGATTTTCATCTTGATAAACGCTATCAAAATTAAATTTTAGCAATTTTTCTTCGTCGCAATAAACTTCCACGACGTCGCCCTTTTGTAAAATAATATCGGCGGAAATCTTTTTTCCGTTTACGCGGATTTCTCTCAACTTCAAAAGGGTACGGAAATATCCGTACCTTAATTCAGGAAAGACTTCTCCCAAATATTTGGAAAGTCTTAGTGGTTTTCTATCAAATTTATACGTGCGCAACTTATTTTTCTCCGTCCTCGGGGTTAGTCTTGTCGGCGACAAGCTTTTCGATTTCCTCTAAGAGCGTGTTAATGTCCTTGAATTGACGGTGAACCGAGGCGTATCTAACGTAAGCTACTTCGTCCAGTGCCTTAAGTCCGTTCATTACCATGTCGCCCACCTTTTTAGATGAAATTTCTTGGGCAAGGGTGTTATTAACTTGCTTTTCTATATCGCTAACAAGTTTATCAATTTTAGCCATGGAGACGGGACGTTTTTCGCAAGCCTTAATTATGCCGTTCTTAATTTTGGAAATATCAAAAATTTGGCGGTTTCCGTTGTTTTTTATAACGAGTACCGGGGTGGACTCTATCTTTTCGTAGGTGGTATAACGTTTACCGCAACCAACGCACTCGCGACGTCTTCTTATGCTAGTGCCGTCGTCGTTTAGGCGAGAGTCAACTACCTTTGAATCAAGACTGTTACAAAATGGACACTTCATATAGTACTTCCTTTGGATTTTATGGCTATATTATACTATATATAGTTAAAAAAGTAAATATATTATTTACAAATTTCCGTAGAATTTACTCCACCAAGCTCCACCAAAATTACGTCGTCGCCAATCTTAGTTACTTTTTGCCATGGGATGAAAATGTTTTCGTTTCCCGAAAAATTCTTAAAAAACTTTTTATCCGGGCTTGCTATTAGTCCTACTACTTTTCCGCTACAATGCAAAGCTATATCAACGATTCTGCCCAGCTGTTTTCCATCCAAAATGTTAATTACTTCTTTTTCTCTTAATTCACAAAACGTATAATCTATCCCTTGCATAATAACTCCGTCTAAATATTATACGTTCAAAAATAATTATTATGCCTCTATGTACTCCGCAAACGTACTCAAATACCCTTGCGGACGGTTTCTAAGCTTCAAATGAAAGACGCAACTTTTCTATTGCTCCCTTTTCCAGCCTGGATACCTGTGCTTGTGAAATATCGAGAGAACTGGCAATTTCTGTTTGTGTGGCTCCTTGATAGTAACGCATTTCGATTACTTTTCTCTCCTTTTCGGGTAAATTTTTTACACTTTCCAATAAAGTAACCCTACTTTCATAATCGTAATCACTTTGCGGTTCTTTGACTAGCTCGATAATCTCCACTCCGTCCCCTTCATCGCCGTAAACTTCTTCAAAAATGGATTGTGGCTCTGCAAGTGCGTCTAACGCACTCACAACGTCGTAATAAGGCATTCTTAACTCTTCCGCAATATCGGTTATACTCGCTTCCTTGCCGTTTAATTCCAATTTTTCACGCGCTTTTACTGCTTGATAAGCAATATCGCGCACCTGTCTACCTACCTTAAACGCCGTCCCTTCACGGATATATCTTCTTATTTCTCCGTATATCATAGGTACTGCGTAGGTGGAAAACTTTAAGCCAAGCGAAACGTCAAAATTATCCGTTGCCTTAATTAATCCCAGCATTCCAACTTGAAAAAGGTCGTCTGCACTCTCCTTCGCTGAACGAAATTTTTGAACGGCTACCAAAACCAATCTAGCGTTTGCAAGCAAAAATAACTCTCTTTTCTCATGATTTCCACTTTTAATCTCTCTTAACGTGCTTTCCATTTCGCATGAGGTTAATTTTGGTAACTCGTCTACGTTAATTCCAAGTACTTTTCTCGTCACGATATCTCCTTGCCTAACGAGTATGTACCAAAAAATTAATCTAATTCAAAATTTTTAGATTTTTATTCAAGTTTCATAAATTCAGCCTTTAATTTTTCTAGTATTCTTTTCTCCAATCGACTTATATACGACTGCGATATACCCATCATATCGGCAATTTCCTTTTGTGTTTTTTCCTCTACACCGTTAAGACCGTATCGCATGCAAAGTATATTCCTATCCCTCTCTTCCAAGCGTGAAAACAACTCCATTAATATACTCTTTTCCACCTCGTTTTCCACTTCGCGATATATCTCACCCCCGTCGGTACCAAGAACGTCGCCAAGCAATAACTTGTTTCCCTCGTAATCCACGTTCAAAGGCTCGTCAAGACTTATTTCGTTACGAGTTTTAACCATTTTGCGCAAAAACATTAGTATTTCATTCTCGATACACCTGGACGCGTAGGTGGCTAGTTTAATCTTTTTTTCACTATTATAAGACTTAACTGCTTTGATTAGACCTATCGTTCCAACGGATACGAGTTCCTCTAGGTCGACACCGGTATTATCAAATCGTTTTGCAATATATACCACCAAACGAAGATTGTGTTCAACCAATACGTTGCGCGCCTCCAAGTCACCCTTTTCCGCCCTAATAATATATGCAAGTTCTTCTTCTCCCTCAAGCGGACTGGGTAAAGATACCATATAGTCTACGTTATTGGTTAAACGAAATATCTTTTTAATTATGTCTAAAAACTTAATCAAAACGCCTTTCATAATTGCTCCATATCTTTGTGTAATAGGACGTCGTATCCTCTAATATTCATTTTATCGCTAATCGCGTATACAATTGGTAATACCTTATGCTCTTTTTTGTCTAAAAATATCTTAATCCCCGCCGTGCCACCATTAAGAAGGCTTAAGCCGTTTATAGTAGATACGGCTATTTCCCTATCGGTTTTCAAATCAAGTGACTTTACTATCTTTGGAGAAAAAATCACTACCGGCTTACCTTTGTCGTAAAGCATATTACCGGTATCCAGATATGCTTTGGTTTTACATTTCTCGTTACCGTTAAAGACTTCTACGTTATAAATTCTTTTTATTTTTTTATGTCCTTTGGTAACGTAATCGAAGGTTTTTACCAAAAATGCCGTTAAAACTATGCTAATCGAAACGATAATAGTTAATAACGTGTCGTTAGGGTCAAAAGTAAAGACGATAAGATACTCCAAAGCGGTACTAATAAGTTTAACTATAAAGTAAATTACAGCTACTTTTACAAATTCCAAAAACGTATACTCTTTTTTTGCCACCAAAAGAGCGATAACCGTAAAAATTATCTCCAATAACAAAGTTGGATTTTTTAGCTTTAATTCTAGTAAAGAGTGTGTGCCTATTATAATCGCACTTAATAGCAACCTTGTGAGGCTAGTTTCTTTTCTTACCAGGCTCATAGTAAGGTATACTATCAAGTATGCGGGAGTCACAACGCTTAGTGCCACAGATAAAATGTCAAAAGTATTAATTTCCATTAATTTTTTTCGTTTTACGCCATAATATCGTTAAAATCAAGTTGATTTCACAATAAAAAAGCAAGCCAAATTCGGCTTGCTTTTCATTGGTAAAATTAAACGTTATTTGTTGTTTTTGTCTTTAATTCTTTGTAGGAAAGGAGGTATTTTAGAGGCACCGCCAATATCCATTCTACCAACGGGTTCGTTGTTCAAAACGGGTTGAACGGGTTGTGCCGGTTGGGAGTATTCTACGGCTTCGGGCTTATTGCTTACGGAAGCTGCGACCTCGTGACTATAACCGTACATTCTATCCATTCTTGCACTTTGTTCACTATCATTATTGAACATTGGGCGATTAATTTGGCTATATCTTGCTCTTCCGTCCGCCGTTGCCTTAAATCCTGTTGCAATAACGGTAATCATACAAGCATCGCCCAACGTTTCATCCAAACCGGTACCAAAGATAATATTGGCATTGGGGTCTGCAACGTCCTTTACGAGGCTAACGGAGTGTTGAACTTCATCCATAGTAAGCATTTCGTCACCGGTAACGTAAACGATAATATCGGTTGCGCCTTGAATGTTGGTTTCAAGCAAAGGACTTTGTACTGCTTGACGAACTGCTTCGATAGTACGGTTTTCACCCTTTCCTTTACCAATTCCTATGTGTGCGTTACCCTTATTTTTCATAATGGTCTTTATGTCGGCAAAGTCTAGGTTGATGAGTGAAG
>JAZSLG010000141.1:0-24148 GCA_045535235.1 Candidatus Stercoripulliclostridium sp.
TTGTCTTCCTAAGACCGCTTGGCCTCCGACTTTGGAGTCGTATACGAAGTAACCTTGAGCATACTTATCGGTATGTCCGCCGATAATCTTAATGCTATTCTTGTTAGCACCAACGGTACCGTCGGAGCCTAGTCCGTAGAACTTACAGCTGATAGCACCTGCAGGAGCAGCGTTTACGAACTCGTCAAGAGGTAGATAGTTGCCGGTAACGTCATCAACGATACCTACGCTAAATCCGGTCTTGTTTGCGCCACCCATGTTCTTGTAGATAGCGTTAACCATGGTGGGGTTAAATTCTTTGGAGCCTAGTCCGTATCTTCCGCCAAGGATGATAGCGTCGGTCTTGCCCTTTAGAGCTGCAACAACGTCTAGGTAAAGAGGTTCACCAATAGAGCCTGCTTCCTTGGTTCTGTCAAGAACGGTAATGTACTTAGCAGTTGTAGGAATAGCTTTAGCAAATGCTTCGGTATCAAAGGGACGATATAGTCTTACCTTTAGTAGACCAACTTTTTGACCCTTTGCGGTTAGGTAGTTAACGGTTTCTTCTGCAGCTTCTGCACCGGAACCCATCATAACGATAACCTTTTCAGCATCGGAAGCACCAACGTAGTCGAATAGGTGGTAGCTTCTGCCGGTTAGAGCGCTAACCTTTTCCATGTACTTGGTAACGATAGCGGGAACTGCTTGATAGTACTTGTTGCAAGCTTCTCTGTTTTGGAAGTAGATATCTGCGTTTTGTGCGGTACCTTTTTGGATGGGGTGTTCGGGGTTAAGAGCACGAGCGCGGAAATCTTCGATATATTTCATATCAACGAGAGCCTTCATGTCTTCGTAATCGATAGCATCAATCTTGCTTACTTCGTGAGAGGTACGGAAACCGTCAAAGAAGTGTAGGAAGGGAACCTTTGCTTCAAGAGTGGAAAGGTGTGCTACGAGTGCAAGGTCCATTGCTTCTTGTACGCTGTTGGAAGAAAGCATAGCAAAACCGGTTTGACGGCAAGCCATAACGTCTGCGTGGTCACCAAAAATGTTTAGTGCGTGAGCAGCAAGAGCTCTTGCAGATACGTGGAATACGCAAGGCATAAGTTCGCCTGCGATTTTATACATTTTGGGAATCATGAGGAGCAAGCCTTGTGATGCGGTGTAGGTGGTCGTAAGAGCGCCTGCACAAAGGGCACCGTGAACTGCGCCTGCTGCGCCAGCTTCGGATTGAAGCTCTGCGAGTTTAAGGGGTTGACCAAACATGTTCTTTACGCCCTGAGCGGACCATTCATCGGCTACTTCTGCCATGGGTGAGCTGGGAGTAATGGGGTAGATAGCGGCTACTTCGCTGAACGCATAAGCAACGTACGACGCAGCGGTATTACCATCAATAGTCATTTTTTTGCTCATTGAAAAACCTCCGTTAGTAAATTCGTTAATTAATTTTATATTTTCGTGTACGCGCGTGAGTGCGCATACATACATATTATAGATTAGGCGCGCGCGTTAGTCAAGTTATTTTATTTTGATAAAATAAAAAAAGAGTGCTACTTTTGTAACACTCTCCACGTTATTTTTATAAAATTAATTATTATTCTTCTTATGTACTCTGGGTGGCAACACCTTTTTGTAGTTCTTATAAGGATTAAAAACTCCACGTAAAGCAATTAATAGGGTTAATATGAGTGCGCTTGGAATAAGAATGGGGAAAGTAAGAATTATTCCAAGAATAATAGTAACCAGGAAGCCAACCCCTTTTTGGGAATGGAAAGAAGGTAGCGGGGGATTCTTCTTAGGCTCGGATAGGGGATTAATAACCGCGTCGTAATCGTCTATGCCGTTATTATAAACAAGTGGCTCAACTATTTCTTTTAACGTACCAAAGCCTATCAACTTTTTAAGGTTGATTTTAAGCGTAGCAATAATATCGTCTATGATAGCTACCGTTCCCATAATTATATTAAACTTAGGATTATCCGGAGTAATGTCAGCGTTACCTGCATACAGCTTTTCCACCATTTCGAGTATGATGGGGACCACTTTTTCATCCTTTATAGCACTAATATCTTTTGGGGAAAGTCCACATTCTTTTTTGCACCATTTGTATACTTTACCCACCGTTAGCTTGTTTAGGAAAATCCCCACCGCTTTGAATATCCACCAGAATTGATAAACGGTCCAAGGACGAATGGAAATAGAGTTTGCATATATTGCAAAATTAATCATATCCCCACTCATTTCACCAACCATGTCTTCTATCATTCCAAAGAAACTTTCCCTGCAATATTCGGGTAATGATTTACCATTAAGGTCAAAGCGAGAAAGCTCTTTTATAACTATAGTCTTAACATCGATAGTGCCGTCGTCAAGATAGTTTACCTTGCGCATAAGAGGAGGCGAACCGACGAGAGCTCCCGTAGCAATATCGTAAATTAGGTTACCATTTTCGCTTTTATGGTACTCTATATCATGAATATGAGAGTGACCAGTATATATAACGTTAATGCCGTTATCGGCTAGGAGATTGGCAAGATTAATATTATCTGCAATAATATCGTGACTGCCTATTAGCTTGTAAACGGGACTGGGAGTAAGCACGGGATGATGCGTAAAACATACGATTTTTTTGCCCTCTTCAGTAGCCCTTTTTGCCTCGTTTAAAATCCAACTTAATTGCTCTTTGTCTAGTCCGCGATGGCTATTTTTCTCGTTTGCAATATAGTCGTCGTTTATGGCAATCAAACGATATTTTTCGTCCAAATCGTAGGTATAAGACATGCTTTCTTCGTGAACGGAAAGAGCCTCTTTTCTACCATAGGGAGCATACCACGCGCGTAGGTCTTCGCGCTTTGCACAGGGGAGAAATCTTTTGTAGTTGTACTCCTCGTCATAGCCGTATGACAGGCCTTTGTTTTGGTCAACTTTGCTATATTTCGTCTTTTTGAGTTCACGATAATCATGGGTAGAGGTGGTAACGAGTATGCGTAACCCTTTTTGAGTATATTCCTCAAAAATTTTGAGTAAATCTTCGTGCGAATTTATCTCTCCGTTATCAGTAAGGTCACCGGTGATTAAAACGGTATTAGTATCGGGGTCGGCAAGTATAATGTCAAAGGCTTCGCGTATGATATCTTCAGATTCACGCATTTGCATTTGCGTAGCTTTTCTTTCCCATTCGTATGGGTCGGCAAGCCAGTTGCGTTTGGAATACAGGTGAATGTCTGTCATTACGTATAGTTTCATAAAGACTCCTAACCGGGATAATATATTTATTATATCATAGTTGCGCGCTCTCTTCAAGATAAAATACTTTACAAAAATGTGACTTGGCGTTATAATTAGGCTAATAAACCTTAGTTTTAGGAGTAAATTATGACTACAGCGGAAATAGTTGGTCTGGCAATAAGTTGTATCGTTATTGCATGCGGTATCATTATCGCCGTACTTTTCCTTACCGGTTACCTAACCTATCGCGACCTTTGTCACAGGAAGGAAAGCACCGATAAGTTGGAGCAAAGTCCCTACGTAGGCGCTCTTGGACCCAACCTAAGAGATTTTAACGATTTTCGTGACGATAGTTATAAAGCTCTTAAAGGCACGTCGTTTACTTGGGAATCTATAACGGAAGATGATGACGTTAGACTTTTTGCCAGATTTTACAAAGT
This sequence comes from Candidatus Stercoripulliclostridium sp., assembly GCA_045535235.1. Classification (GTDB taxonomy): domain Bacteria; phylum Bacillota; class Clostridia; order Christensenellales; family DTU072; genus Stercoripulliclostridium_A. Next base: position 3,648 of record JAZSLG010000141.1, read on the forward strand.
CGACGGTTCAAATAAAACGGTTATTTGTCTTCCCGGATATTTAACTTCGGCAGTAAAATGTTTTTCGGCATTTGTTCCTTTCTATATGGAAAAGGGATATAACGTACTACTCGTTACGGCACGTGGCCACGCCGAAAGCGGTGGCAAATATATTACTTTTGGTAAAAAGGAGTCTCAAGATTTACTTTGCTGGATAAATAAGGTGAAAGAAATTGTAGAAAATAGTGAATTTCTTATCCATGGTATAGACGTTGGTGCAAACTCCGCACTTCTTGTTTCCGGCGAAGTTGGAAATGAAGTAAAAGGTATTATAAGCGATAGTGCTTTTAGTAAGCCTTGGGACGTGTTTGTGTATCAAATCAAGCAAATATATCACCTTTCACCCTTCCCCATTTTGCATATTGCAGAGTATTTTTCAAAGAGATTCGCAAAGGTTGGTTTTGGCGATAGCGCGGTTAAAGCAGTTGCTAATAGTGCCGTTCCCGTATTATTCGTACACGGAGGAAAAGATATGTTTGTTCCTTATTATATGTGCAACGCGTGTTACGAAAGTTGCTCGGCACCCAAACAAAAGTTTATCGTAGAGTCTGCCGGTCACGCTCAAGCAATTTTTAATGATACCGAAGGATATAAAAACGCAATAAGCCAATTTATAGAAAGCCTATAACGAAAGATAAAAAAGGAAAGCCCACTTGGCAGTGGGCTTTTTTTGTTATTTAAGAGAGGTTTTATTATCTCCAAACCTTGTCGATTTCTTCAAACGTGCGCTCTTTGAGAAGAACGTTAAAGTTAACTCCTACGTTTAGGTGTCCGTTTTGGATACGAACTACGTTATCTGCGTTTGGATTGTTTCCGCAAGTAGCAGAATAGGCTAGTACCATGTTGTCGCCATCAGTGGTGTAACGAACGGTATCAAGAACGACTTCGCCATCACTATTGGTAATATAGTTTGCGCCTTCGGCACCTTTTTGACCAACACCAATAAAGTAGGTGGTGTTAACAAGATTGGTGGTGTGGGTAGACACTCCGTCAACCGTTACACGAGAATTTTCCCAATAATTTTCCAGCCTCGTTTTACCATTTTCTTCCACTTGTAGGGGGTAAATCCATTCGCCGTCAACTTTTGAGAATGGGCGTGACTTGTAGAACTCTATCAACTCTTCTTTGGTGGTAATAGGTTCTCCGTCAACGGTAATCATGTAGTCGTCACCGGTATTAGAGTACTGTCCGCTAGTCATTAAATAGTGTGAGGGTAAAAGTTGATACATGCTTACCAAACTTCTTAAGAAGGGAGTAGCAACGTCGCGAACGATACCCTCTATATCAAACATGCTTGCAAGTCCACCTATTGCACCCAAATCCATGCCTGCAAGAAGTCTACCCGGGTCTTCAAGATAGACAAGAGCATCAACAGCACCTAACGTTGCGGGAGAATAGGGGGTATAAAGGACGACTTTTTCACGGTTTTCTTCCTTTTGGAGATATAAACTTACTACGTTTCCGCCCATACTGTGGCTAGTGAGTACCACTTCGTCATAACCACGTTCATTAATAAATTTCTCAAGAAGTAACGCGTTATCTTCGTTATCAAGACGCCAATCGTAGTTGAATACGACGACTTCGGCAATATCACCGTATTCCGCAACCATTTCGTCGTAGGTTTCACGGTAGCAGTTTATTGCACCGTATTTTAGTCTATTGGGAGAATCGGGATTGGCAGGAGAAATATCTTTTATCGACTTGCCGGTTACGATATCAACCGATAGACTGTTAAATATACTTTTTTCTTCGTTTAGTAACACGTCTACGACGCCACCAAGACCGCCGAGTCCCGAAATTACTTTGTTAATAAGATCCTCTGATAGTACCAGTCCGTTTACCGGATCCATTACCTCTTGGACAGGAAAATCTTCATAATTCAAAGCGGGGTCCCAAAGTTGAGTTTGAGTGCCGTCCGGATTGTTTAGATATAGTCCACCGGAAAGGAATGCGGTAACAATAACTATACCGCGTTTGGGTTCTTTTTTCATGGTGAGACCTACTGCCCCTAGAGTTATGGTAAGCGCAAGCATGATTACGACTATGGTAATTGATAATCTTTTAGCAAACGAATTTCTCATATTTAACTCCATTCTTTATATTTAGTTTTCCCTTAGTCAATATTATAGCACCAAGTTATTGATATTTCAATACGAAAATTAATATATTGCATACGCGCGCACGTTGTGTTATAATATGTTCAATATATATGAGAGGAAATCGTTATGGATACTAACGAAAATAAAATTGTAGGGCTATCTAATGCCGAAGTGCAGGAGCGTATAGCCGACGGAAAGATTAACGGAGACCAAAACGTTAAAACCAAGTCGGTTGCCCAAATACTACGCACGAATATAGTGACCTTTTTTAACCTTTTGTTTGTTGCAATAAGCGTTATTTTATTGTTCTTCGTGCCAAAGAATTTGGATGGATTATCCAATTTCGGCTTCTTGCTAGTGGTTATTACCAACCTATTTATGGGCATATTCCAAGAACTAAAAGCGAAACGCACGATAGATAAACTATCCCTGTTGAGTGCGCCCAAGGTAGTTGCAATTCGTAATGGAGAAAAGGTCAATATTGCTCTAAAAGATATAGTGCTAGACGACTGTATAGAACTTGCCTCAGGTAGTCAAATTTGTGCCGATGCCATAGTAGTAGAGGGAAGTTTGGAAGTAAACGAGTCACTAATAACCGGAGAGAGCGACCCCGTAACCAAGGAAGTCGGTGACGAACTTCTTAGCGGTAGCTTCGTAATTAGCGGAACGGCAATTAGTAAGGTAATACACGTTGGTCAAGATAACTACGCCACCAAAATCACCATGGGTGCAAAAAAACTCAAAGCTCAAAATAGCGAGATTGCAAACTCACTTATGAAGTTTATCAAGATTATGAGCTTCATACTGGTTCCTCTTGGCGTGGCGTTATTCTGCGTTAAGTATTTTATCCAACAAAACGAACTTAATGATACCGTACTTACCGTTATGGGAACCCTAATTGGCATGATACCTAGCGGACTTGTTGCGTTAACTTCGGCGGTATTCTGTGTATCGGTTGTAAAACTTTCTCGTCACAATACGCTTGCACAAGACCTTTACTGCTCGGAAATTCTTGCTCGCGTAGACGTGCTTTGTTTGGATAAAACGGGTACTATTACGGAAGGAAAAATGGAGGTTACTTCTCTTGTTGAAAAAGGTGCAAGCCGTGAGGAAATTTCACTTGCTCTTGCTACTTTGGTAAATAATATTGGCGACACTAATCCTACTGCACTGGCAGTAAAAGACTATACCGAAAAAGTAAAGGATTATCAAACGGCACTATCTATCGTGCCTTTTAGTTCGGCAAGAAAATATAGTGGTGTAAATCTTGAAAACGGCTCTTTGCTAATGGGTGCAACCGAGTTTATTTTTAAGGACATGAGTAATGAACTCAAAGAGGAAATAGAGGGTTACTCCGCAAAGGGAATGCGCGTTATTGCCGTTGCAAAAGGTAGTTCTCAAATGGTTGACAATGCTCTCCCTGAGGGTCTTGAACTCATGGGACTTGTTTTAATTGCAGACAAGATTAGGGCGGAAGCAAAGGATACCCTAAACTTCTTCAAAGAGCAAGGTGTTACTATAAAAATTATATCGGGAGATAATCCGGTAACCGTTAAGAGCGTTGCAGCAAGGGCTGGGCTTGAAGACGCGGAAAATTATATTGACGCAAGTACCCTTACCACCGAAGAAATGGTTTATGAAGCTGCCGAAAAGTATACGATTTTTGGTAGGGTTTCTCCCGATCAAAAGTTGATGCTCGTTAAGGCGTTAAAGCAAAAAGGCCACACGGTAGGCATGACTGGTGACGGCGTAAACGACGTTCTTGCTCTACGTGAGGCTGATTGTTCTATTGCCGTTGCAAGTGGCTCGGATGCAAGTAAAAACGTTTCCAAGCTCGTACTTTTGGACGACAATTTTGCTAGCATGCCAAAGGTCGTTGCCGAAGGTAGAAGATGTATTAATAACCTACAAAGAAGTGCTGCACTTTTCCTTATAAAGACGTTATATAACTGCGCTTTTGCTTTCATATTTATGATACTTTCTGCAAATTTACCATTTGCTCCCAAGAATTTGACGTTGGTAGGTTATATTACCATAGGACCGCCTGCATTCATACTTGCTTTGGAACCCAATAGGGAAATCGTAAAGGGAAGATTTATGCCCACGGTTATTAGGAACGCGTTGCCTTGTTCGATTGCAATAGTACTTGCAGTTCTTACGGTATATTTGGCTTCGCCCGCGTTAAATCTAACCGAGGCACAAATTTCCACGGTTTGCGTAATCGTTACGGTAGCCATAGGACTAGCCTTTATAGTTAAACTATGCATACCATTTACTAAACTACGTATTGCGTTAATAAGCGTACTGGCGTTGTTCTTTACCGCATGTTTCTTCCTAGAGTTTTCCAGGACGTTATTTGGACTATGTCACGAATATAACCTAGATATGCTCATTCTTGCTCTTCCGGTAGCCATCGGTGGCATAGGAATATTTATTGGTTTATACTTTGCAATCAAGCATATTCCTCAAAAATGGATTGATGCAATCTCTGCGGTAATAGGAAAGGCTAAAGAAAAAGTAAACGGAGCAATAACCCCTGTCACCGATAAAATCAAGAGTCTTTTTAGAACTAAGAAAGCATAACGATTGATAAAAATACAAAAATGAAACTCCCCGAAAAGGGAGTTTTATTTTGTTCTTGAAAACACGTTATAAGTATGGTATCATAATTAATAAATTAATCACTTTTTACTATGGAGAAACTATGGCGTTATTTAATCCTTCACGCGAAAGGAAATGGTTTATAAATACGGCAAAAAATTCATATAAATATTATCGTTCTAAGCTATCTAGCGTAGATAAGCAAAATTACGACATAATTTTTGACGCCATTTTGTATTTTAAGCCTATTGCTAAAGGACTCAGATGCAGTACGGATAAAATGATGAAATTAATCCACTACGTTTTGCGTGATAATCCGGTTTTTTATTATACTAACTCTAAATTCCAATATAGTAGAAGTGGCTTTAGTTTGAACGTTCAGTTTGATTTTGATATGATGGAATTTAGCGTTTATAAAAAGGCGACCGCTATTATTAAAAGACTAGACGAATACAAGAGCGCCTGCGAGGGTAAAAGTAATTTAGAAATCATAAAGTACGTTCACGATAACGTAATCAAAGACGTGGAGTATAGCTTTAATACGGAAAACCCTTATCAAGCCTATTCCGTTTTTACCGAGGGGAAGGCGGTATGCGAGGGCATCGCCGAGGCAACCAAACTTATATTGGATTATTTGGGTGTCAAGTGCATTATCGCAACGGGAAAGTCTAAGCATCCCGGTACAACGTCTGACGTTAATCATGCATGGAACGTCGTTGACGTTGGGGGTGGTGAATTTTATCATTTGGACGTTACTTTTGATGACGGCATTTCTCAAGGCACGGGAACGATTTTGCAAAACTATTTCTTGCTAACAAATGCTCAGATAATGGAAACACATGTTTTGGACGAGAAATTTCCGGAAGTTTCGGAAACTAAGAGAGACGTGTTTACTATGCAAGGACAATATTTTACCAGTCTATTTGATTTTGAACAAAGCATTTCAAGGCAGATAGCAATGCGGGAAAAAAGTTTGTATTATCAACTTGCTACGGGCAGAGACCATAAAAAAGAAATTGAAAAATCTATGACTATAATTGAAAATGTATTAAGGAGGCAAAACGTAGGTGTAAGATATAAAGCTTTCTACGATAAACTAAAATGTGTCGTATACGTTTCCTTGGATTATCACTATTAAGCTATTAAAATAACGCCCCGATTTCGGGGCGTTTGTTTTTTGCTATTATTTGATTACATCTTTGAGGTCTATCACCGTAAACTTAATGTCTTCGTGTTTTGTGTTGTCTTCGTAAAGAACGGCAATTTCACCATTTCCAAGGTATACCGCACTACTATATACGAATTCACCTTCTGTAATAGTGTAGGAATAGGGGAAGGTCTTTCCTTCGTCAAGGGAAATTTTGAGTTTACCATTAACTCTCTTTTTAGTATCACTTGCGTTTATGCAAGCAATAGTATATTTACCATCGTATTCAAAGCCGATAGCTGTAATTTGACAAATACAATGAGGTAAATCTTCTATAAATTCAGGTTTTTCCCAACTAGCACCACCATTTTTGGAAATAGCGCGTAGTATTCTTCTCTTTTTGTTATGATTGCGCATGAAAACTGCCAAATCACCGCCGGGAAGTTCAACGACTTGGCTTTCCGTGGTCATGAGAGGATCGGGGATAATCCAAGGATTTTTCTTTGGGAATCTACCATCAATTTCGGGTGTAGCACCAATTTCCCAAGTTTTGCCATTATCGTCACTCCAAATAACTGCACAAGTAAGGCTCATGGGCCATTTGGTTAGTCCATAGTAAACGGGGAAAACCAGTCTACCGGCGTATTTACCTTCCTTGATCTTTATGCCGTTAGCAGGGCCTGAGCCAATGAAGTGCATTCTATTTGATTTTACCATGGCATCAAGACAAGTTGGTTCACTCCACGTGTTACCGCCGTCCGTCGACTTCGTTAACATCAAATACGAAGTACCATATGCTTTGTAAGGAGAGGTGGCCGTAAAGATATTGCCACCAATAGAGAGGTCTCCTTTGTCATTTACCTTTATGCCGATATTCTTACCTTTATGAGTAAGTTCGCCGTTATCTATAACGTAATTGCAAAGGCCTTTAACTACTCTTTGCCTACCCTCTATCAAACCAGAACCGGCACCGCAGTTAAGTATGCCAATGCCTGCAGGGGTGAACGAATATAGCATAAAGATAGTATTCGTTGCATCGTCGTATAAAGTGGCGGGGTCAATGGCGGCGGAAGAGTGTTGTTTGTCATCTCCAAGAGTGGCAACGGCAGTTATTTGCTTGCCCCAAGTGATACCGTTATCGGTAGAAATACTAACTACTTTTTCGATACGGTTGGGATTATCTGAGCAAGTATAAAAGCGTTCGTCGGCACTAGCTACCAAAGAGCCGTCGTTAAGACGTACTAAAGATGGAATACGATAGTTGTTTGCGTTACCTGTTTCTTTACTAAATACTTTAATTGGTGTTCTCATACCAATATTATACCATAGATTTAGAACATTTGCAAGAGAGATAAACGCTATTAAAATTAGAAAAAAGCCAACCATATGGTTGGCTTAATTATATCGATAAACTATTTATTGTTCTCCTTATTGTTCTCCAAAAGCTTTTTTCTTGTTAATGGCACGTAGCTTTGCTATGCCGTCGCGACTAATCTTAAAATCACGATTGGCAGTTAATAAACCGTTTTTCAACTCTCCTTTGTCGTATAATCTACTAAAGGTAAAACCAACTGCACCACTTGCAGAAATAAGGTCGTATTGCTCTCCAAATGTGTTTATGAATTTAATCTCCGAATACTGGTCGTTTGCACGAAGGTTACCCGCTATAAAGCTACCGATAAAAAATGGCATGGTACGCAACTTGTCTTCCGATAAAAGTTCCGGTTTTTGCTTGCGACGTTTCATGTCTTCTTTTTCGGAGAGTTTAATTCCGTTATAACGGTAAATCAACCAGTCTTCGATTTCTTCGCGTTTACCGCTGTTTTCTCTAAACTCGTAAAAATCGGTTGCGTAAAGGTCGCCACCACTAATACTGCAAAGCTTGGTAGGGTCGGTTTGCTTGATTAATTTGTAGGTTGCAGTTTGAGTTACGGCGCTACCGGTATAGTTAGTAAAGGGTACTTCAATAATCAAACTTGGATGCCCAAAATCGCGATTTAACGTCATTTGTATTTCGGTTGCGAATGCGTTAAAATAGTCGGGGATATCGGTATTTTTGCTTTCACCATTCATGCTTGCACGCACCATTAAACCAAGCTTGTCGGCAACGTAAAGTTCGCGTGGCGTGGGGTAACGGTTAAAGTGTAAGGCATTAAAGCCCATCATCATTGCCGAAGCGTAATCTTGGGCTATTGCCTTGGAGCTGGCTGGCACCAAACCGGTATGAGGATAAGTACCGTCAACTTCTATTGCTCTAACAAAAGTGGGCTGACCGTTAACGTAAAGTTTGTTATCCACCAAATTCAAATCTCTAAAAGCGCAATAGGTATAAATTTGGTCGCATAACCCACCGCCTTCGTTATAAAGTGAGATGCGGACTTCGTAAAAACGAGGCTCTAATGCTTGCCATAGATATACCGTTTGGGTTTTGAGGTTTGCAGAAAGGTTTATTATGGGTTTTGCTCTGTACTCGTATGTTGCTACCGGTTTTTTGTTATAAGCGATTTCTACCTTGACCTTATAGCCTTCGGTTTCGCCGGCAACGGCTCCTTGGATATATATGTTTTTATCAATGAGGGAGCCTAGTGTTCTTATAGTTCCAAAGTAACTTTTTGCGCTAAATTCCAACCATACTTCTCCCAAAATTCCAAGAGGAACTTGCTCTCCCTCACCACGTTTGGTAACGACTTTTAGTAGGTTGTCTCCTTCTTTTATAAGAAGCGAAACGTCAAAATGTAACGAATGCATATATCCGCCGTTTTGTGCCACCAAAATATTGTTAACGTAAATTTCACTATAAGAGGCTAGGGCAATAAAGTTTAGTAGAGTCGTACCCATTTTTTCGCTGGGATTAATCTCAAATATTTTTTCATATACGGCGGTGTGAACACCATCAATATTTGCGATACCACTTGCTGGGGAGCCCAGTTCGCAGGGTAAAACTACGGTGTGATTTTGACATTTTTCATTGTCCGCAATCATCACTTGCCACTCGCCGTCTAGCGATTTGAAGCGAGGTCTTATAAAATTAGGTATGGGATAATCTTCTCTTTGCATGACTAGAGTATAACACATTTTTCTCACGCGCGCAATATTTACGCGCAACTAGTAATTGACTATATGATAAAAATAGTATAAAATATAGAAATAAAGAGGTAGAAATATGGATAACGCACCCCAAACGAGTATCATGTTCAACGATATTCCATTTTTTAGAGGAGATAGAGCTTTCTCCGTTGTATATTTGGATGGAGAGTTCCATTTGTTTTTTGCGTTAAGTAAAGCTTTTAAGTCGATGATTTTACACTATTCCTCCGTTGATTGCTTTACTTGGAATGAACGTGAAGTCGCGCTATTTCACGGTGGATATATCGACTCGGTAAGTGCTTTTACCCAAGGGGGAAAGATATACCTTTATTATGCAGTAAAAAATATTTTCAATCTGACGGATATTAGAATTGCAGTAAGTAAGGATGGCGAGAACTTTGAAGCCTTCCCAAATGCGATTGCAAAAAATACGGCACTCCGCGACGTTAAATCTTTTTATTCCGAAGGGCGTCGTTATATCATAGGCTCGGAAAAGAAAGGAGTAATACCAACCTACGTTTCCGAAGACAATTATACTTTATATAAGTCCTCCCTTAAAAATCTTTCGGACGATGCGGAAGTTATTGACTATCTAGGGTCACCAAGTCCCTTTGTTGCGTTTGATAAAACCTACGTTGCGTATTCCATGTTTGGCGCACACGTCGTAGAGGCGGAAATAGATTTAGCAAGTGGAGAAATAAACCTTGGCAAATCGGTGTTAGAAAACTACGGCGAAAGTATGCGCTCTCTTATGATTAGAGAGGCAACTCCTTTGATTTTTATTGGTTGTGGTAGTTCCCTTATTCCCGTGGAAGTATACCTTACTGAAAAAGAATTGGGCTTCAGATTTTATCGCGACGCTCTCAAAGGAGCTAAATTAAGAACGGATAACGGCGTGGAAGAAAACGAAAAAATGCCTAAGCATTTGGTTAGAGAAGCTGGCGTATTACATCTTTTTGAATTACCTATTGCAAACGGCACGTCTTTAGACTTTGGCGTTACCGATATTGCTATTGACGAATATAAAAGTATCGTTATTGATGGAGCAATAGAGAATTGCGGGATTATCGATTATAATTTGGACGATGACGACACGTTGGAAGTCGCGGTATTTGATATGGGTAACATTCTCGTTGTGGAAGTATTAGACAAACTTTATACCATTCCAAGTGGTATGAGTCAATTAATTAAAGTAAACGTTGGTGAAAAAGACTACCAATATACTAGTTATAAATTGTGAGGTAAAAATGGGATTTAAGGAACAATTTATCGAAATTTACAATCGTGAAATCAAGCGTGAAGGCGCACAAAAAATGTTGGAATATTTGGAAAATAGCGACTTTTTTACAGCTCCTGCATCTACGAAGTTCCATCTCGCAAGAGAGGGCGGGTTATGCGAGCATAGCCTAAACGTATATTACCGCTTGAAGGAACTTGTTGAACATGAAAAAAGCGAATGGGCAAAGAAAGTTAGTAGCGAAAGCGTTGCTATTATTGCTCTTCTGCACGACGTTTGCAAAATAGGTATGTACGTCGTTGATTATCGCAATCAAAAGCAACCTGACGGCAGTTGGGTGAAAGTACCTTACTATGCTATCGACGAGCTATTGCCTTACGGACACGGCGAAAAATCGGTTTATATTATTAACGGCTTCATGCGCTTAACCAGAGAGGAAGCAATATGCATCAACTGGCACATGGGCGGATACGACGAAAGAGTTAGGGGCGGTAGCTATGCAATAGCAAAAGCCTACGAACAATATCCACTTGCCGTCCTCACTCACGTTGCGGACGCTATGGCAAGCTATTTGGACGAAGAAAGAAATTAAAACAAAAAAATAAATAACACATTTGGAGGAATTAACAATGTTTGGAAAGAAAAAAGACAAGAAAGAAAAGAAGAGTCTTATCAAAGAATTTGCCGAGTTTATCAATCGCGGTAGCATAATCGACATGGCAGTCGGTGTTATCGTTGGTGGCGCTTTCAAAGATATAGTAAATCGTTTGGTCGATTCTATCATAATGCCCATTTTGGGATTGATTATCAAAACCGACCTTACTGTTCTTAAAACCGAGGTCGTTCAAGCAGACGGCACTATAGTAGAAATCTTGTGGGGTACCTTTATTCAAGCTTGCCTAGATTTCCTACTTATAGCACTAGTTATATTTGCTGCAATCAAGATTTTTGGCGTTATTAGAAGAACCATTCAAAAGGCAAAGGAAGTAGTGGAAAAAACCGTTGATAACGTAGTTGACAGCGTAGCTGAAAAGATGGGTAAAGACAACGATGAAAAAACTGAAGTAGTGGAAGTTGAGGCTACCGAAGTTGTTAATGAAGAAGCCCAAACTACGGATACAAATAAATAGTAAGCGATTCCACATTGATTTTTGACTAAAACACAACGTAAGGAGAATTATTGTGAATAATATTTGGCATGATATTAGCAGAGAAAGAATTAACGTCGATGACTTTTTGGCAGTTATAGAAATCCCCAAGGGTTCAAAGAATAAGTACGAGCTGGACAAGGAAACCGGTTGCCTAATTTTAGATAGAGTTTTATTTACCTCTACTCACTATCCGGCAAACTACGGCTTTATTCCCCGCACCTTTGCAGAAGACCTTGACCCCCTAGACGTATTGGTTCTTTCTAGCGAGGTTATAGTTCCTCTCGCTCTTTGCAGATGCTATCCTATAGGCATGATTTCCATGACTGATAACGGTTTTGAAGATACGAAAATTATAGCAATCCCTTTCGGCGATCCCACATGGTCCGGTTATAAAGATATTAGCGAATTGCCTCCTCACATTATGCAAGAAATGACGCACTTCTTTACCGTTTATAAGAACCTTGAAAAAGGTAAGCATACTGCGGTAATGAAAGTTGATGATGCTAAAAAAGCACGCAAATGTATTGAACAAGCAATCAAAGCTTACAAAGAACGCTTCCTCAGAGTATAGTAAAGCACGATTGTGAAAGGAAAAACGGGGAATTTTTGGCAAAAAACCTAAAAATTCACGCTCGGTTCATTAGAAATTCATATTCGCTTATTATATTATAATAACAAAATAGCTTGCCTCATAGGAGAGCCATGTATAACAATCACCGTTATAGCTACGAAGTACGCTCACGCGTTCCAAGAGTTCCTACCGTAAAAAGGATGAGTCCCGTTGCGGTAGTTTTTCTTGTGTTGTTTATACTGGGCTCTTGCATAGGCAGTGGATTTTTAGGCGCTCATTTGGTGTCTAAAAATAGTGCAGATAATAATTCAAATACTACCAATCCTACCGTTATCTATCGTGATTTTACGGATAGGACGGAAAACCTTTCTTCTACGTCGGAAATTAAAACTCCGGAGCAAGTTGCTAAAGAAGTTAAGCAAAGCGTGGTTGAAATATATACCGAATCGGCTACTTTTTCCACGCGCAACGCTTCCCTAGTCAGCAGTGGAGCAGGTAGTGGCGTTATAGTGGCAACGGACGGCTATATTCTTACCGCCTATCACGTTATAGAGGACGCGGAACAAGTAAAGGTTAGACTTTACAACGGCGAAGAGTATAACGCAGAATGGGTAAGAGGAGATAAATTAACCGATATCGCCGTCGTTAAGATTAATGCCAAAACGCTAAATTCAGCAACGGTAGGAGATTCCGACGACTTGTTATCTGGACAAGAAATAGTTGCTATTGGTAATCCGTTTGGCAGTTTGGGTGGTACCGTAACTTGTGGTAACGTATCGGCAATAAATCGTTCTGTGGAAATTGGTGGGAAGGAGATGAAGAACTTAGTCCAACTTTCTTGTCCCCTAAATCCCGGCGATAGTGGAGGCGGTATATTTAATATGTACGGAGCGCTTGTCGGCATAGTTAACGCAAGAGGCGTAGGCGAGTACGGCAATAATATTGGTTTTGCTTCTCCCATTAACGAGACCATGGAATTGGGTGTAGACCTCATAACTCTAGGTTACGTAAAAGGCAGAGTTAATACCAAGGTATTCGATGTAAGAGAAATTAATAACTCTTCAACCACCGTGGCTGGCTTATATTTTATGGGTGTAAACGGCGAAGACGTACATACTACTCTTAGGGCTAACGATTACATTGTCTCGGTTGCGGGTGAGACGGTAGCTACCGTTGAGGAGTGGGAAAAAGTACTAAACTCCAAAAAAGTGGGAGACTCAATAGAAATAGTTTACAGGAGAAAGGGCGTAGAAGGAACCATAAGGTTGGTTTTGACTAATCGCATCGATTGTGATTAAAGGAGAAGAAAAATGTATAAGGTACTAATAGTTGACGATGAACAAGGAATACGCGAACTCGTTGCCAAGTATTGCACGTTAGAAGGCTTTAGTTACGACGAAGCAGAAGATGGTTTGGAAGCAATACAAAAGGTTAAGCAAGGATCCTATGATATAGTTATTATGGACGTAATGATGCCCGAGTTGGACGGCTTTAGTGCGGTTAGAGAGATTAGGAAATTCTCCACCTTACCGGTTATAATGCTTTCTGCACGTACTGAAACGTATGATAAAATACACGGATTGGAAATAGGCGCCGACGATTATATCGGCAAACCCTTCTCACCCAAAGAATTAATGCTTCGTATTAATGCGGTTATGAATCGCGTAAACAACCAAAAGACCAACGTTGAAATATATGAAAATCAACTCTTGAGGGTGGATTTTACCGCGCGTAAAGTTGCAGTCGAAGGAGTGCAAGTGGACCTTTCCCCCAAGGAATACGAACTACTTTTCTTCATGGTAAAAAATAGAGGGATAGCTCTTTCACGCGAAAAGCTTTTGAACGAGGTTTGGGGCTATGATTTTTATGGCGACGATAGAACGCTTGATACCCATATTAAGCTATTAAGAAAGAGTCTGGGTAACGCATCACAATATATTGTAACGTTACGAGGAATGGGTTATAGGTTTGATGGCTAAAATAAAATTAGATAAAATATACGGGGACAACACCCCGTTATTTTTAAAAATGCTACTTATATTCGTAGCTTTTTCCCTAATAGTAATTTCGCTATTTTGGGCTCTTGGTTTTGCCATTTCGGGAACTGTTTTTAAGGCTATTCGCGTAAACGAAGCAAAGAAATCTGCGGATTTAATTGCTGAAAATATCGACAACGCGGACTTGTCCCTTTTGGTAAAAAGGCTTTCATTTGACAACGATGTTTGTATAATAGTCGCAGATAAAGACGGCGAAATTTATCTTTCACAAGAAGCAAGGGAAGACTGTTCTATCCATGCATTTACTGCGGTATCTATCGAGGGATATTACGATAAAGCAAAGGAGAAGGGCGGAGTGTATAGTGAAGAAATGGAGTCCATTCCTCATGATGATAATTATGAAAATACCATTTATGAAGGTAGCGTTCCAAGGGGTGAACAAGATACCAAAGAATACTACGTTTATACTTTGATTGCAAAAAATGCATTGGGTGAAAATTACGCAATACTAGTTGACACCGTGGTTAGCCCCACACACGCTTATAACGAAACTTTAATTATAATATTCATTATCGTAAGCGTACTTACGGCAATACTTTCCGGATATTTGAGTTATCGATTAAGCAATCAAATAAGCGCTCCCATTATCGAACTGACGTCTCAGGCTAAAGAGATTTCTTCTGGTAGCGCGGACCTACAAATAACCGGATCTGGATTTAGAGAAATTTTGGAATTGCGTGATAGCTTGCAAGATGCACAAAAAGAAGTTAACGAAGTTGAGCATTATAGACGCGAACTCATTGCAAACGTTTCCCACGACCTACGTACCCCGCTTACGCTTATTAAAGGTTATACCGAACTCATGCGCGATATTCCCAGTGAAGCAACTGCGGAAAATTTCCAAGTGGTAATAGATGAAACCACTAGGCTTACTAACCTTGTAAACGATATGCTTTCTTTGTCGAAAGAACAAGAGGGAAACGAGGAACTTAATCTCACTCGTTTCGATTTAATCGAGGTGCTGGATGCGCTTATAGTTAGACATGGAAAACTCATTGAGCATTTGGGATATACGCTTGAATGGGAACACGACGAAAAAGCTTTCGTCTATGCCGATGAAAACAAGCTCACCCAAGTTGTATACAACCTTATTAATAACGCTGTAAATTATTCTGGCGAAGACAAAAAAGTCGTTGTTAAAGCTTTCGTCAAAGGCGGTATAGTTAGAGTGGAAGTAATAGATAACGGCGAGGGTGTTGACGTTGAAATACTACCTCATATTTGGGATAGATATTATAAGTCGGATAAATCTCATCGCCGTTCCACGGTAGGTACCGGATTGGGCTTATCAATCGTTAAAAGCGTTATGAGTAAGCACCCCGGTGGCGCTTACGGCGTAATAACTTCGGTGGGAGAGGGTTCCACCTTCTATATCGAATTGCAAAGGGCGTAAGTAGCATGGCACTGGAAATAGAAAGAAAATTTTTAATTAAAAAATTACCCGATGAAACTCTTTTGGATATGGGCGCAAAGGTAAAAGAAATAGAACAAGCCTTTCTTGTGCCGGATAAAGATTTTCCGGTGCGCCGTATAAGAATGGTTGAAGAAGATGGGTGTAGGAGATATTTTTTCACTCTTAAGCGTCCTACAAAAGGCGAGTTCACCAGAGAAGAAATAGAACGAGAAATAGGGCTAGAATTGTATCTTGAGCTACAAAAAGAGCGTGATTTTGCGTTGAATATAATCTTCAAAAAGAGATACGTTATTGCTAAAAACGCGCTAAACTATGAGATTGACAGATTTCCTTTTTTTAGAAACTTTGACGTGATGGAAATAGAACTTCCCAGTGAAGATACTCCCTATGAAGTGCCAAAAGAAATAGAGATAATAAAAGAGGTTACGAAAGATTTTAGGTTTACTAATTATTCGTTAGCTAAAAAAATCCCAATTGATTTTTAATAAACTCACCATTGTGTGAGTTTTATTTTATATTTTATAACATTAATTTTAATTGTTAATTAAATTAACTTATGTTAAAATAAATAAGTTATGGAAAATCAAGTAGAAAATAAAAACGTCGTTATAGAAATGCAAAATTTATCCTACGACTATCGTAACGCGGAGGGCGAAACTATTGCTCGTGGCGTTAAGAACGTTAACCTTACCATAGGTAGGGGTGAATTTTGCGTGTTACTTGGACATAATGGTTCGGGGAAAAGCACTCTTGCAAAGCTTCTTAACGGCTTTATTCTTCCCGATGAAGGAAGTGTAAAAGTTAATGGTATAGATACTGTGGACGAAAACAGAATTTACGAAATTCGTTCCAAAATAGGTATGGTTTTCCAAAATCCCGACAATCAAATGGTAGCTTCTATTATAGAAGACGATCTTGCCTTCGGCCCCGAAAATTTGGGTGTGCCACGCGAGGAGATAGAGGAACGTATAACGTGGGCGCTCGAAACGGTAAATATGAGCGAACATCGTCATCGTTCCCCTAATAAACTTAGTGGCGGTCAAAAACAGCGTATTGCAATTGCAAGCGTTCTATCTATGCTTCCCGAGATACTTGTACTAGATGAATCGACTGCAATGCTAGACCCTAAGGGTAGGCAAGAAGTAATGGAGACGGCTATTCGATTAAATAAAGAAAAATCCATGACGGTAATTTTGATTACCCACTATATGGAAGAGGCTATTAAAGCCGATAAGGTAATAGTGCTTAACGAAGGCGAGATTTTCTGTACCGGTACCCCCAGAGAAGTTTTTGCACAAAAAGATATCATAAAAAAAGCATCGCTTGAACTTCCTGTTGCGACCTCTATTTCTATGACTTTACAAGAAATGGGTTACGACGTGGACTTTGCTTTGACCGACGAGGAGCTTGCGGAGAATATATGCAAATTAAAGTAGAAAATCTTAGATATACCTATTCTCCCAAAACACCTTTTGAAAAGGTGGCTCTTGACGATATAAGTTTTGTCATAAACGAAGGGGATACCATTGGAATAATAGGCTCCACAGGCTCGGGTAAAAGTACTCTTTGTCAACATTTCAACGCCCTCATTCGTATTTCGCACGGTAAGATTTTCGTAGGGGAAATGGAGTTGCATTCCAAAAAGTTAGATCTTGGCACGTTGCGTAAAACGGTGGGAATGCTTTTCCAATATCCCGAATATCAGCTTTTTGCCGATACTGTAAAAGACGACGTAGAGTTTGGTCCACTAAACTTCGGCATGTCAAAAGAAGATGCAAGCATACTTTCCAAGTACGCTTTGGAGTTAACCGGTTTAGATTATGAAGAAGTGAAAGATAAATCTCCCTTTGAGCTTTCTGGTGGTCAAAAGAGACGCGCTGCAATTGCAGGTGTGATCGCTTCTCGCCCCGAAATTTTGGTGTTAGACGAGCCTACTGCAGGGTTGGACCCACAAGGAAAGAGAGAAATTTTAGACCTCGTTAAAAAGCTTAAAGAAAGCTACGTTAAAACGGTAATCATGATTTCGCACAATATGGATGAAATCGCCGAATATTGTAATAGAGTTATAGTGCTAAACGAATCCAAGCTTTTATACGACACTACCCCCAGAGAGTTGTTTTCGCACCCGGAAAAATTACAGGAAACGGGTTTGGAAGTACCACACGTAGTAGCGCTTGCTTTAAGCCTAAAAGAAAAAGGAATAGACCTTGGCGAAACACCGCTTACAAAAAAAGAATTCGTTGACCTACTTACGAGGAGGCTACCATGCGTGAAGTAAGTTTTGGTCAATACTATCCAAGCAATTCCGTTGTACACAAGCTTGATGCCAGGGTGAAGTTACTTCTTACTGTAGCCTTTATCGTAATGGTGTTTTTAGTAAAGAATTTGTATGCTTACGTGGCGGTAGGCACATTCATATTACTTGTTACTTTGGTATCCCGAGTTCCGGTTTTAAGGGTATTAAAAAGCATTAAAGCGATTATTTTTATCGTCATTATAATGAGCATAATTAACCTGTTTGCAAATGCGGAAGGTAAGGTGCTTTGTTCATGGTGGATTTTTACCATTACCGATGGCGGTATTCTTACTGCCGTCAATCTTGCACTAAGGTTAATCTTCCTCGTAATGGGTACTTCGTTATTGACTTATACAACCACGCCAATGGAACTTACCGACGGCATGGAAAGCCTAATGTACCCGTTAAAACTAATTAAAGTGCCTACCCATGATATTGCAATAATAATGTCAATTGCACTTCGTTTCATTCCTATTTTGATGGAAGAGGTAGACAAGATTATGATGGCGCAAAAAGCAAGGGGTGCTTGCTTTGATAGAGGCGGTTTATTAAAGCGTGCAAAAGCGCTTTTGCCGGTACTAATTCCACTGTTCGTTTCTGCTTTTAGGCGTGCAGACGAATTGGCTTTGGCACTGGATGCAAGGTGCTATAACGCCACGCCCAATCGAACGAAATATAAGAAAGCTACGTTATCATTACGTGACCTTTTTGCTACTTTGGTTACCGGTATTTTTATTACGTTAGTTGTTGCGGTAAATAATAACTTTTGGGGGTTGTATTAATGCGCTACGCTATGGTTGTAGAATACGACGGCACCGATTATGCAGGTTGGCAACGCCAAAAGAACGCGATATCTGTTCAACAAAAAATAGAAGAGGCGCTAGAAATAGTGCTTGGTGTAAAAACGATTATTTATGCCAGTGGAAGAACGGATAGCGGTGTACATGCAGAGGGTCAAGTAGCTCATTTTGAGAGTGAAAAGGAACTTAATACTCGTAGCACGACGTATTCGGTAAACAGTTTGCTTCCAAGCGACGTTAAAATACAACGAATGTTCAAAGTTGCTCCGGATTTTCACGCTCAGTATTCTGCTAAGCGCAAAACATACGTATATCGTAGTTACGTTAACGAGAGTGCATCGCCGTTAAAAGACCGTTTTTATGCACGTGTTTTACCTCCCGTAGACGTGGAAAAAATGAAAAGGGCAAGCCGTGCGCTAATTGGAAAGCATGACTTTAAGGCGTTTTGTTCAACCGGAAGTTCCATTAATAGTACGGAAAGAGAGATTTACGAGTTTAATATAGTGGAAAAAGGTGATGAGGTAATTTTTGAAATTACCGGAAACGGTTTTCTTTACAACATGGTTAGAATTATGGTAGGAACGCTATATTTTATTGGAAAAGGCAAACTTCCCGAGACCGCAATAGAAGAAATGCTTACTACGGGAAATAGAAAAGCGGGCGGAAAAACCTACCCCGCTTGTGGTTTGTGCTTGAAACAAGTGGAATATATTGATTATAATGAATAAAAATATAATTTTTAGTGAAAAAATATCGTTTTTTATTTGACTTATCTTAAGTAATATAATATTATATTTAGGCACGCGACATTTTTGAGAAAGAACTAGCCCCTCCGACTCAAAAGAATCGATAAAAAACTGGAGGATTTACCATGAAATCATATATGGCAAAGCCCGAAAACGTTGAAAGAAAATGGTACGTAGTGGATGCTACCGGCATGGCACTAGGTAGACTTGCAAGCCAAGTTGCAATGATTCTTCGTGGCAAGAATAAGCCCACCTTCACTCCCAACGTTGATACGGGTGATTACGTTATCGTTATTAACTGTGACAAAGTTGTTCTAACCGGTAAAAAGTTAGAAAAGAAATACTATCGTTACCACACTGGTTACGTTGGCGGTTTGAAAGAAATCCGTTACGACAAACTAATGGCAACCAAGCCCGAGTTCGCAGTAAAGCACGCTGTTAAAGGTATGCTTCCCAAGAACACCATCGGCAGACATATGCTTTCCAAACTCTTTGTTTATGCTGGCGCTGAACACAAGCAACAAGCACAACAACCCGTTGAGTTAAAGCTTAATTATTAAGAGGTGAATTATGACCGCAAAGAAAGTTATTAAAAAGAAAGTTCAATACTGGGGAACCGGCAGACGTAAAAAAGCTATTGCTCGCGTAAGACTTATTCCCGGTGGCGAAGGCAATATCGTTATTAATAAGAGAACTATCGACCAATATTTCGGTCTTGAAACCCTCAAGTTCATCGTACGTCAACCCTTAGTTCTTACTTCTACTCTTGATAAGTATGACGTAGCAGTTAACGTTCGTGGTGGTGGTACTACCGGACAAGCAGGCGCTATCCGTCATGGTATAGCAAGAGCTCTTTGCTTGGTAGATGAAACTCTTCGTCCTTCTCTAAAGGCTGCAGGTTTCCTAACTCGTGACCCCAGAATGAAAGAACGTAAGAAATACGGTCTACACAAGGCTCGTAAAGCACCTCAATTCTCAAAGAGATAAGAGAGCGAACAAGTTATCAAAAGAGCAAGTTTACTTGCTCTTTTTTTTTACACAAAAAAACAAAGCAAAAGAGGTACAACAAAAACTTGTTGTACCTCTTTCGCTATGATAAGGGGGAAAATTATGAGCTTTTTAGTATCATAATTATAACATGCTATAAGTACGATAGTATATTAAATAAATCCATTTGAAAATAGTAAATAAAAGGTAAAATTGTTGGTAAAAAAAGCTAAATATACATAAAATCGCTACTTTCCTAATCATATATA